>CAZOLK010000348.1:238-5386 GCA_964580325.1 uncultured Verrucomicrobiota bacterium | reverse complement strand
TTGCGAAGCCGGTACGATGTGGCCCTGCTGGTCGACAGCCACGACCCGACGCCGCCGTCCAACGAAAGCGCTCTGCGCATGTTCGAAAATACGGCGCGCAAGCTGCACGTGCGCCTGGAGCGGATCAGCCGTGACGATTATGGCGCGCTGGCCGAATTCGACGCCCTGTTCATCCGCACCACCACCGCGGTCAATCACTATACCTACCGCTTCGCACGTCGGGCCGAAACCGAAGGCATGCCCGTGCTGGACGATCCCGTCTCGATCCTGCGCTGCACCAATAAAGTTTATTTGCAGGAACTGCTCAACCGCTACCAATTGCCGCGGCCGCGCACACTGATCCTGCACAAGGACAACGCCGAAACGGTGCTGCGCACTCTGGGCGTGCCCTGCATTCTGAAGCAGCCGGACTCGTCGTTCTCGCTCGGTGTAATCAAGGTCGACAATGAAGCGCTCTATTTCGAGCGGGTCAAGGAGCTGCTTGCGCGTTCCGACCTGTTGATCGCCCAGGAATTCATGCCCACGGCCTATGACTGGCGCATCGGCTGCATTGACGGCGAGGCGTTCTATGCCTGTCGTTACCACATGGCGCGCGGACACTGGCAAATCTATCACCACGCGGCCAACCGCGTCGCGGACCGCTCGGGACTGGCCGACGCCGTGCCGCTCGAACAGGTGCCGCAGCCTGTCCTGAAAGCAGCGGTGCGCGCCGCCGCACTGGTTGGTCGCGGACTCTACGGCGTGGACCTGAAAGAACACCGGGGCAGAGCGTATGTCATCGAGATCAACGACAACCCGAGCCTGGATCGCGGCATTGAGGACGGCTGTATTGGCGAAGAACTCTACGCCCGTATTCTGCACGTGCTCATGGCGCGCATGGACCGGCGCCGCACCGCGGGAGGCGCAACATGAAACCGGTCTGGCATCTCTTCGAACGCATGGGCCTTGAACTCGAATACATGATCGTCGACGAGGCCTCGCTGGATGTGCGCCCGGAAGCGGATGCGCTGCTGCGCATGGACGGCGAACCGTGCAATGCTGTGTGCCGCGACGCCATGGGCTGGTCCAACGAACTGGCACGACACGTGATCGAACTCAAAACCGAACAACCCGTTGTCGGCTTGAGCGCGTTGGCCAAGGAATTTCAACGGCAGATCCTGGACATGGAAGCGCACCTGTCGCCGCTCGGTTGCCGTCTGCTGCCCGGTCCGGCGCACCCCTGGATGGATCCAATGCGCGAAACCCGGCTATGGCCCTTTGGCGATCAGGTTATCTACCGCGCATTCGATCGCATCTTCGATTGCCGCGGCCATGGATGGTCCAACCTGCAAGCGGTGCATCTCAACCTGTCGTTCCATGGCGACGAAGAATTCCGGCGCCTGCACAGCGCGATCCGCGTGCTCCTGCCATTGATGCCAGCCTTGTTCGCCGGCTCGCCGATCTTGGACGGCACGATCACCGGCATGTTCGATACGCGTATGTTCGCCTACCGCGATAACTGCCAGCGCATCCCCGCAATCACCGGCGCGACGATTCCCGAAGTGGTCGCCGGTCGCGAAGACTATGAACAGCGCATCCTGCAGCCAATCTACACAGCCCTGCGCGAAACCGATCCCGACGGCGTGTTGGCCCATGAATGGGTCAACGCCCGCGGCGCCATCGCGCGTTTCGCACGCAACGCCATCGAGATCCGCCTGCTCGATATCCAGGAGAGCCCGGTCATGGATACAGCTTTGTGCCAATGGCTGGTGGAACTGCTCAAAGATCTGGTGTACGAACGCCACGCCTCGTTGCGCATGCAGGAAGCCCTGACCGAACAGGACCTGGCCGCGCTGTTGTACGACGTGGCGCGCTGCGGCGGTCGGGCGCCGTTGCGCTGGCCAGCCTATGCCACGCTTTTCGGCGCTTCGCCGGATTGCGCGACCGTGACCGGCTTGATTGAGAACCTGTTCGCCGAACAAGAACCCGCGGCCTGGTGGCATGCACCGGTACGTCAGGTGCTGGTGAACGGCTGCCTGGCTGAACGCATCCTGCATGCCACTGGCGCCGCGCCATCCCGGGCGCGGCTGTGCGCCGTATACGGCGAATTGGCCGACTGCTTGCGGAACGCACGCGCGTTCATACCCTCAACAACGGCAGCGGCAAAATAAACAAGCGCCTCTATATTAAAAAGAAAGGAACCGGTCCCATGCAAAACGAGCACGTATCCCAGCAAGAACCCGCCAACCACATGATCGAGCTGGACATGCTGCACCAACCGGACGACACCACCTGCGGTCCGACCTGCCTGCATGCCGTATATCGCTATTACGACGACGACATCTCGCTGCGCCAAGTGATCAAAACCAGTCCGCGCCTGAAAAACGGTGGAACGCTGGGTGTCATGCTGGCCTGCCATGCATTGCAGCGTGGGTATAAAGTCACCATCTACACTTATAACCTGATGGTGTTCGACCCCACTTGGTTCACCATCGGCAAGAACCTTGACGACTGCCTCAGCCGTCAGGCCCAAGTCAAACCCGGGCGCAAACTGCAGATTGCCACCAGCTATTACCGGCAATTCATGAGGCTGGGCGGCCGGATCAAACTTGAAGATCTGCGCCCCAGCCTGATCCGGCGAACCTTGCAGCGCGGCGTGCCCATCCTGACTGGGTTAAGCTCTACCTTTCTGTACCGTTCCATGCGTGAGTTCGGCCCGACCTGCATAGACGACGACATACGCGGCGTGCCGGCCGGCCATTTCGTGGTGCTGCGCGGTTATTCAGCGGCCACCCGCACGGTGAACGTAGCCGACCCACTCGGCAGCAATCCGTTTTCCAGGGACCTGGTCTACGACATACGCATCGACCGGCTGATCGGTTCCATCCTGCTGGGCATCCTGACCTACGACGCCAACCTGGTCATCATCGAACCACTGCGATCAAAAACGCACGGCTCCTGAAACAACAAACGGTTCAGACCAGGTATGGGTTGGAGACGATGTAGATGCAACAAAACTGCCATGGAGGTGATCAGGGCGTTGGTGAAGCTGTCGATTTTCCGAAATGCCTCAGCCGCAGAAGGCATAAACTTTCTCCTCGTCGAACGCCCTTACAACACCGCCATCTCTTCGTTGGCGAAGTTGCGGCGGTAGTATTTCATGTACTGCACTTTGCGTTCCAGAGCGTTGATCACCGGCACGCAGAAGTTGACTTTTTCAAAAATTTGGGCGCTGCCTAAGCCGCCAGGACTGAAGACGTTGATCTCCATCAGCTTGTCGCCGACAATGTCAAGGCCGACCAGGAACATGCCATCGCGCACCAGCTTAGGCCGCACGATTTCGGCGATGCGCAGTTCGCGTTCGCCGATCTCGGCCGGCGCTTTGCGTCCTCCGGCATGAATGTTGCTGCGCAGATCGCCGCCTTCGCGCACGCGCCGGAATGCGGCATAGCGACCCTTATAGCGCAGCGGCGCCCCGTTCATCAGGAACAACCGCGTATCGCCCTGTTCAGCGTCCTTCAAATACTCCTGGGCAATCACGTAGCCGTCGCGCACCACGGCGTCGATCATCTGGTTCATGTTGGGGATGTCCTGCTCGCGTACCATAAACACGTTGGCGCCGCCAGATCCCTGGAGCGGTTTGATCACAATGTGACCCACATCGCGGGCAAAACTTTTGATCTCGTCGCGATCACGCGTGATCAAGGTCAACGGTCGCACCTCTTCAGGAAACGACTGAAAATACATCTTGTTCATGGCCTGGGCCAAGCCGTTGGGATCGTTCACGATGACCACACCGTACTGCAGGGCCTGGCGACCGAAGAGCACGCCGACCTGCTGGGCCCAGGCGCGGCTCATCACATCGGTGGACGGGTCGTTGCGCAGCATGAGGATATCCAGATCGCCCACGGAAATGCGCTCGCGCAACGCCTTTTTACTCTGCAACTCCTTGAGATACGTCTCTCGCGAATTGTACTTCTTTTCGGACTGCGGTGCCATGGTACGGGCGCGCACACAGTTATCTGGGTCCACGGCAAAATCTTCAGGGGTGATGTAATAAATCCTGTGACCGCGATTGTGCGCAAACAGTGACAAGCGCGTAGTGGTAAACCCCGCTTCTTCAGTCTGCAGATCGTTCACAAAAAAACCGATACGTATTTTACAATCGAGCATGCTCATTCCCTTTCTTTGACGTGTCAGTTTAGCAACAACCAGCCTGCCTGGCAAGATTCAGTTTGCAGGTTTCAGCTTGCAGGGGGGGCAAAGCTGTCAATGCATTCAAAAATAAGCGTAATTCGTGATCGTCAACCGTATTGTCACCTGCACATGGAATCCACCCGACACTCACCCAACACGGTGCGCGGATCAGAAGAGACTGTATTCGCGCTCCGGGGCGCGGCGCAGCGAATCCAGAAAGACTTCGCCGCGTTCCTGCCACCAGGTCGACCACTGGCCCGGAGTTTCCAGGTTTTCGCCGGTCAAGGCGGACAAGGCCCGGATCGCGGCGCCGCAGACATAGGTATTGGGGTCACGAGTCGCTTCAAGCAGAGGCTGTACCACGCGTTCGTCTTTGAAACCGCCCAGCGCTTCAAGCGCTTTGACCTGCACCAGCGCATTGCGGTCGCGTGCGGCGGCAATGAAGTGCTCGATCACGGCAACATCTGATGCGCCAAAACACGACAGCGCTTCCACGGCCTGCTGGCGGACCAGGAGATTCTCGTCTCCAAGTGCGGCCGTTACGGTTTCCAGTGTCTCCGCAGCCTTGAGCTGGCCTAAAATTCGGAGCACCCTTACACGGACATGCGCCTTTTCATGATGGATCAGGGGCAGCACATGCTCCAACACCGCTGCGCCAAATCCGGGCAATACACGGGCAGCCACATCCTGTGCTTCCACATCGTCCGCCTGCAACAGCGTAGCCAGACCGCGCTACCCACGCTGATCACCGATCTCACCCAGGGCCCAGGCCGCCGGGATGCGCATGTCGTCATCTTTGAGCTGCGCCACCAGGCTGAGCACGGCAGCGCCGCTTTTCAACGCAGCCAGCGCTTCCACGGCACGCTCCCGCACTTCGCGCACGGGATCGTTCATCGCATCGATCAAGGGTTGGGCCGCACGGGGGTCGCCGGATTGGCCCAACGCCTTGGCCGCAGCCGCGCGCGTGGGCTC
>CAZOLK010000348.1:0-228 GCA_964580325.1 uncultured Verrucomicrobiota bacterium | reverse complement strand
GGTGATTAAATCCAGGGTCTGCTCAATCTTGCGTCGCACGGCCGGAGCAGCCTTGTTCATGGCTGTAATCAAAGGCTCGACAGCCGGCGAACCCATTTCATAGAGCGTCCAGGCCACATGGTCCTGAATGGCCTCATCCTCGAGCGCCTCGATCATGACCGGCACTGTTTTGGGATCGCGCAGTTCGGCCAGACCCCGCAATGCTTTGAGCCGGGCAGCCTTGTTCCG
>CAZOLK010000347.1:0-5392 GCA_964580325.1 uncultured Verrucomicrobiota bacterium | reverse complement strand
GAAGCGGCCATGGCCTTGCGGCAGTCGTTCGCGTGCGCGGCAGACCGCCTGCCGGTACGCGCCCAAGGAGACGATGTATTTATCCAGACACTGCGTCTGGATCAGAAAACTCTGCGCGTCTACGTGATCGACACGGGCTGGCAGCAACCGCGTGATCGCCGGGTCACGCTACACCTGCAAGTCGAGGGCAACTGGCATGCCCATGACCTGGTCAGCGGCGATAGCCTGAAGATCGAGGAGCGCGCACTAAGCATCCGCGTACCCGCAGGACTGTTTCGCATACTGGAGTTTGAATCGCAATAAACGCGCCAAGCAAACGCGCCAAGCCTACGCTTCCGCGCTCGCCCCGCTCAAACTGTCGCAACCTTTTTCACTCATGGTCATGGCCATGGGCAGCATGATGGACAGGGCTTCCTGGCGTCGCTTGCGGTTGAAGCGTACGCTTGGCGCGCTCATGCCCAGCGTCATCCAAATCGAACCGCGTCCGTCGAAAATGGGTACGGCCACGGCGATCAAATAGGGCAACAACTCACCCATATTTTCCGCAAACCCTTGATCTCGAATGGATTCCAGGTCGGCCAACGCTTCGTTTTCGTCCTTGTATTTTCGTGGCTTATCCTCGGACTCGAACTGTGTTTTGACAAACACTTCCTGAAAAGCCGGATCGCTGTATGCCAGCAGCACTTTGCCGGTGGCCTGGTTCAGGGGCCGCGGCAGCATTTTGGGAAAGGCTTCGAAATGGGCCATGTAAAGCTCAGGAGACCTTGCGCCGATCATCATCACCTGCCCCTGGATCAGGGCGCAGATGTTCACCGTTTCTCCCATCCGGTGCAGCAGCGATTCAAGATAGGGCTGGATAAACCGGTGCAATTCGTGGTACATATCCACGTGCTGGGCCAGGCTGACCATGCGATAGCCCACTTGATATCGCTCCCGGGTTTCATTCAGCATAAGCAAACCGTGTTGTTTCAACACGTCAAGAACCTGTTGTGCCAAGGTCGCCTCGCATTCGACGGCGCGCGCCAGTTCTTCGACACACATACCTTCACGAAAGCGCGCTGCGTGCATCAGCAATCGAATGGCCAATTCCACATGTTCCAGCATGGCATTTCCTTTCGTGTTATACCACGGTCAAAATCTCCGGACCGTTGTCCATCATGAGAACCGTATGCTCGAACTGGGCGCTGCGTTTGCCGTCCTTGGTCACTGCGGTCCACTGGTCGGGCCACAGTTTGTGTTTCCAGGTGCCCATGTTGATCATGGGTTCCACGGTAAAGGCTGTGCGCGGTCGGATCAGCACGTCATCGTCAGGATCGTAGTAATGCGGCACCGTAGGTTTGCTGTGGAACTGACGGCCAACGCCATGACCGCAATAGCTACGTACAACGCTGCACCGAGCTGCTTCGGCATGGGCTTCAACGGCGCGACCGATATCGCTGATCCAGGCGCCTGGTTTAATGGCGGCAATGCCCAGGTCCAGACATTCGCGAGCAACCTGCAGCAATTTGCGCGAAGCCGGGTCAATTTCGCCCACAGGCACGGTCTGGGAGCAGTCGCCGTGAAAACCGTTGAGAAAAATGGTGACGTCAACGTTGACGATGTCCCCTTCCCGCAGCGGCCGATCATCGGGGATGCCGTGGCAGATCACCTCGTTGACCGAGGTGCAAACGCTCTTGGGAAAGCCGCGATAATTGCGCGGGCTGGGATAGCCGCCTTCGGCAATGCAACCTTCATGTACAATCCGGTCCAACTCGTCGGTGGTTACGCCTGGCGCCACGGCTTGCAGAGTCAGATTCAGCACCCGGCACGCCGCTTTGCAGGCGGCGCGCAACTTTTCGATCTCCTCGTCGCTCAGCGGTCGCTGCTCCATATCGTCCGCTTCCGTCGCGCCCGTCAAGGCATAAGGCGGACATACGATATGCTCTGGCACCGAGCGCATGGGGCTGACCTTGCCCTTGGTCAAAGCTTGAGCATGGCCGAGATCGTGGCCAACGCGCTGGTCCTCCAACATGTGACATTTCTTGTATTTCTTTCCGCTGCCGCACCAGCAGGGTGCGTTGCGTTCTATCCGCTTTTTCACGCCGAACCCCCATCCCCGACAACAAAAACGGTCTGCCCGGTGAAAAGACCAGGTTGCCTTTGTTCTTCTCTCAACTCAATTTTCATGTGGCAAAGTATTCACCAATTTCAGGGTGAAAGCAAGTGCAAGTTGGATCTTATACGCCAGCGCTTGCAGGCGATTCCTCTCTTGAAAAATCTTGACGCATGGCGCATTGTTACATATATATAAGGTTTTTTGGCTGTCGTGCCTTATGGTGAGGATCGCTTGATCTATGGAAAAAAGCTACTGTATTTGGATTGTCTGCCCGCCGGGTTATATACATAGCCAGGCTTTTGACGAAATGGCACTGGGATTGCAGCATGCATTCAGCGAGCTGGGTCTTGCCGTGCCGGTTGTCAAGAGCCGCTCCGAGGTGACTTCCGATCCCATCATCCTGGGGTGCAACCTGCTGCCGTCCCTGCCGCATATCCACCTGCCGGAACGCTCGATCCTGTACAACCTGGAGCAGATCCAGCTCAATTCCAAGTGGATGAATCAGAAATACATCGATCTTTTGAAACGCTTTCAGGTATGGGATTTCAGCGAAAAAAACATTGCCAAGCTCAAAAAAATGCACGTGCCCAATGTGCGGCTCTGCCGGATTGGCTATGCGCGGCCGCTGACCCGCATTCCCCATTTACACCAGGATATCGATGTGCTCCATTACGGTTCGCCCAACGAACGGCGGATCAAAGTTCTGGAGGAGTTGAACAACCTGGGCTTGAAAGTGGAGGGGCTTTACGGCATTTTCGGCGTCCACCGCGACGCCTTTGTGGCAAGAACTAAAATCGTGCTGAACATCCATTTTTACGAAGCGCGCGTGTTCGAACTGGTGCGCGTCTCCTATCTATTGGCCAACCGCGTTTTCGTGGTATCTGAAAAAGGCGCCGATCACAAGCTCGAAAGGCCTTTTGCTCAGGGCGTGGCTTTTGCCTCTTACGACAAGCTGGTCGAAACTTGTCAACACTATCTCCAGGACAACAAGGCTCGTGACAGCGTGGCTGATGAAGGGTTCCAGATCTTTCAGGACATGCCGCAGGTCGACTTCCTGCGTCAGGCCCTGAGCATCTGATCAGCCCTGATCCCGCACTGTTTTCAAGCGCCCGGCCAATTCGGCTACGATCTGGCCCAGGTGCACGCACTCACCCGCGGCCCGACCGTTGGGCAAACCCATGGATACCGGGCCGTAGTGATCGCCGCGAACACTGCCCTGCACGATCATCCCATGCACCAGAAAGGCTTTGAGAATATCGAGTACCGTGGTCTCGGCGCCGCCGCCGTTGGATGAAGCGGAGAACGCGCCGCCCACTTTGCCGGCCAATCTGCCGTGATACCTGATGCTGTCGTCCAGCAGTTTCTTGATTGCGGACGCCATGGTGCCGTAATAGGTGGGTGAACCGAGGATGATGCCATCGGATTCCACCATTTCCGAAGCATCGGTCTCGTCGATTCCCTTCACCAATACCTGAGCGCCACTTTTTGCAGCGCCCTCAGCCACGAAATGGGCCATCTTTTTCGTATCACTGGAATTCGAATCGTATATTACCAGTACTTTTGCCATGACTCTGCCCTCTGAAGCAATTTACATTTTTTGCAATTTTGCAAAAATAGTGACTCACTCCGAAAAATGAACGCCTCGTGCAGTGTCGCGTACAGGCAATCTCCCGTGCACGGCATGACCCGTGCCGCTGGACACAATGTGCCACCAAACGTCTTATGGCGACCATGGCCGATTTCCAACCCGATTGTCCTGCTATGTAGGGTTTTGCACATAACTTATAAGAAAGCAGGAATCGCACCATGTTTTTAGATTTTTGTCATGCGCCCCGTATGGAGAACAATGGGGTTGATTCAGCGATCATTGGGCTTTATGGTGAGATCATGCAAAACAAAGCTCATAACCATGACATGGCCGAATCGTTGCGTCAGGCGATCAGCCAGGTCCAGACGCCACTGATCCTTATTTACAGCAATCCGGACCCCGATGCACTGGCCAGCGCCGCGGCCTTGCGCGAAATCGTTCGGACCGGCGGCGTCCAGACGTTGATTCGCTATACCGGTGAGGTTGGCCGCCTGGAGAACCAGACTATGATCAATGTGCTATCGATCCCGGCGGAACCCCTGGATGAGCATGTCCTGAAAAACGCCGACATGATCGCGCTGGTCGATGCGCAGCCGGATTTCTTCAAGTTTGTCGATCTGCCGCGTGTGGATATCGTGATCGACCATCACCCACGCAAAAACAAAAAAAACTATCCCTTCTGCGACATCCGCTCCACGATCCTGGCCACATCGTCCATCATGACGGCCTATTTGCGCGCCCTGGACATTCCCATCCCAGGCAAACTGGCCACGGCCCTCTATTATGGGATCAAAACGGACAGCAGCAATTCCAACCGTTGGCCCACCGAGATGGATAGCGATGCCATACGCTTTCTGGAGAGCAAAGTGAAACGCAACCTATTGCGCAAAATCGAGTTCTCTTCCTACTCGATCCGCCGTCTGGACTATTTCAGCATTGCGCTGACCAAGCTTCGGCATGCCAGGAATATCCTCTATTCCGATGTCGGACCAGTCCCTTACGCCGATGTCTGCGCCCAGATCGCCGACTTCCTGATCCGGGTCAAAGAAGCTGACTGGGCCTTGGTTTCGGGCGTCGTGGACCGCAAGCTGGTCATTGTGTTTCGCTGCGACGGACATCAGAAAAGCGCGGGCAAAACCGCGGCCGCGGCCTTTGGTTCCCTGGGCAGTGCCGGAGGCCACCGCACCATGGGTCGCGCCGAAATTGAAGAAAAAGCCTTGCCGCCAGGAATCAACCTGACCTGCAACGAGACTATCGAGCGGTTTGTCATCGAATCGCTGGCCGCTGCCGAAAAAAGCCTGAAGCCCCTGCTGCGCACAATTCCAAAGGCGGATTGACACGGAAATACGGACCGACACCCAACACACCTGATTTCGGATTGCGGAATATTCATAACCCGACAAGCAAGATCCAATATCTAAGAAGGAAAGGTCGGATTAGGCGCTTCAGGGTTTTCCGGGTGATTTCTTCTTTGTCGCAAGCTTTGTCGGTCTCCTCGTACTCGGCTCCCTACTCAACCGTGTCCTCTCTGACAGTCAACGGCCTGCTCACCCATGACTTCCTCAAGCCTACCAGCATGCGCGGGTCGAACCGGAAATCGATCACGCCCGGTTACGCCGCAGAGCCCTGGCCATAGCCCACAGCGAACACGCATCGCTGCCGCATCTGCGCCCACCTGAACGTAGCTGCCGCACGCCCGCTGGCGCGGC
>CAZOLK010000346.1:0-5395 GCA_964580325.1 uncultured Verrucomicrobiota bacterium | reverse complement strand
CATCAATCTGCGCGGCAAGCAGTACAGCCCGGCCGAAATATCATCCTTTATATTGGCGAATATCAAAAAAACAGCCGAAGAATATCTGGGAGAAAAGGTCACCGATGCCGTGATTACCGTTCCGGCCTATTTTAGCGACAGTCAGCGTCAGGCGACCAAGGATGCCGGGCGGATCGCCGGACTCAATGTTCTGAGAATCATCAACGAACCCACGGCTGCTTCTCTGGCCTATGGTCTCGATTCGCAGAAGGAAGAGAAAGTCGCGGTCTACGACCTGGGCGGCGGCACTTTCGATATCTCCGTGCTCGAACTGGGCGACGGCGTGTTTGAGGTCAAGGCCACCAATGGCGATACTCACCTGGGCGGCGATGATTTTGACCAGAAAATCATCGATTGGCTGGTCAACGAATTCAAGCGCGAACAAGGCATTGACCTGTCCAAGGATCCCATGGCTCTGCAACGCTTGAAAGAGGCGTCCGAAAAAGCCAAGTGCGAATTGTCGTCGTCCCAGCAGACCGAAATCAACCTGCCCTTTATCACCGCGGACGCGGGCGGACCCAAGCATCTCAACATCAACCTGTCGCGGGCCAAGATGGAGCAATTGGTCGACGACCTTATCGAACGTACGCGCGGTCCGCTCAAGGCTTGCCTGAGCGACTCCAACCTGCGCGACAGCCAGATTGACGAAGTCATCCTGGTCGGCGGTTCGACACGTATGCCCAAGGTGGCCGAGACCGTCAAGCAGGTTTTTGAGAAAGACCCGCACAAAGGCGTCAACCCAGACGAAGTCGTGGCCGTGGGCGCGGCTATCCAGGGCGGCGTGATGAAGGGCGAGGTCAAAGACGTGCTGTTGCTGGACGTCACCCCGCTGACCCTGGGCATCGAAACCTTGGGCGGCGTGATGACCCCGCTGATCGAACGCAACACTACGATCCCGACCAAAAAGAGCGAGATTTTCAGCACTGCGGCCGACAACCAGCCGTCCGTGGAAATCAAGGTGCTCCAGGGCGAACGCAAAATGGCATCCGACAACAAGCGCATCGGCTGCTTCCATCTCGACGGCTTACCACCAGCGCCGCGCGGCGTACCTCAGATCGAGGTCACCTTCGATATCGACGCCAACGGCATCCTGAACGTGTCGGCCAAGGATCTCGGCACAGGCACGGAACAGACCATCACCATTACGGCGTCCAGCGGTCTGGACAAACAGGAAGTGGACAAGATGGTCAAGGAAGCCGAAATGCACGCCACGGAAGACGAAAAGCGCAAGCAGGACGTGGAAACCCGCAACCAGGCCGATTCGCTGGCGTTCAACACGGAAAAATTCATCAAAGACCACGCCGACAAGATCCCGGAAGACAAGAAGGCGGATGCGCAAAAAGCGGTCGACGAATTGAAAGAAGCTGTCAAAAGCGAGAACCTAGAGCAGATGAAGAATTGCATGGAAAAAGTCAACCAGACCATGCAGGAAGTTTCATCGGCGTTGTATGCGCAGACCAAAGCTTCGGACCAGGGCGCGTCAGGCCCGGACCAGCAAGCCGGTACAGGGCAACAAGAGCAACCCGGAGCCGATCATGGCAGCGACGACAGTGCGAAGCAAAACAAAGACGATCAGGGCGATGTGATCGACGCCGATTTCGAAATGATGGACGACAAGAAGTCATAAACCGTTCGTTTTAAAAAAAATAACGAGGCGGCCGTCATCGGGTGATGAAGCAGGTCGCTTCACCTCAATAAACAAAGAAGGAGAGGATAACCATGAACATTCAACCACTAGGCGACAGGGTCCTGGTTGAGCCGATCAAGGAAGATGAAATGAACAAAGGCGGTATCATCATTCCAGATACAGCCAAAGAAAAGCCGCAGCAGGGCAAAGTTGTCGCGCTGGGTACGGGCAAACTGGACGACAAAGGCGAGAAAATTGCTTTTAACGTCAAAGAAGGCGATAAAGTGCTGATGCCCAAGTATGGCGGCACCGAAGTCAAAATCGACGACAAGGAATACCAGATCATGCGCGAGGAAGACATCCTCGCGGTAATCAACTAACCTCTTGTAAAAGGAGACATATATCATGGCTGCTAAAATGTTGAAATTTGAATCCGAAGCCCGTCAGGCCATCCTTACCGGCGTTGAGAAACTGAGCCGCGCCGTTAAAACCACCTTGGGTCCGCGCGGACGTAATGTGATCATCGATAAGAAATTCGGCTCGCCCACCGTGACCAAAGACGGTGTGACCGTGGCCAAAGAAATCGAACTGGACGACCATTTCGAGAACATGGGCGCCCAGATGGTGCGCGAAGTCGCCAGCAAAACCAGCGATGTGGCCGGCGACGGCACCACGACCGCTACCGTGCTGGCCGAGTCCATTTACCGCGAAGGCCTGAAGAACGTAACGGCCGGCGCCAACCCGATGATGCTCAAGCGCGGCATCGACAAAGCAGTCGAAAAAGCGGTCCAGCATCTCAGCAAATTGAGCACCGAAGTCAAAGATCGTACGGCGATTTCCCAGGTGGCCACCATTTCGGCCAATGGCGACAGCATGATCGGCGAGATCATTGCCGACGCCATGGAAAAAGTGGGCAAAGACGGCACCATCACGGTGGAAGAAGCCAAGAGCATCGATACATCTCTGGATGTGGTCGAAGGTATGCAGTTTGACAAAGGTTATCTCTCCCCCTATTTCGTGACCGACGCCGAGGCTATGGAATGCAGCCTGGAAGAGCCTTACATCTTGATCTTCGAAAAGAAGATATCCAACCTGCAGGATATGCTGCCGTTGTTGCAGAATGTAGCCAAGTCCGGACGTCCGCTGATGATCATCGCCGAAGATGTCGAAGGCGAAGCTCTGGCCACGCTGGTGGTTAACAAGATCCGCGGCACGCTGAACGTCTGCGCCGTGAAAGCCCCTGGTTTCGGTGATCGCCGTAAAGCCATGCTGGAAGACATCGCTATCCTGACCAATGGCCGGTTCATCACCGAAGATCTGGGCATCAAGCTCGAAAACGTCAAGATCGACGACCTGGGCAAAGCCAAGCGTATAACCGTGGACAAAGAGAACACGACCATCGTCGAAGGCGCCGGTACCACCAAGGATATCAAGGGCCGCATCGAGCAGATCCGCCGTCAGATCGAAGAAACCACATCTGACTACGACCGCGAAAAACTACAGGAACGCCTGGCCAAGCTGGCTGGCGGCGTGGCTGTCATCAACGTAGGCGCCGCGACCGAGTCCGAGATGAAAGAGAAGAAAGCCCGCGTCGAAGATGCGTTGCACGCCACCCGCGCCGCGGTGGATGAAGGCATTGTCGCCGGCGGCGGCGTGGCCTTGGTACGCTGCCAGGCTTGCCTCGATGACATGGAAGCCACGGGCGACGAAGCCATTGGCGTAGAGATCGTGCGCAAAGCTTGTGAAGCTCCTTTACGCCAATTGGTCGATAATGCCGGCATCGAAGGTGCCATCGTGGTGCAGGAAGTCAAGAACGCCATGGAAAACAACGGTTACGACGTTGGCAAGAACGAATACTGCAACATGGTCGAGGTCGGCATCATCGATCCGACCAAAGTGACCCGCACGGCTCTGCAGAACGCATCCAGTATCGCGTCGTTGCTGCTGACCACCGAATGCATGATCACCGAGAAGCCTGAGAAGGAATCACCTCCGGCAGGCGGCGGCGACATGGGCGGCATGGGCGGCATGGGCGGCATGGGTGGAATGATGTAAAAAAGCAGAATTTTCCACTTGACATTTACAAGCGGGGCATGTAAATTGCTCCGCTTGTATTTTTAGTATTCGGAGGAAATGGTGTGAACATTAAATACTTGGAAGGCGCCAAAAAAAGAGTGCCTAATATACCATTGTTGATCAACATGGTTTCGCGTAGGGTCAAGCAGTTGATCGCGGGACATCGGACCCTGATCAAGCCCGATAATCCATTTATGGAAAAGATGGATATTGCCCTCAAAGAGATTGCCGAAGGCAAGCTGACCGCTGAAATGACCATGATCAACAGCGAAGAGAGTATCGACACCAACGTCATTTCCTTGTAAGCGAATAGTAACCGAGTAGAACAATCCTATCGCGTCCTGGCCTGATTCGATAGTCGTTAGGTACAGGCTTGATGTGTTTTACGGAGCCGGTCCATGGGCAAAGCTGATAAGAGCAAAGGCCAGGACAATGTCGTGGCTACCAACCGCAAGGCGTTCCGCGACTATTTTGTGCTGGAGAAAATCGAGGCCGGCATCGAGCTGGTCGGCACGGAAGTCAAATCGATCCGAGCCGGGCACATCAGCCTGAACGAGGCGTTCGGCAAAGTCGAAAACGGCCAGGTTTTTCTGCATGATGTGCAGATCCAACCCTACGAATTCGGCAACCGCTTCAACCATGACGCCAAACGAGTGAAACGCCTGTTGCTGCACAAGCGCGAAATCCTGAAGCTCAACGGCAACCTGATCACCAAGGGGTTGACCCTGGTGCCGCTGCGCATGTACCTCAAAAATCGCCGCTTTAAAGTGGAACTGGGTCTTTGCAAAGGCAAGCACACTTTTGACAAGCGCGAAACCATCAAACGACGCACCGCGGACCGCGAAGCCCAACGCGTCATCGCGTCAGCCAACAAACGCAGTTCATGAAAACTTCGATCATTATTCCCTGTTACAACGAAGCCGCGACGATCCGCGCGCTGCTGGACGCAGTCAAAAACAATGGCATCAACGACAAGGAGATCATTGTTGTCGACGATTGTTCCAACGACGGGACCCGCTGGATTCTGGACGAGTTGGCGGACGATATCGACCTGATCCTGCACCATGAGACCAACCAGGGCAAAGGCGCGGCGCTGCGCACCGGCATTGCCAAGGCCACCGGCGACATTGTGCTGATTCAGGACGCAGATCTGGAATATGATCCGCGCGAACACAGACGTCTAATCCAACCCATTGTCGACGGCAAGGCCGATGTGGTCTACGGCTCGCGCTTCACCGGCGCGGACCCGCATCGTGTGGTTTATTTCTGGCACATGGTGGGCAACAGCATGCTGACCCTGCTCTCCAACATGTTCACCGATATCAACCTGACGGACATGGAAACCTGCTTCAAATGCTTTCACCGCAACATCATCCAGGACATTTCCATTGAGGAAAACCGATTTGGCTTTGAACCAGAAATCACGGCCAAAGTGGCTCAGAAACAATGTCGCATTTATGAAATAGGCATTTCCTATTACGGTCGCACGTATGACGAGGGCAAAAAGATCGGCTTGCGCGACGGCCTTCACGCCATCTACGCCATTGTCAAGTACAACACCTGGCACCGCCTGCCCCGAAAGGCGTGCAGTAAGTAAGCTAGAGCGCGTTCCGTAATAGTTGATACAATCTTCTTGACAGAAAACATGTTTTT
>CAZOLK010000345.1:0-5412 GCA_964580325.1 uncultured Verrucomicrobiota bacterium | reverse complement strand
TTCTGCGTGACAAGGTCGCGGCCCTGAAGACCGGCTGCGCCCTTTCGCATGCGCGCGCGATTGCCATCGCCCTGCAGTTGCATCCCGACGCACAGGCAGCGCCGCTGCTGGCCGACCTCCTGCGACAACCGGACATGAGCGGTCATCATCAACACGATGTGCTGACCGTAGCCGCGAGCGTCAACAGCGACAAGGCCGACACGGAACCGCGCAACCGTTCGTTGCGTGAAATCCATCTTGCCAGGGCCCTGCTCGCCTGCGGCGACCACCAGGGATTGGGTCGCGAAATCCTCCAGCGCTATGCCCGCGACCTGCGCGGCCATTACGCCCGTCACGCCATAGCCCTGCTGGACGAAGGCTGCGTGCGAACTGACGCCGCCTGAGCAAGTTCGCCAACTTGTCGTTAAAATTCTCTCAGGTAGCCACGCGGATTGCCAACGGGATTATAGGACAGCAGAAATTGCTGAACAAGGCGATGCAGATGACCACCATTCCACCAAAAATTTTGCTTTCATTATTACACGATTCCTGTCTATTATCTGCTAAATCATGAAAAACGATGCGATTACATTTCCTGAAAAAGCTCTTTTTTCCACTGAAATCAGAGTGCGCGTCGGCGATATCAACTATGGTGGGCACCTCGGCAATGACGCTGTGCTGGTTTTTGCCCAGGAAGCCCGGCTCCGTTTTCTGGCAACCGCGGGCCTGTCTGAAATCGATGCCGGTGGCTCCAGTTTGATTATGACCGATGCCAAGGTCGTTTACCTGACTCAGGCTTACCTGGGGGATGAACTCATCGTGGATGTTGCGGCCAACGAGGTGAAACGGGCGCGTTTCCACCTGGTGTACCGTCTGCGTCGTCCTGCGGACAAGTTCGTCATCGCCCTGGTCTCCACGGGTCTCGCCTGTTTCGATTATGAAAAAAACAAACCGGCGCGGATGGGTTCAAAGCTCAAAGAGCTTCTGCAGTGCAACGAGTCCGAAAGATAATAAATAAAGACAATGAAGACCATGCGACCGCTGACGGCTCGCCGGTGCTGACCTTGCGCGATGGCCGTGTTATTCGGAGCGGAGAGGATGAACTCGGAGCCAGGGAAGGGAGAAAGATGCCGCCGGCTGTTTACGCTACGGCAGCCTGACGCCAATGCGGTAGGCGCGTATCGGGGCGTTGTTCGTATCCTTGATGAGCAGGTCGCCATGGGCTTCGGGAGTTATGTTGTTGGTCAACGGTTGCCAGTCCAGCGCGTTTGGCAGGTTGGTTGAAAATTGTACCGAATACACCCGTCCTGAGCGCACGCCAAAATCGATGATCCGGCCGGAAGCCTGTTGGATGTTGTTCAGCCGCAGGTAGGAATTAGCGGCGCCGGGACCGATCGGTAGGGTGTTGGCTATGTATTCCCGCTGGTTGCTGAAGCCGTCGCTGTCGCTGTCGGTTTGCGCGTCGCATAAGGCCGGGCTGCCGAAGTAGAGCGTTTCCCAGGCGTCCGCGATACCGTCGTCGTCCGTGTCGCCGACAGCGCCTGGATTGTCGGCGCGGAGCAGGATCTCGTCCCATCCTGCGCTGTCCGCGGCACCGTTCTGGAACGTTTCGAGACTCAGGCGCACCCAGACCGCGGTACCGGGAACTGCAATCTCGACCAGGCTCCAGGGGGCGGCATTGGAGGACAACACCACGTAATTGGTCCACACCGTATCCTGGTCATACATCAGGCTGTAGCGGGTGATGTCGCCGGCGTCAAAGCCGATGGCGTGATAGAGCAATGATACGGTTGCGTTGTTATAGGCGCTGATGTCCACGGCCGGGAAACGCAGAGTATGCCAGAACGCACCGCCGCCATAGGGGTTGTCCAGGTCCTGGATGCCCCAGAACGCGGTGCCCTGGGTCGGCATAACGCCTGCCAGGTCGGTCACGATATCCCAGATGTCGTCGTTCACGGTATAGGGCGTCGGCGCGGCGACATAAGTCCAGGTGTCGCCTGCGCTGCTCTCAAAACCCTGGAAGCGTAAGACGATGTTGCTGCCTGGCGAAACATAGGGCAGCACCGTGATCTTAACATCCTGGGTTGTTGTACCATGGTTGTTAAAAGCTACGAAGGTAGCCGTGAACAGGCCGGTGACCGCAGGGGTCCAGGTGAACTGACCCGCAGCCGGCGAAGGGGCCATTACATCCGGGAAACTGGCGCCGGCAGGGGCGGCGCTGGTGTAGATGCCTATATCGCCTGCTGTTCCGGTTGCCGTGACCAGGAAACTGAGCTGGTTGCTGACCGTAACGCTCTGCGACACGCCGCCGGCCACATGGATAAGCGGCGCATTGGTGGTTGTGCCGCTGGTCTTGGCTGTAACGCGAACGTTGTCCCAGGCCGCGTAATCGGTGCGGCCATCCTGCAGCGCCTCCAAGCTGAGCCGCACCCAGGTTGCCGTGGTCGGCACGGAGATCTGTACCGGCGTCCAGCTCATGGTTCGGCCGGCCAGCTCTATATAATTGGTCCATTGCGTGCCGGCATCGAACATGACGCTGTAGCGCAGGCTGTCGCCGACATCGTAGCCGTCGCTGTAATATTGGAACAGCACCTGGGCCTCGTCATGACCGCTCAAATCCAGCGGCGAAAAACGCAGCGTATGCCAGAACGCACCGCCGCCATTGCCGTTGTTCAGATCCTGCATGCCCCACATCCGGCTGCCGTCGACGGGCGCGATCAAGGCCAGGCCGGCCAAGTGGTTCCAGATGTCTTCGCTGACCGTGTAGGCCGCCGGATTGGTACTGAACGCCCAGGTATCGCTGCCATCGTACTCGAAGCTCTGAACGCCGAGATTGACGTTTACGCCGCTGCCTGTATGCCGCACCACGATATCCACGGCCTGGGAGGAAACCCCATTCGCGTCGGATGCCGCAAACACTGCCGTGAAGACGCCTGTTTGCAGTGGGATCCAGGAGAACGTGCCGCTGGCCGGCGATGGCGCCAGTACCGCCGGGAAACTGGCGTTGGTCGGCGCCGCGCTGGTGACAATGGCGATTTGCCCGTCCGTGCCCGTGGCCGAGACCAGGAACGAGACCTGGTTGCTGACCACGGCGTCGTGGACCAATCCACCGCCCACCACCAGCACCGGTGGCGCGCCGGACGGAGGTAGGCTACCCTGGGATAGGCCGGTGATGATGACGTCGTCCAGGTACCAGGTATAAAACGTCGAATTGAAACGGAACTGAACGTTGGTCGCGCTGGACAGGTCGGGCGCGGAGTTCAGCGGGAACGTCTCTGTGTGGCCGTCGATGCTGACGCTGAACGTGCCGAGTTGGACCCAGCCGGCGCTGCCTATGCTGTAGTCGATGCTGGCGACCTGGCCGTTGCCGGCGCTGCTGGCATCCACGAAGAACACGATCTGAGTCGGGTAATGTACGGCCGGTGTGCTCAGGGTGTCGTTTTCTCCCAGGGCACGGCAGTTGGGCGCGCTCCGCGCATGACCCGTGTCGTTGGCGCTGCCGTTATCGATCCAGCCAGCGGGCGCGGAAGTGGAATCGTCAAAATCCTCGGCCAGCAGCACGGCGCTGGTGCCGCTGCCACTTGCCGTGACGGTAATCAGCACCTGCTCAACATCGGTGCCGTTGTTGTCCACGGCATAGAACGCCGTGGTGTAGACGCCGGCCGGACCGGCATTGGTCCAAGTGAACACGGCGTTGACCAGCCCCATGGCCTGGGTGGGTGCCAGTATGGCCGTGGTCGGGGCATTGCTCATGACCAGCGTGACCAGCGCACCATCCGCGTCGTCCGCGAAAACGGCGAAGCTCAACGTATTGCTCTCACTGACGCGTTGCGGACCGATGCGTCGCAGCACGGGCGGAAGGTTGCTGGCGCAGCATTCGGGATCGGCCATATGCAAGATCAGTTCCCAGCCGGCCACGATGCTGCCCGAATCGCCGTCAGCCGCATCGTTGACATAGAGCGACCAGGTTCCGTTCAACGCGCCATTGGTCAGTGCGGCCATGTTGGCGGCATAGGGTCCGCCCGGCGCCGGATCCGGCAGCGACGTCGCGCCCGAATAGTTGCCCGGCCTGTAGGTTCCGGGCAGGATCGGGCCGCCCGAAGGCAAGTCCGTGTCGGCCTGGTCTTCGAATACCAGGTTCACACCGTTGATATCGGCGGATCCGCCGGCGCCGGACATGAGCATGACGCCGTCGCCTGATGGTGACACCAGCAGCAGGTCCAGGTCGCTGGGGTATGTGTGCCCCAGTCCCCGTACCGTGGCGGTAACGCGGCGCACCGGCATATCCATGCCCGATACCTGGATCGTGGCTGGGTAGGGTGAAGCCGTGCCGCTTCCCGGTATGGTGATTGTGCCCGTGTTGCGGTTGGTGACGGCAAACGCATGGTCCTGGCCCAGGTGAAAAGCATAGACCAGCGAACCCAGGTTGCTCGAGCCGGACTGCAGGTCGAGCGTCGCGTTCAGGGTGGCGCCGCATTCGCCGGCCGCGTGGAACGTGAAGCTGTTGGATACAGGTGTGCCGCTGGCCGGCGCCGTGCCGTAGGCTGCCGGACCGGAGAGCGGGGTTACGTTATCGCTGGGCATCAGGGTCGCGACCAGGTTGGTGGCGTCCTGGGTGCCGATGTTGCTCAGCGCGAACGTGATGGTTACGGTTTCCTCGGGATCGACGGCACCGTTGCCCGCGCCGCAGCTTTCCGCGTTGATGGTCGAACCGGCCGTGACCAGGGCCGGTCCGGCTGCCTCGACGCCGTTGTAAACGATCAGCGCGAAATCCTGGTCCAGGTCCGGCGCTTCGTTGGGTACACCGTCGGAATTGATGTTAGCCGCGCGCACGGTGACGATGAACAGGCCGTCGACCCCCGCGGGCAAGAATACGCTCTCGGCATTGTTACGTGGGTCCGCGGAGCCGCCGGCAACCGAAAGGGCGCCGCTGAACACGTTGCCTTTGTACATAGCGCCGCCCAGACTCACCTCCAGGTCGAGATCGTTGCAATAGGCGTTGCCCGAAGTGGAGCCTGGCGCGTCGGTCCAGGTCAAGGTCACGCGCACGGGCTGCCCAGTATCGCTGACTCGCGCCAAGAAGACGCGAACCTGGCCGGCGGCGGTGAACTTGTCCTCGCTGAGCTGGTCGCGCAGGATGCGCGGCGTGGTATCGAGTATGCGGCCCAGGTCCATGCAGCCCATGCCCTGGGAATCGGACCAGAGCGTGTCATTGGCGCCGGCGCCGGTCATGTAGCGTGCGGCGTTCATCAGGGAGGCCTTGGTCATGGCCGGGCTGGGTACGGACCAGCCCTGGTTGACGAAATGCTGGCGCAATAGCGCGCCTCCGCCGACCACGGCCGGCTGCGAATGGCTGGTGCCGGACGAAGCGGTATAGAACTCCTGGCCGGACGGGAAAAAGGCGCTGCCTACGCCGCCGCAGACGCCGTCGCC
>CAZOLK010000344.1:0-5416 GCA_964580325.1 uncultured Verrucomicrobiota bacterium | reverse complement strand
GGAATATACACGTCAAAACGCGCCTAAAGCTGGGCATGAATGGCTGTGTAAAGCAACCAAGGCGGCAATATGGCGCATCCTCAATGATCGCGATATCAAGCCGCATAGAATCAATTATTATCTTGAACGTCGCGATCCTCAATGAAGGGTGGCGCCTCCACGAAAATCTATTTCAGATCGGAATCGTAGTAATCCGCAAGAAAATGGCAGCAGCGGTCTCCACGTCAAGCAACCGTTCGGCAAATGAAGCGTCCACACCCCGTTTTGAAACCTACATGATCACGCTTTAGTATAAACATTTCAAAACAAACGCTTGACCATTTGGCCAAATGTGCTATTCTTTGATTCATGACAGTAAAAAAAGATCGTAAGATGGTCGTTAAGGCCGAAACTTTTAAAGCATTTGGACATCTGATAAGGCTGGCGTTGGGGGGCCAGGCGAAAGATGTGTGTGCGATCTGCAGATCTGACATTTCAACAGTTTCAAAACATTTGACAATCTTGCGCTCAGGGATCGAAACAGATGGTTGTTTGGGGCGTTTGCATAGGTATTATGGAAAGGTTTTTTGATGAAGGTTAGTCTTGCTCATATTTCAATCATGGCGGTGGCATTCTGTTTTGCTCCTGTCGTTGTGCGCGGTTCTGCATTTACCAATGCATTGACCTTGTCGGAGGCTATCAGGCTGGCTCTGGCCCGCAATGCGGATCTGGCTACGGATACGGCCATGACGCAAGCGGCTCGCGAACGGGCGGATGCTTCCGCTGGTCGGCGCTGGCCGGCTCTGGGCATAACGGGCGCTATTCATGAATACACCGAGGATACGCGGTTGTTTGGTGCGCGCTATAATGGCGAACAGGGCGTTTTTGCAGCCGGATTCATTGAGGGCGGCATGACGCTGAAACTCCCGCTTTATACCGGAGGAAGGCTTACTTCCGAGATTCGCGGGGCGGATCTGCTGGCGCAGTCGGCCGAGGGCCGCCTGGCCCGCAGTCGCCGTGAATTAGTTTTCAATGTGACATCGCTTTTTTATGCCATTCTCGCGCAGCGGCATATGGTTGAATCGGTTGAGTTTTCCGTTACAACGATGAACGAGCATTTGAAGCGTGTGAACGAGTTGGTTGCGGCGCAAAAGGCGGCGCGGGTGGATGCGTTGCGCACGGAGGTACGTCGTGTGGAATTGGAGCAGCGGCTGATTGAAACCCGCAACGCACAGGCCATTCAAGAGCGTGCGCTGGCCAATCATCTGGGCCTGGAGGCTGATCCGCTTCCGCAACTTGACGGCAAACTGGAACTGGACGAGCCGGTGGTTTGTCCGGAACCGGCCGAGTGCATTGCGGCGGCATTGGCGCAGCGCTCGGACTACCGGGCGGTGCGCCTGGATGCGGAAGCTGCGGAAATGGCGCGACGCGCGGCACGCGGTTCTCGTCGCCCGGGAGTTGCCCTGATCGGTTCGTACGGTTATCGCCAGGCTGTGGATCCAAGCGAGCAACCGGACGGTACGGACGAAGCCGAAGCCATTGGGCGTGTTGGTGTTGTCGTGGAAATTCCGCTTTTCGAAGGAGGCCGCCTGAGTGCACAGGAACGCGAGGTGGATGCGCTCTTGCGTGCGGCTCGTGAACGGGAACGAAACATACGGTTGCGTATCCGGCGCGAAGTCGAAACGGCTTTGCTGAATCTTTCTGCCGCCCGTCAGCGGGTTGATGTGACGCAGACGGCGGTGAGTCAGGCGGAGGAAAGTTTGCGCATCGAGCGCGAGAAATACGATCTCGGCAAGGGTGCCATTGTGGACGTGCTCGATGCCCAGGCAGCCTTGCTCCAAAACCAGACAAGTACCTACCGTGCGCTGGCCGATTTGAACACGGCCATTGCCGAACGTGATCTTGCAATAGGAAAGGAATGGCAATGAAGCAATGGAATAGTGGAAGACTGGAAAGCTGTAAGAATGGAATAATTTTGCTCCTTGCCTTGCTGGTTTTGGCCGGTTGCGGGAAGAAAGCCGAAAAGACGGCAAAGCCAAAGCCTATGGCGCTGGTGCAGGTGGCAAAAGTGGAGCAGCGGGATTTGTCCAGGACGCTGGCCTATACCGGATCCGTGGAACCGGTCAAGGTAGCGCGGATGGCCTCGCCTGCGGAAGGTCCGATCGTGGCCTGTAGCGTACGCGAAGGCGATACCGTCGAGAAAGGGCAAGTCCTTGTGCGTGTGGGCAGAAGCCGCATTGCCGAGACGGGGCTGATTGCCGCCCGCGAGGAGCAGCGGCGTCAGGAGTCAGAATTCAAGCGTGTCGAGCAACTGGTCAAGAGCGGGGCACTGCCGGGCGACCAGCTCGATACCGTACGCGCCAATCTGCGCCGTGCGGAAGCGCAGGTGGCGGCGATGGAGACCGGTGCGGCTGATTACGCGATTGAGGCCCCCTGGACCGGCGTTGTCTCGCGCGTCTGGATATCCGAGGGCAATTATGTCGCACCGCGCACCCCGCTCGTGGAGCTTTACGACCCGGCCAGTCTGGTCGTACGGTTGGCGGTTCCCGAGCAACAGGTGCTGGCGGTCAGTGCCGATCAAGCCGTGGGCATCACTTTGGACGCCTATCCCGGAAAGCGTTTCACGGGACACATCACGCGGGTGTATCCCGAACTGGAGCCAACCTCGCGGACCGTGACGGCGGAGGCGGTACTGGATGCGAACATCCGGTTGCTGAGCGGCATGTTCGCCCGTGTGGATGTGGCGGTTGAGACCGTGAAGGATGCACTGGTCGTGCCCGAGAGTGCGCTGCTTGTTCTGCCGAATGGCGAAGCCGTCGTTTTTGTGCTCAATGGTGAAAAGGCCGAGAGGCGCAAGGTTAATTCGGGATTGGAGGCCGACGGCTTCATCGTCATCAGCAGCAATGGCGTCGCATATGGCGACACCGTAGTGACGCGCGGTAACGAAGCCCTCAAGGACGGGGCGGTGGTCAAGATCATGGGCAAAGGAAAAGCCGCCAAGGTGCCGAATGGACCTGCAGACGCCAAGCCCGCCAAAAGTGTAAAGGGTGAGTCTGCGCCATGAAAATCACGGATATCAGTTTGAAACGCAAAGTGGCGGTGACGGTGCTGACGGTTGCCGCCATCGCGCTCGGGATTTTCGCCCTGCCGCGCCTGAGCGTGGATTACATGCCGGAGATCACCTACCCGATGGTCAAGATCCACATCTGGTGGCGTGGGGCAACGGCTGAAGAGATTGACACCAATATCGCCGATCCGCTTGAGCGCGCCATGGCCACGGTGGATAATCTCGATTATCTCGACACCTCCTGCATCGAAGGCATGTACACGCTGCTGGTCAATTTCCGCTACGGCGTGAACGTGGATGTGGCCTATCAGGATGTGATGGCCATCATGGGGCGTGTTAACCGGCTTCTTCCCGATGACATGGATCCGCCAGTGGTAATCAAGGCCGACCCTTCGCAGTTGCCGGTGATGGAAGTCACGCTGGCATCGGACCAGCGCAGTCTGGTCTGGCTGCGCGATTGGGCCGACAACTGGCTGGTGGATCGTTTGAGTACCGTGCCAGGGACCGCCGGTGCGGAGGTGGTCGGCGGGATGGAGCGTGAGATCCGGGTGCATCTGGATCCGGAACGGCTGAATGCCTATGGGCTTTCCCCCGATAAAGTTGCAGCGGCCCTGCGTGAAGAGAACCGCCAGATCTTTGCGGGGCGTGTGACGGTCGAGACGCGTGAGATCATCGCCCGCACCATGGGTGAATTCGAGAATCTGGATGAAATTCGCGATACCGCCATAGCCCGCGGCAAGCACGGCGATCTGGTCTATGTGCGTGATGTCGCCCGGGTCGAGGACGCCCATGCGGAGATGCGTGTGAATACCCGTTTCAACGGTCAGCCCTGCGTCAAGGTTAATGTGCTCAAGCAGGCTGAAGCCAACACCGTGCAGGTTGCCCAGGCGGTCAAGGACAAGCTTGCCGCGCTGCGTGCGGACATCCCTGCGGATATCGAATTCGGTGTCGTGGAAAACCAGGGCGATTATGTTATGGGCGCCATCATGAGCGTGCGCGACTCTGCGATCCTCTCGGCGATCCTGGTCGTGCTGGTGGTCTATCTGTTCCTCGGTCATTGGCGGCAGGTGGTCGTGATGCTCGTGGCGTTGCCGGTGACCCTGCTGGCGAATTTCTTTATCATGTACCTGGCGGGTTTTTCGTTGAATCTCTTCTCGCTGGGCGGTCTGGTTGTGTCGCTGGGGGTAATTCTCGACAACTCGACCGTGGTTCTCGAGAACATCACCCGTTTAAAGCACCAGGCAGAAGCGCTGAAGCACGGAGTGGAAACGGATCTTGTCGGCAAGGGGACGGCTGAAGTCGGATCCGCCATCGTGGCGGCAACTCTAACCTTCCTGGGCATCTTCCTGCCCTTCCTGATTGTGCCGGGGCTGGCTTCACTGCTGTTCCGCGAACTGGTGATGGTGGTGGCCTCGATCGTATTGCTTTCGCTGCTGGTGGCCATTACGCTGACACCTTTTCTGACCGACCTGATCGTGATGCGTGCCAAGACTCATGGACGCTCGCGGGGACTGGCTGCGGCTTTCGACTTTCTCGTTGATCGCATGACTGCCGGATACAGTCTGATGTTGCGTCATGCCCTGAAAGTGCGCTGGATCCTGCTGTTGGTTTTCGCGCTGCTGTTTATTGGCGGATTCGGTCTGGCTAAGCGCACTGGATCCGAGTTCCTGCCCAAGGTGGATGACGGACGCGTCATGGTCAAACTCAAGATGCCGGCGGGCACCTCGGTCGGCGAGACCGACCGCATTCTGGCGAACGTCGAGAAGCAGGTGACTGGCCTGCCGGAGATCAAGAGTGTGTTCACGATGGCGGGCGGGCGCGTCTGGGGGTTGGCCACCTACGAGATCGCGCAGGAGGGCGAGGTGGATATTTTACTCAAGGCCAAATCCGAGCGGGATCTCAGCACTGTTGAATTTATTGCAAAGATCAAGCCGCTGGTGAAAAAAGCAATGGCACCGGGGGCGAAGATGCCAGTGATGCAGATGAAAACCAAGGGCATCCGCATGATCGGATTGCAGGATGTGGAAATCAAGGTACAGGGCGCGGAGATCATGCCGATCTACGAGTTCGCCAAACAGCTTGCCTCCCAGCTCGGGCAGACACCCGGTCTGAGCGGGGTGAACATCTCGATGGACATGACCAAACCCGAGTACCGCATCCATGTGGACCGCGCCCGTGCCTCGGCGCTGGGTATCCCCGTCGGCAAGGTTGCCGCCACGCTGCGCGGCCTGGTCGGCGGTGTGGTATCTACGGAATACCGCGACGGCGCGGAGTACTACGACATCCGCGTCATGGTCCCGGAGCCATCCTTGCAATCCAAAGAGGATGTGGAAGCGCTTGTGAGCGCCTGCAAGTTTAGGCCGCAGGGAA
>CAZOLK010000343.1:0-5435 GCA_964580325.1 uncultured Verrucomicrobiota bacterium | reverse complement strand
AGGGATCTTCATAGGTAAAGGTGCTGTTAAGAAAGGTCCACAAAGCCAGTTCACGCAGGTCGGCCTGTTGCGCCTTGCATTCGCGGACCACGGCCGCGCCGCCGATGGTCTGCCAGGTATCCATGGCGCGCGGCTGTTCCAGCAGGACCGCGCGGATCAGCATCGTGTCGTGGTTGCCCAGGCACAGGTGCAGTTCAAAATCGGGACAGGCATCCGACCAGCGGCGCATTTCTTGCAGGATGCGCAAGTTGCGTATGTTTTCGCCGCCCCGGTCAAACGTGTCGCCCAGGCCGACGACCGTCAGCGCCAGGCCTTTGACCATGGCCCGTTGCGCCGCGCGCCGGATGCGCTCCAGTTCGGCGCTTTCGCCGTGTTTATCGCCAAACACCAGCCGTTGCGGAACCATGGGATCGCGCACCAGCTTGAGATAACGGCGCAGGCCGTCGATGCGCTTAGCGGCTTGTCCGGCCATGGCATGAGCGGCTTGTTCCATTTCGCGTAGCACCTGGGTGTGCCGATCCGAACGGTTTGCGTCGACAACCCGGCGCAAGCGCGCCAGCACGTCGGGCGTGGACATGTCTTCCAGATGTTCGAGCAGCACGGCCATGATGCCGTTGGGGCGTTTGCCGTCCGAGCTGTCGTTCAGCGCTTCCTCGATCACGTCCAGGGTCGCGTTGAACCGTTCGATTTCGCCCTGCTGCTGCAGGCGGTTCAGGAATCGGCCGATCCATTCGCGGGCGCTGTCGTTCATAGGTCGAACCGTTTACTCGGTTTTCAACTCCAACTCCAGATCCTTGACCGGGCCCTGGTAGGCCGGCTTCCCGTTCCAGATCACCGTTGCCTCACCAGCTAGGCCCAGCCCTTTCTCGCCCAACTTGACAACGACCTCTTTCGTGTTCCAGGTGTTCAGATGAATGGTCTGTCCCTCTATTTTGCAAGTGAAGCGCGGCATTTTCTCGCGCGGCGTGTTGCGCTGAAATGCAGGCAGGCTGATTCCGTTGCGTCCCTGATGCTGATAGCTGTCGCTGATATAGCTGAAAGCTGTGGGTTTCTCGCGGGTATAGCGCATCAGCCAACCGACGCATGCCTGGAACTGGTCGTAGGGATACGTGTGCGGCACATTTTCCAGCACGGTCAGCTTGTTGCGGATTTTCTTTTCGTTCAGCAGCGCATGGAAGGCATGCGCGCTGTCCAGCATGCGTTTGTCCAGTTCGCCGACCCAGATCATGACCGGCAGGTCGTGCGCATTGTCGGCCAGGTAGTCCAGGGCCGTGTCGCTCCAGGGCCCGAACCCGGAGGCTGTATTGACGCCGGCCCACAGGTCGGGCGTGCGCGCGGCCAGCGCCCA
The DNA here is from genome assembly GCA_964580325.1 of uncultured Verrucomicrobiota bacterium. Lineage (GTDB taxonomy): Bacteria > Verrucomicrobiota > Kiritimatiellia > CAYTQP01 > CAZOLK01 > CAZOLK01. The sequence continues at coordinate 4,087 of CAZOLK010000343.1, read as the reverse complement.
GGCGCCATGGCAGCCCATGGAGAACCCGGTCAGGTACATGCGGTCCGCGTCGATCTTGAACGCTTTCCGGACCTGTTCGAGCGACTTCCAGACATCGCTTTCGCCCACGCCGTGGTACATGGAGTTGGCCCGCGCCCAGGGCGCCAGCACGAATCCGCGGTGCGAAGGCGGTATGTGCTCGGGATCGATCGGGTCCTCGTTGAACAGCGTATCCTGGTGCGTGCAGTCGAACGCGGTGGACAGCCCGTTCAGCGGTTTGGTGTTTTTGCCCACAGCCCCGTGCAGATAGACCGTCAGCGGATACGTCTTTTCCGGATCCCAGCCATAGGGCATTTGCAGGGCGTAGAACTGGAGGGTTCGGTCGTAATCGGAAATGAAGGTAAACACCAGCGGCAGGCCGGTGCGCAGGTGGCGCTTCCAGTCGAAACGGTCAGCGGGCAGCTTGCCCAAGATCATCTCGACCACGTCGATGAACGTCATCGGCATGTCGGGGTAATCTTCGGTTTCCAAGGCCAGGTTGGCGTAAACGCCCTCGATCACCCGCAGCGTAGAGTCGAGATGGCGGTGGACAAGTTCGTGGGGCGCGGTTTCGCGCAGCAGCGCAATGCGTGCGCGCAGACGTTGCAGGGCGACTTCGGGCGTGGCTAGTTGATAGCGTTGCTCCTGGCTGAGTTGACCGGTGCGGACCGTTATGTCCAGTGCCGCGGCGGCAGGGCTGATCAATGGGCCTGGCAGGCGTACATGAAAGCGACGGCAACCCCCGGGATCCTCGAAACGCAACGTCGCGCGCTGGCGTTGGTGCACGGTGCGGATGTCCACGGGATCATCGCCGTTGACCGCGATCATGAAAAGCGCGTTCTGTTCCGGACTGCCGATGCGCGTTTTGATCGGGAAGATGCGAATAAAAGGGTTCGGGTCCAAAGGCACGCGGAACCGGTGCAGGTCGCGAGACCCCTCCTTGGTTTTGCGCATGCGGCCCCAGTGGCTGTCCTGGCCTTCGCTGTTTTTGTGCGCAATGTGCACGGCCACGGCCAGTGAAGCGGAAAAACCGGGCGCCGTATTCAACGCCTCCCACGGCACGAGGATGTCGTAGATGGTGGTACGCCGCTTTTCATCGCGCCGCAAGCCCTTGATCATGGACGAGGCATCGCGGTCGACCGGCGGTCGGCCATGCCGGCTGACCCTGCCCACCGCACCTTCGGCGCACAGAGCAAAAATATAGATAGCGTCGTCATTGCCGAATATGCCGTTGGCCAGGTCATTTGTGCTGGTGTCGCCGCGGCCGTCCAGGCTGATGTAGATGGCGTCGCCGCGCCACAGATCGTGCGCGCGAAAATCATTGTCGTGTTTGGGATCGTCCACTTCGATGTGGAAGCGGCAACCGGTCGGCGAGGCGGCCAACCAGATGTGCGAGGTGATGTTCAGCGATGCGACCAGGCCGACTGGGTCGCGGTTTTGCCAGAAAACCTCGCCAGGTTTTGTCGTGGGCAGCAGCGGGGCCTTGATCACGGGTTCGTCCATCAGTTCGACGCTTAGTTCCTGGGCGGTCGCCAGTCCGGCCAGCATTATAAGACTGGCTATGATCGTTTTTCTATTCATGGGGCGCTCCTTAAGTTCGGATTTCGGAATTCGGATTAGCCTTCATTTGCTTCCGTGTTTCGGACATGTAGACCATGTAGACCTTAGCGGACGGTCTGTCGATCATTTGGGCTCTCAGACCAGTTCCACTTTTCCCGTACCATCAACAATCTCGCCGATGATATGCGGTGCGGCACGGTTTTTTTTCAGGACGCGCATGGCCTTTTCCTCGTCGCGCGGATGGACCATGACGGTCAGACCGATGCCCATATTGAATACGCGGATCATTTCCTCACGCTCGATGCCGCCGGTTTCCTCGATGAAGCTGAACACGCGCGGCACGCGCCAGGTATCGGTGCGGATACGTGCGTTGAGCCCTTCGGGCAGTACGCGCGGGATATTATCGCGCAGGCCGCCGCCAGTGATATGGGCCATGGCGTGGACGGGCACCTCCTTTAGCAGTTCGCGGATAGGTTTGAGATAACTTTTGTGTACGGTCAGCAGCACCTCGCCCACGCTTTTCTTCATGCCGGGAAACGGATCGTCGACAGCCAGGCCGGCCTGTTCGAAGATAACCTTACGGGCCAGCGAATAGCCGTTGGTGTGCAGACCGGAAGAGGGCAGGCCGATGACGATGTCGCCGGCGCGCACCGCATCGCCGGTGATCGCCTTGCTCCAGAGCACGGCACCGATTATGGCGCCGACCAGGTCATACTCGCCGCTGCGCGGATACAGCCCCGGCATTTCCGCGGTTTCTCCGCCGATCAGCGCGCAGCCGTTTTCGCGGCAGGCTTTGCAGAGCCCTTTGACCACGTCGCGGAACACATTGGGATCGAGTCGCGACGTACCCACGTAATCCATGAAGAACAGCGGCTCCGCGCCCTGGACCAGGATATCGTTGACGCAGTGGTTGACCAGGTCCTGGCCGATCGTATCGTGGCGTCCGGCCAAATGGGCCACTTTCAGCTTGGTGCCTACGCCGTCGATGCTGCTCACCAGCAGGAAGTCGCGGCCCGGCGCGCGAAACAGACCGCCGAACATTCCGAGATCACTGACCTGGTCCGGCGTAGCGGTGCGGCGCACGTCGCGCTTGATCCGCTGCAAGGCGGCATCCATGGTGTCAATGCTGACGCCTGCCTGTTCGTAGGCTGACTTTTTTTTCTTCATTGCCTTAATTCCTTGAGTCAGCGACTCGTTCAATCTCCATATCTTCTTTCACGCGAGTGTCAGCTATGCCCCGGAACGAAGCCAGTCCTCGTTCCGCAAAGCAGCCGGTAATCATCTGCATCGATCCGTTTGGGGCGTACCGTTGTCCGAGTTTCGGCATTATTGGCAATAGCCACGCTGTTATGCTTAACCTTGATCACCCTTTCTTGTTGGAATTCGCCCGCGTTCGGCGTGCACGAGCTTCCGAGTGCATATCGGTGATGTGTTGGTCAAGCACAGCGGCCAATTCCGCATACCCGGCTTCTTCCAATCGGGCGCAAAAGCGGATGTGCACGATAAGGTCGTTCAACTCAATGCCCAGTTCCGTCTTGGATTGTTTGAGCAGGGGCGGATTTTCGCCTGCATCAACTTTCGCTTTTTCGTGCATGGTTTCTTCGAAAGAAAGCTGGGCGGCCTTCAATTCGTCATACCAGGACAAGGCGTCGAGCTTTTCCAGAGCTTGTTGGGCTTCCGGTTTGTCCAAATCCTGGAAGAGCAACTCAAGGGCCGCAGTTTGACCTGTATAACCCAGGGTGTACAAGGTTGTGTCACGTTCTTCAAAAATAGCGTCCAGCAATTGCCCGGCCTGAGCCAGCGCCGGTTGGGATATTCTTTTACTCATAAGAGCAACTAAGTCACGCAGCAAAATAAATGCAGCATCGCGAGCCTGGTCCTTTTGATCCAGCATGGCCGTGAATTCGCTGGACAGGTCCTTGCCCATGGCCTGTTCCAACTTCACGATCAGGTCTTCGATACGGTCAAGGGCTTTGTCGATCAGTTTGCCCAAGCAATGCTGACGCACTTCTCTGCCAATGCGTTTGGCCAAGGACACCAATTCCGCGTAAGATATAACCGTGGTATGTATTGTTTTTGTCATACGAACTATTCCTTTCCATGATTCGATAAAGCTCAAAAAAAGCGTTGTACTAGATAGTTTACTTGATATCGGCGCAATATAATGCCATGGGTGCCTTTATCGCAATCATTTTTTAGTCCTGCTTTCTATTGCCTAAGGTTCGTAGTCCAGGCTTCAGCCTGCTTCCTATTGGTCCTCCATGGCGGCGTGTCGGTTAAAAAATGCTGGGACATCGTCAACAAATTACGTTTTTTGATCGCGGGACAGGGTTTCCCGGCGACAAAAAACGTTTTTCGCTCGCGGGACAGGGTTTCCCGGCGACAAAAAACGTTTTTTGATCGCGGGACAGGGTTTCCCGGCGACAAAAAACGATTTTCGCTCGCGGGACAGGATTTCCCGGCGACAAAAAACGTTTTTTGATCGCGGGACAGGGTTTCCCGGCGACAA
>CAZOLK010000342.1:0-5440 GCA_964580325.1 uncultured Verrucomicrobiota bacterium | reverse complement strand
TTCCGCCAGAATCTCGACCATGCGCAGGATCCGGTCGGGATGCGTGCCCTGGGCCTGGTTTTTCAGGGTGGCAATCTGCGGTTCCAGCAGATCGAGCCGACCTACGGCATCGCCCGCATAACAGGTGATCAGCAGATTTTTGAAATGGTCCATCAACTCGAGCACCACACGCTGCATATCCTTTCCGCTCTTATCGAGTTGGGCCATGACATCGATGATGACCGGCATCTCGCCGCGTAAAAGCGCGCCGGCCAAGTCCTCCATGGTTGTGCGCGAGATCAGGCCGAATACCGAAAGCACGTCCTGCTCGTCGATCTTGTTGCCGCGAAATGAAATGAGCTGGTCCAGCGCCGATTCCGCGTCGCGCATGCCGCCTTCGGCGCCGCGACCGATGGCCAGCAGGGCATCCTGGCTGATGTCCACGCCTTCGGCCTGGGCGATGTGAGCGAGATGGTCGATAATGGCGCGGGTCGGGATGCGGCGCAAGTCAAAACGCTGGCAACGTGAAAGGATCGTGGCCGGCACTTTTTGCGGCTCCGTGGTGGCAAACACAAACTTAACATGGGGCGGCGGTTCTTCCAAGGTCTTGAGCAAGGCGTTGAAGGCCGCGATGGTCAACATGTGCACTTCGTCGATGATATATACCTTGAAAGGGCCGCGCGCGGGCGCATAGAGTACACTGTCGCGCAGATCACGCACCTGATCGACGCCGTTGTTGGACGCTCCGTCGATTTCGATTACGTCGAGACTGCTGCCGCGCATGATTTCAACACAGGAATTGCATTGATCGCACGGGGTGACAGTGGGTCCGCTTTCGCAATTGAGCGCCTTGGCCAGAATGCGCGCCGTAGAGGTTTTACCAATACCGCGCGGACCCACAAAAAGATAGGCGTGCGCCACGCGTTTGCTTTCGATGGCATTACGCAACGTACAGGAAACATGTTCCTGACCCACGACTTGATCGAATTGCTGCGGGCGCCATTTCCTAGCTAAGACCTTATATCCCTCTTCGGCCATGATGTCCTCTTGCATGTAATGATTAAAATGGGGTGACGACGAATCCGGCCGGACCAGGTATACCTACAGCGCCCAGACAACATGACTTACCGCTGCTACCTTCCGGTCCTGACGGGGTTCATCCGTGTCCGTCGCATAGGGCCCAATCGCGGCCTTCATCGTCAGCCACCCCTGAAATTTAATATTGCTAATCCAAAATCAAACGCAATGCAAACATTATTTGACGATTTTCAAGATAGACTTGAAGGTTTCGCCCGTGGCTACGCGCAGAAGCTCGAACAGAGCCATTTCAACGCCAGTGGTGGCTGCGCCAGCGTCGCGCATGCATTGCAGGCCCAGCGCCTTATTCTCCGGTGTGCGCGAGGAGACGGCATCGGTGACAATATGCACTTCGCGGCCGTGGGCAAGTAAATCCCTGGCGGTTTGATACACGCAGACATGGGTTTCGATGCCGCAGAGCAGGATTTGTTTGTGGCCCAGAGTATCGAGCGTCTGCAGAAAACCGGGTTCGCCGCAGCAACTGAATATTTGCTTGGACACGACCACATGCCCGCTCAACTTTGCGAGCAGGTCCGGGTGAGTTGGCCCCAGTTTTTCGGGTATCTGTTCGGTCACGATCACTGGAATCTCCAGCGTACGCATACCGTCCAGCAGACGGCCAAGGTTATCGAGCAGGCGCTCATTGTCGGACATGGCCGGGAACAGCTTCTCCTGCACGTCAATCAATACGAGAATAGAATCTTGTTTGTTCAACATAGTTATCGCTCTCATCAGGTATCATCGGTTATGCACGGCAAGTTTGGCTGTAAGTGGCAGGACTGTCAAATGATTTCGGTGGCGGGTGACGAGTGGCGGATGGTGCGGGTGGCAAGTGGCGCTTACTCGCTTCCATGATTAAAATTAAAAGATCTTTTTTTTCATGCATGATACACAAAATATCAATTTAATGCTCTTTTTGCTTCATCTTTTAATGCCGTATTTGGCTATAAGTTAGGATCTGAAAAGCGCAAGGTTCCTGTTCAAAAGTCTTCTCCGGGGTTCCAGTGCCTCCGCGGTAACGAATACTTTGCACAGCCAAAAGCATGGGCTTTGTGTTCTTGGCCGAACAGATTTGACTTTGCCGCTTATTTTCCCTAGCATGATCCAGTTTTCACATGCGTTTTTTTATTCAAGAAAGGATTTGCACGCTATGATTACGCCTGACAGCGTGGTAATTAAGAATATTGGCGAACGTAAAATTCGTTCACCGTTGCCCTTTTCGACTTCGTTCGGCGACGGAATCGGTAATTTTACGCCGGATACGGCCAAGGTTCTCTTTCAAACCGATATCGGTACGGGCGCAGATGAGCCTGCCGATATTTTTTTTGAAAAAGCCGGCGCCCGTGAGTATATCTATTTCAATCCAAAGGAAACCAGGGCCGCCATTGTGACATGCGGTGGTTTATGCCCCGGCTTGAACAATGTGATCCGTTCCTGCTATCGCCAATTGGGTAACTATGGCGTAAACAACGTACTCGGCATCCGCTACGGATATGCCGGTCTCGCTCCCAAGGTCGGCTGGATTCCACCCATGGTGCTGACTGCCGATGTCGTGGAAGACATTCACAAGGAAGGCGGCTCGATCCTGGGCTCGTCCAGAGGCAAGCATGATGTTGGCATTATGGTCGACTACCTGCTGTCGGAAAATGTCAACATACTTTTCTGCATCGGTGGCGACGGCACGCAGCACGGCGCCCACCTGATTGCCGAGGAAGCGATGCGGCGCAAGGCCGATCTGGTCGTGATCGGCATTCCCAAAACCATTGATAACGACATCATGTATACGTCGCGGTCCTTCGGCTATAACACGGCCCTGGAAATGGCCAGCGAAGTGCTGCACTGCGCCCATGCCGAGGCGCGCGGCGCTCCTTACGGCATTGGCCTGGTCAAGCTGATGGGGCGCGATTCAGGCTTTATCGCGGCCGGCGCCACCCTGGCCAATCAGGAGGTCAACTTCACCCTGGTTCCCGAGGTGCCCTTTGATCTGCATGGTAAAAACGGATTGCTGCCCCTGGTCAAGAAAAGGCTGCTGGCCAAACGCCACGCGGTCATTGCCGTGGCCGAAGGCGCAGGGCAGGATCTGATCCCGAGCGACGGTGATATCGCCCATGACGCTTCCGGCAACGTCCGGTACAAAGACATCGGCTTGTTTATCAAAGACGAGCTAAAAGCCTATTTCAAAGCGGAACGACTGGAGGCCAACATCAAGTACATCGACCCCAGCTATATCATCCGCAGCGTACCCGCCAATTCCGACGACAGCCTGTTCTGCGATCTGCTGGCCCGGCACGCCGTGCACACGGCCATGGCCGGCAAGACCGACCTGTTGATCGGGCAGTGGCACGACGCTTTCATCCATGTTCCCATCGCGCTGGCGATCGAAGAAAAGAAGCGGATCGATCCGGAAAGCGAGTTGTGGATCAGCGTGCACGAAGCCAGCGGACAACCTTTGCAATTCAAGAAAAAAGACGGCGTTGCAGAATAAATGGCCAATAATTTCACCGAGCGGATAGAGTCTTATGTGCTGAGCATTATCGAGGGCCGGCAGAAAGATCCGTGGGCCGCGATCGTCAGTGCGATGCTGTATCATCTCTCACTGCTGTTCGGCATGGTCGTGCAGCTCAGGCTCTGGTTGTACGAGCACGGCATCTTCCGGATTCACGCCCTGGGCTGCCAGGTGCTCAGCGTCGGCAACCTGACCGTCGGCGGTACAGGCAAAACGCCGGTCGTGGAGGTGTTTGCCCGGCGTTTGCATGAGCGCGGTCGTAAAGTGGCCATCCTCAGTCGCGGCTATAAAAAGACGCAGCCATCGCTGATGACGTGCTTGCGCACCATGTTCAGTCCCAAAGTTCGAGGGCCGCTGGTCGTATCCGACGGGGATCGGATTCTAATCGATTCGGCTGCCGGCGGCGATGAACCGTATATGCTGGCGTCCAATCTCAAGGGCGTGGCCGTGCTGGTCGATTCCAATCGCGTCAAGTCCGGCTGCTACGCGATCCAGAAATTGAAATGCGATACGCTGATTCTGGACGATGGGTTCCATCACCTCGAACTGCAGCACCGGCTTGATATTGTGCTGGTCGACCGCACCAATCCATTCGGTAACAGCCAGCTTCTGCCGCGCGGGATCTTGCGCGAACCCATCCGCAACATCAAGCGCGCCGGCTTCATCTTTGTGACCAAGTCGACCCTCGACGACGGCGCCGAAAAGCTTAAACGGCAGTTGCGCGAATACAATCCTACAGCGGAAATTTCCGAATGCCGCCATTGTTCGCGTTACCTACAGAATGTTTTCACTCGAGAGCAACTGCCGCGCGAGCGCCTTCAGGGATTGCGCGTCTGCGCTCTTTCAGGTATTGCCTCGCCCAAGAGCTTCGAAGATGACCTGGTGCGACTGGGCGCCACAGTGTTGCATCACCGAATCTATGCCGACCACCACCGGTATTCGCAACAGGAATTGATGGACGAGATCAACGAAGGTCTCAACCGCGGCGCTGTCGCGATCCTTACGACCGAAAAAGATGCCGTACGTTTCCCCATGCTCGAGCGGACCGACCTGCCCGTTTATTTCTTACGGGTTGAAATTGAAATGATCAGTGGAGCCGATGCCTTCGATGAGTGGATCTCCAGAATCTGCTTCCACCAGTGAGATCGGCGCACAGCGCCGGCGAACGCTGATATGCGGCGTCAACTGGATCGGCGATACGCTGATGAGCATGCCCGCGGTGCAAGCCTACCGGCAGCGTCATCCGCGGGACCATATCGCGTTGCTGGTCAAGAAAGGCATGGTCGCCTTGTGGCGCATGCATGCGGCGCCTGACGAGATCCTGTTGCTGGAAACCGGCTTGCGCGGCACCCGGCGCACCTTGGCGCGCGTGAAAGCCGGCCACTTTGACCGGGCCTATATCATGCCACATTCTTTTCGTTCCGCGCTCATTCCCTTTCTCGCGCAGATTCCACGCCGCTTCGGCTTTCCCGGCCATCAGCGCGACTTCATGTTGACCGATCGCGTCGTGCCCCATACCCAAGCCCCTTACGATCATCAGGCGTGGGAAATTGTACAATTGCTGCTGCCCGAGGCTCAACCCGAGAAGTTGGATCGGCCCCTCTTGCAACCGGACTGCCCATTACCCGACAAATTGCCGCCTGCCTGGTCCGCGCAAGGCATCCGGGTGGGTTTGCTGCCCGGCGCGGCGCGCGGCCCTTCAAAACAATGGCCCATCGACCATTTCCGTACCCTGGCCCAGCGGTTGTGCCGGGAACGGAATGCCGTGATCGTGCTGACCGGCGGCCCGACGGATCGACCGCTTTGCGAAGCCCTGGAGCAGGTTGCGCCTGAACGTACCGTCAACCTTTGCTGCCGCACCAGCTTGCCCCAGTGGGC
>CAZOLK010000341.1:0-5447 GCA_964580325.1 uncultured Verrucomicrobiota bacterium | reverse complement strand
GAAAAGGCCACCTGACCGGCGACGCCCTCGAGGTTGTGCTGGCCCTCGAGCCGATGAGCCATTTCCGCACGCATTTATGCAACACGCCGGCCCAGGTCGTGCGCCTGATTCGCATGGCCGATCACCCGAACCTGAACATATTGCTCGATACCTATCATCTGATCACCGAAGTCCGCGATTACGCCCAGGCCGTGCGCCAGGCCGGCGATCTGCTCTGGGGCGTGCACGCTTGCGAGAACGACCGCGGCGTGCCTGGCGGCGGATTGGTGCCATGGAACGCTTTCTTCGCCGCCCTGCACGAGATCCGTTTCGATGGGTTTGTGCTCATGGAAACCTATAATTCATCTATCGGCGATTTTGCCTGGCAACGCGGCATGTTTCACGACGTTTGTCCTGATGGTTCGGCGTTTATTCGCCAGGGGCTGGACTTTCTGAAAGGTTTTAGGCTATGAACGAATCATCCGGGAACAATCCCTTGCTGGTCTTCCTGACCACGCCCTGGATGCCAGCCGCGCTGATGTTGATCCTGCAGGTGGCCACTGCCGCTCATTACGGTTATTTCGGCGATGAACTGTATTACCTCGCCTGTGCCAGGCATCTGGCATTTGGCTATGTCGACCACCCGCCTGTGGTCGCTTGGTTGCTGTGGGTCTGGACTGCGCTGTTCGGCCAATCGGTCGTGTCATTGCGCGTCTGTTCCGGGTTGGCCGGAGCTGGCCTGGTTTTCATGACGCACGCCCTGGCCTGTCGTCTCGGCGCAAAGCTGTTCGCCCGCGGCTGGGCTGCATGGACCGTGCTGCTGGCTGCCGCGTTTCCCGGCATCTGCAGTTTCTATTCCATGAACCCGTTCGACATCCTACTGGTTTCCGCCTGTTTCTATGTGGTGCTGGGGATTCTGCAGGGCGAGCCTTCGCTTCTCAGCACGCTTGTCCTGGGTTTGCTGGGTGGCCTGGCCTGTCTGACCAAGTACAGTGCTTTGGTGATGGCTGCCGGCCTGTTTGTCGGTATGTTGAGTACGCGCAGGGGGCGCGCTTGGTTGTGCCAACCTTGGCCCTACTTTGCGGCCAGCCTGGCCCTGTTTATGTTTGCGCCGCATATTTACTGGCAGGTGATCCATGACTTCCCAACGCTGATTTTTATGCGTAATGTGTTGATCTATAAAAATATGCAAATGTCGCCGGTCGGATTGGCAGCTCAACTGGGCCTGGCCTTGAACCCGGTGCTGCTGCCCATGCTGATCGGCGGCCTGGTCTACCTGCTCAAACCGCGACCGCCCAACAAACCCGCCTATCGTCTCGTCGGCATTGCGGTCGCGTTTTTCATGGCCGTGTACCTGCTGCAGCGCTCTAAGTTTTACTACTTGTTGCCGGTGACGCCGATGCTTTTGGCCGCCGGTGCGGTCTGGCTGGAGCGAAACACGGCCTTGCGGTTGCGGCTGCGCATGGCTTATGTGAGCCTGGCTGTTGTGACGGGCTTGGTCATGTTGCCGTTGATCGTGCCGTTGCTGCCGCTCGAGACGTTCCGCGCCTATTCGCGAGCCTTGCCGATCTGGGGCGCGCTTAAGATGGAGAAGCATGAGCAGTATACCGATTTGCCCATCCTGTTTTTGTTTCGCTTCGGTTGGCCGGATGTGGTTGTGCAAGCCGCAGAGAATTATGCTGCGCTGCCTCAACAGGATCGCGCGCGTTGCGCCATTTTGACTGGAGATTATGGAACAGCCGGCGCTCTGGATTTGTGGGGGGCGGAAAAGGGTCTGCCCGCGCCTATCTGCCTGCACAATACCTACTGGATCTGGGGGCCGCGCGAGTATACAGGCGACATGGTGCTAACTATTGGGCTGGACAGGGACCGGCTCCAGAAAGTTTTTTCGCGCGTGGATGATGTGCCGGCTGTCGCGCCAATGAAGATGTATTACTGTCGCAAGCTGAAACAGCCCATGGCCGAAGTCTGGCAGCAGTCCCGCCTGTTTCATTGATGTTGATGTTGCATTATGAACGAGAAAAACTTGAAGGCAACCGTCAGGCCCAGATCGATGCGGCACCCAGTTTCCGCGATGTTCTGCAGCAGCACTTGGCCTGGATAAATAGGAAAAAAAGTGGGCCCAAACGCACAATCAAGTATGATGTACGGCTTTTACTTTTGTTACAAAGAAAGTGGACCCATATGAAAAAGTTGCTTGAACATGGTATGTATAGCAAGTTTGTTTTGGAACTGGATCAGAAGGAGGCCGAGCGGTACGCTCAAATGTCAAATGGTTGCCATTGTGGTGGGGCTTTGCATCGCTCTGATTACCCCCGCAAATTGCGAGGGTTCAAAACTCAGGAACAGGTCAAACGCATCAGTTATTGCTGTAATGTAGAGGGCTGTCGTAAACGATACACTCCGATTTCTGTCAGGTTTTTTGGACGCCGTGCCTACTACAGAATTGCAGTGATTTTGCTGCCCGCCATGCTTCATGGAATCGAGATGGCCAACGTTCATGCGTTACGCGAACAACTCGGCGTAGATCGACGAAACCTCGAACGATGGCGGCAATGGTGGTTGGTAAGTTTTGTAGCAAGTCCATTCTGGCGGGTCCATAAAAACCAGTACCCCAGCGTCGATCAACACACGATGCCGCTTTCCCTGATTCAAGCGCAGGGATTCAATCTGAACCAAACGGAGCAAGATGAGGATGTCATCATTGAGATACTGAAGTTCTTCATTCCCACTCGTATAGGGCCTTGTGTCGAGGAATTGATAGGAACTTGGTTTTTTCATGAAGGCAGAAATACCATTGATCCTGTCATCAAGAAGCCAGAATTCCTCGCAATCAACAAAAATCATTTCTTAAAACTGGCCGGATAAGGAAAAATTTTGACGCTATAGCCTTTCCCGCATGTATTTGGGTGGCTATCGTCTTGATGTTCAAGCACTTCCCTTTGATTGAGCCGTGAATTCGAAGTGGACAGTTGCTCGTCGTTGTATGGAGCGTCTTGTTGGGCAAGTCTTTAAGATTCTCATTGATCGGTGTGCTCATGATGACTTCATAAGTGCTTCAACGATTGAATAAGCTATTAAGCCGGCACCAGCGCAAAGTAGAAAAAAAATCCAAGCTTCATCGACTTGCCGTAGTCTCGTTGCAGGTCTTTGTCCAACCACGACAGAAAGTCCGGCTTCAAACTATAGCCAACGCATTCCCAGAAATCCTTCTTCTCACCAAAAAATGGCTTAAACAGAATTCAGAAGGTCAACACTCCGACACCTAAGGCCACGATCAAGGGAAAACTATTCGATGTCATGGTTCTTTTTCCCAACGTTGCGGATCAGTCGCGGCTATTTGCCGTCGCCTGCATCCGGCTTGTTCGGCAATCCTCTGATGAATGCTTCGATTTCCTTTAGTTCCGGGTCGTAGCCATCGCGGGTCGTAACCCGCAAAGTTGGTACGTCGAAATGGGGAGCGTCGTAGTTCCCTCCGGGGGCGAATTGACCCGTCTCCCTGAAGACAGAAACCCTTTTGTCTCCATGGAAGAACTCCCGGTTCGGGTTGTTCAGCCTCTGTCCAGATGCCGCCTGGCACTCGTCTCTGCATCAAGGTCACAGACCACGATATACGCCTGCGCGACTTGCTGTATCTGCGGCATGACCAAGTTCCACAATTTGTGCTGAAACGCAGCTTCGATAACCACGGAGACGTTTCCTTTCAACAGGTTCAGAGTTATCTCGAAGAAAACATCATTAACCCTCCCGTTCGTGTCTTTCGGAAGTTGGTCATGCTTCACGTTGAAGGTATTGACATAGCCTTCCTTGATCTCATCTCTGCTAAGTTTTGGCAGATAGAGCCTGCGACTCAACTCGCCGGCAAGGGTAGTCTTGCCTGAGCCAGGTCTTCCGGACACGATAATGCACCTTGGTTTCTGGTTCATTCTCTCAGTCCGCTGGAGTGACTTGTTCGCATTTCTCATACAGTGTTTCAGGGGCAATGTCGAATCCACAATCCCAAGCCAGGGTCGGCCACGAATCCAAGTGGAACTGCGCGAAAGCCTTTGGCTCCCGCAGAGGAGACGCAGCGGGATGTTTCTGGACTGTCTCCTTGAGGTCTACTTCTCCGGATTTGCCGTCGTTGAAATGAAGGAAGACTCTAAATCCTCCAAGATACTTTGCTTCTTTCAGATAAACGCATTGCATAATTGCATCCTCGCTCAAACCAGTGGTTCCACTTTGTGGAAGTCCTGAGACTGCCACATCTCAAGGAGTTCCTGTTGGTGCTGTTCCGCCCATTCCTCAACCAGGCCACGCACTCTGGCTGGAAGCGTACCAGCCATCAAGTTCAGCGTCCCGACCTCCATGGAGGCTCGATACTCGTTGTACCTCACATGGAAATGTGGCGGGTTATGCTCATCGCATTAAGTCACAAGTAAAAACATTGTAACCGTTCACGGCCATCATTTTTGGTTGAGCCGCCGGCCGTGGGCGAACTCCTCCAGACATTGGCACCAACCAACGACAAGATGGAATTTAGCGCATCTTTTGGCTTTGCACAAATATTGTTGAAAAAAATATTTTCAGGACTGATATCTTCGCCGCATGCCGTTTATATTATCGGCATGGACAAGCAACGCATCATACATGGCCGGACAATTACCGGCGAGGAATTGGACGGTGTCCGGAGCCTTCTACGGGATCATCCGGACTGGACCCGGCTTCGCCTTTCGCGGGAGGTGTGCGCCGCATGGGACTGGCGCGACGCCAAAGGCGCATTGCGGGACATGGCCTGTCGCACCGTGCTGCTGAGACTGCATCGGAGCGGGGAGATAAACCTTCCCGCCCCCCGCCACACCATTGACAACAGACGCCGGCCACTCGGCCGGACGCCGCACGACACCACCCCCGTCCGCGTCCCCATGCGCGAACTTGTCCCGTTGGACATGTCAATTCCCCGCCCTGGCTCCGCCGACGCCAGATTGTTCAGATTTCTGCTGGAACAATACCATTATCTCGGGCTGGCGCACGTCCCCGGCGAGAACATTGGTTATCTGATCCGCTCCCTCGACGGACGCGAGCTGGGGTGCCTACTGTTTGCCGCAGCGGCGTGGAAGGCGGCCGACCGCGACCAGTTCATCGGCTGGACGGCGGAACAACGCGCCGCCAACTTGTCGCTGATAACCAACAACGCCCGTTTCCTCATCCTTCCATGGGTTGAGGTGGGGAATCTGGCGAGCCACATCCTATTGATAGGAACTTGAATTGATAGGAACTTGGTTTTTTCATGAAGGCAGAAATACCAAAACTCAAATGACAAAGCAAACTAATATTTTGAATTTTTAAACAGGATTCCGATCCGACCAATGGCCTTTCACGGTTGTGTATCGAGGCGATGAATACCGACATCTCGGGAAGCAACTTCATCGTCCGCTGGCAGAGCCAGTCCAACCGCATCTACGGCCTGACCTGGCTGACGAATCTGT
>CAZOLK010000340.1:0-5453 GCA_964580325.1 uncultured Verrucomicrobiota bacterium | reverse complement strand
GCGGAGACGGCGTGCAGCAGAGGAGGGGTGTCTTTGACTTGAATAGACGCATTCAGTGTGAAGGTATGGTAGCCCCAGGTATATGGATCAACGGGATAGTCGACCAGGGCATTGTCGACGAGGTTATTGATATCGACGGGGGCGCCGTTCAGGCTCAGGTTTTGGATGCGATGATTGGGGAGCAAGCCGATGAATTGGGCGTTGAGGATGAATTTTTGACGGAGCTGGTCCCATTCCAGGTCCAGGTCCAGGCTGATGGAGCTGGTCAGGATTTCGACTGAGCGCACTTCCGAGGTCGAGGCGCAGCCGGCCAGGTCGGTCATGACCACGTAATAGGACAAAGGGCCGCTGGAAACGGCGAAGGTCGAGAGGGCCAGTATGAAGCGTCCGGACCTGGCATGGGAATGGGTTTCGAGCGGGATTTCCTGGTGGGTTTGGGCATTGAACACCGCTATATCGTACAAGCCTGAATCATCGGCATAATTACCCTGCACGATGGGCGGCCATGCGGCAACCTGGTTGGGAGAATCGATGGAGAATGTTGGTGGAACGCTATCGTAGATCACGGAGTGGGGCGGGTTGAGGGTCGTAGTTTCGCCGTCTTTATCGTATGCGTGGAGCGTGAAGGTGTTGGGTCCCTGTTGGAATACATCGTTGGGCACGAAATTGGTTGCGTAGGCGAGGGCGATGCTGCGCAAGGCGACGTCGTAATAGAAGGTGCTGGATGAAAACTCGTCGTCCTCGTGGCTGTCGGTGAAATCGCGGATAAAGGAACAGAAGCTGTTGGCATTGATGAGGATTTCACCTTTCCACAGGGATCGGTCGGTGGCTATGGGGCCGTCGATCTTGAACCGTTGCTCTTTTTTCGCGAAAGGAACTACGTAGGCGTCGGTGTTCTGCATGTTCACGATCCATGAATCGGCCGGTTCGATGTGTCGAATCGTGGTTAGCGGAGTTTCTGTTTCAAGGTCGCTGATATAGAGTTTGGTTTGCTGGAAAACCGGAGCCTGGTTGACGGCCTGGGCGTTAAAGCTGATCGTATTTACGTCGTTGGCGGGGATGTTGTTCTCGCCGGGTTCGGATGACCCGATGTTGGGAGGCGGCATGGATAACGCGGCGCAAGGCAGGGCATCGTCATAGGGATCGAAGGTATAGACCAGATGATTGGTTGCTTGGAGGGCGTTGGTCATGCCAACGAGTGGGATTGTGAAATCACCCAGGCCATCGTTATAGAAGAACAGAGGCACGCGGTTGAAACGATGGGTGAGGATGTCTGTTTGGGTCAGTTCGACGGCTGCTTGTTTCTGGGCGCTGGATGCGTGCGAGTTGGGCAGCGATGCGGCGGTCAACTTGTGCAAACGCGGTATGGCGTTGCGGTCGAGTTTGCAGATGTATTTCAGCGGTTGGGCAGCGGAACCGCTATGATCGTGGTAGCCATTGAACCAGAGCAGGTAGCCTTGCACATCGGCGGGATTGCGGTGGACGGTCAAATCGATTGTACGGTCACCGGACTGAACGGCAAGCAATGGGACGGTGTTGGGTTGGATTTGAACCGACCAGTTATCCAGCGCCGCGACCTGGGCTTGCAAGGGGGATGAGCGCGCGACCAGCAAGCCGTCTACATTCAACTGTCGCGCTTGTATGGAGACCAGGAGGTCGCGTCCAGCCAATTGGGGGTGTGCGCTGAGGTCCGCATGGCATTGGTTATCGGCGACGATGGTGTCGAGGATGAGGCCCATACGACTGTCGATGAGTTGGACGCTGTATTCATCGGGCGTTTCGTTGAAAGCCGGTTGCCATGACAAATCGATACGGTTGGCTTGTGGAACGGCTGTCAGGTTGCGTGGAGGGCGCAACACGGCGTAGGCGGCGGCTTGCGGTTGGGGTTTGATGTCCACGGAGGCGATGGTGAGCAAGTCGTCGCCGTCTTCATCGAGCAGGGCGGCCATGGCGTGTTCACCAGCTTCGTAGAGATGAGTGACCTGGGCATCCTTGTCGAAATACTCGATCGAGGCCTGACTCAGATCATTGTTGGGCACTTTGTAGAAATTAAAGACCCAGGGCCGGGCTGGGGCGGGATCGGTCAAAGCGGCATCGGCGAATAGCAGCTTGCGTTTATCAGGACCGGCAGGGTGGGCGGTGTCGACGACATAGAGCTGATGGATGGGGATGAAGTCGGCGTTCAGATCGTCGATGGCTCCGTCAATCAAGCGGATATTGTTTAGAAACAGCCTGTTTCCTGGTGGAACCGAGCATTGGAAAGCAACCTTGCCTGAGATGGAAGGTTGGCGAAACGTTTTGGTAATGATCTTGCCCATTTGGATGCAATAGACGGTGGAGGTTTGAGGCGTATTGACGATGCGGTAGGTGGTGAGTAAGCCATTGTGCAATGGGATGCTGGCGGAGCGTTCTCCATTTTCAAAGATCAGTGTAGAGTAGGATCCGTTCAAGGCGGCGGCTTGAAATTCCATGGTCCATGCGTCGGCCAGGTGTTGCGTGCATACCAGGGATACACGTTCACTGGCATGGCCAAGCAGTGCGCTTGCGTCGATGGGATCGAAGGTGATGGCTGGAGGCGGTTGGGTTCCTGATGGGGTTTGGATGTAGGTCCAGGTGTTTTCATCAAATTCCTCGCTGTTGAGTGTGATCCATTCGTAACCCGGCCGCCAGACGGCCACCTCGCGCCAGGCGAGCGGCGTGCGTTCGGATGGGGTCGGTTCGCTGTAGCGGATGTTGCCGAAGCGCAAGGTTACGTTGTTTTGCCATTGGTGGTGAGGAAGGTGAAGGTCGATGGTTGGTTTGACGGCGCGATTCATAAACAAGCGTACGCGGTCCAAGGTTGGACCAGGTTCGTAGCGAATAAGCACGCGTTGTAGATGCTGCGTCCTGGTGCATGGCGTTGCGTTTTGATTGAGCAGCAGGGATTCACCATCGAAGGACAGCGTCAAGACGTTCTCCAATCCGTCGTCCGCCTCGAACAGGACGCCTTTGAATGCGCCTGGGGTTACATGGGCACAGAAGACCCATTGGTTGGAGTAGGCTTCGAGCATGTTGGATTCGAAATAATCGGGAGCGACGGTGTCGGCGATCATCAAATCGTCGCTTGCGCCAGTGTGGAGTTCGTAGGCTGGATCGATATAGGAAGGAGGAAGTACACGGTTGGTGCTGAACTGGCCGACCTGGTAAGTCCAGGACGATAGAAAGGTATTGGTCATACGCACTTGGCCGAGCAAGGTTCCGCCGCTGACCGTGTAGGCCTGACGGAACATGTGGGCGCTGCCTATGCCTTGTCCGTGCCAGACGTTGTGGGGTCTGGCCTTGAGCACGACTTGTTCGGGGTTGCCGTCATAAGGCCAGGAAAAGTGGGAGGTTGTGCGCCAAGCACCGGCAGCCTGGTCTAGATAACGGGCGGGTAAAGGCCGGAACGTGTTGGTGTAGGTGCGGGCGATGAGCATGGGTTCGATGACTGCGATGGCCGGGTCAGGATCGGCCCAAGCCAGCGTCATCAGGTAATCTGTGTTTGCGCATTGGGTTGCGTCGATGATGCATTCGGGTGTGATGGTCAGGGGGGGCGTCGCGGTGATGGATTGCATGCCGGGTGCATGCAGACCGTCCAAGGCAAAGTTGAGTTTGTCCAGGTTGAGGGTCGAAATATGGGTGCCTTGGGCCAGGCCACCGATTTGCAGGCCGGACAATGGCGGCACGGAAACGGAACCTACGAATCGTTGATCGAGCGCCAGGTGCATGGACGAACCGGCCATGATCAGCCGTATTGCAAACGGATTGCCACCAGGCGAAAAAGGAATGGACACATTGCCGAGTTCGAACGCATCGGGTTTCATGAGCAAGCGCAAGCATTCATTTGAAGCGGCATCGAAAAAGGCGAGAAGCGGGGTTGACGCCAGCACAGGCAGGTTATTCTCATCCAGTGCGGGGGTCAAAGCGCATTCAATCTCGCATGACCACAGACGACCGGTCAGGTTTGTTTGGGTTCGCAGCGTGCAGTTGGCGTCAAAGGAGAGCCAGGTTGTTCCATCAATGATGTGTGACCGCAGGTCGTGGCCGTGGATAACTTGAAACAGTGTGCATGCGTGGAGTTCCGGTTCGTTTGCCATGGTCCAATGTCGGGCGGCATCGGCGAATGTAGCGGTAAAAGGCAGTGACGGCGCGGCCACACCGCGACGGGCATAGTGATCGAGGGCGGTGACGCTGATGCGATAGGGCATGGGCATGGGCACGGAAAAGGAGAGTTCGGTTGCGTCAGCGTCGGCGAAGGCTTCCCAGCAATCGATCTGATCAAGCGTCAGGTGGTAAGCGGCTGCGCCGTCTACGGGCAGCCAGCGCACCGTATACTCATGACCGGCGGCATTGGTGGCGACGTCAAGGATGGATACAGCGGAAAGAGCCGGCTGGACAGGAGGCCTGAGACCGCGCGGGAAAAATTCGGTGATGCCGGGCAGGGCTTTGATGAAGCCCCATTTGGTGGAGAGGCTGGTGTTGGCGCTTTGGGCGCCGAAACGGAGAAAGGCGTTGCCGATTTCGTTGGAGACGTGGGCGTTGTCGTTTATTTTGGTCAGTGCGATTTCGGCGCTGTCGATGAAGAGGCGGTAACGTTCCTGCTCGCGGGTGATGGTGTAGTCGTGGGGTTGGCCGCCATGGCAGAAGGCGCCGGAGTAGGGGCCGATACGGATTTGATCCTGGTAGAGGACGACATGGTAGACCTTGACGTCGTCGAGGGTGCGGAACTGGAGGATGGTCAGGCCGTTGTTGTAGGGATTTGAGCCCTGGACGGTCAGGTTGAAATGGAAGGCGTACCATGGATTGGCCGGCAGCATGATTTGATAGAACTGGCTGGTGGGGTTGTTCATGGCCGGGATGGCGGCCTGGTCATTGGCAAAGGTGACGCCGGCGGGGCAGGGGTTGGTTGGTACCCAGTGCTCGTACCAGCCGGGTACGACTTGGTCGACCACGCCGTACCAGTGCTGGGTGGGGTTGAGTCCGTGGGGGCGCCGGGCCGCGGCGGAGAAGGTGGCGCCGATTGCATGCAGGGCTTCGTCGACCTGGTCCGGGGAGACGGTTTCGAGTTGGATAGAGACGCCGGGCGAGCGGCGGTTGAGCTTGTCGATGACGTGGATTTGGTAGGTGTTGACTGCTGCGACCGGAGCATCATCCACGAGGGTGTAGCCGGTTTGGTTGGGTACGATGGGCAGGGCGGCGATGAGTTCGGGTTGGCCGGATGTCTGACGGTGGACCAGGAAGCCGATGCCGTTATCGGCGGTTGTCTGGTTGTTGTCGTCGGCCTGGTAGTCCCAGCGCAGGAAGACGCGATCATGGGCTGCGGCGCCTTTGAGATCAGCAACGTCGTAGAGGGGCATGGTTCCGGCTTGGGGGGTGACGGATTGCGGGGCGGAGAAAGAGGTGTTGCCGGCAGAATCGTGGGTGACGATGCTGAA
>CAZOLK010000339.1:0-5504 GCA_964580325.1 uncultured Verrucomicrobiota bacterium | reverse complement strand
CGAGAATCGGCTCAACAACGAGGGCGAGGTTGCGGTCACCGTAGCAGGCGACGATCAGCCGCCGCGCATCGCGGTCGCCGCGCCGGCCAACGGCAGCGTCAGCACATCAGCGCTGGTCGTCATCCGACTGGACCTGGACGACGACCTCGGTCCTGCCGGGCTGGAGGCGGCCGTGGACGGTGCATTGTGGCAGAAGATCGCGACCGTTACCAACCGCTGCGTAGCCCTGCTCCAGCCAGGTCCGCACCACCTGGCGTTTCGCGTGACCGACAGCGGCGGCAATGCGAGTGATGCGGCGATCGAGCTGACGGTCCAAAGCGCGGCGCCCGACTTTGACATCACCTATCCGCCCGAGGGCACCAATATACTGGCGCGCGCAACCCACGTCATCCTGACCTGCCCGCCAGGTTCGCTGCTAGCCGCGGCGCGCACCCGCGGCGGACCGTGGCATCGGGCGCGCATCGTGGGACGCATCGCCCGCACCTATATCCCGCTTTCGTTCGGTCAGCAAACCGTCGAAGCCATAGTCGTCAGCCGCCAGGGCGTAATCGGGCGGCGCCAGGTTAAGATCCGCTGTACGCGCCAACTGCTGCCCGACGGACAGGATCAGCCACACATACCACCCACCCGCGAAGGGACCGTAACCGTACACGGATTCGGGGATGTGGATTTCTTTTCATTGGAAAACAAAGTCAAATGAACACGACGGCGCTCTCCTACAATAGATGCTGGCAATCAAGGAGGACGGTTCGCTCCTTGTGTCGGCGCGTATGCGGGATCATGAAAACGTGACATTGATCCTGACACCGATTCATCCGTTTCCCACTCGATGACCAAGCCGGAGCACCAGACATCTGCTTTCGACGAGATCCAGTGCCACTGGCCGAATGGACACATTTTCAGGGCATCGCCTGGTTCAACCTCTTTCGGGTATTGCATGATGGAGAAGGCGAACGCTTCTCCCGTGATCCAGGCCGGTTGGCCATCGGGTCCGCAGCGCGCACCCAGCCAGCCTTCAACGGTCGTGGGACAGATGGACTCGACGAACGCCTCTTCCTCAGCCGAAGTGATTGTAACCAGGCGCCCGCCCACTTGTCGCGCCAGTGTATCGGCTTCATGCCAGGTTGCGTTGAGGCTGACATGCAGATACGCGTTCCCATGCCAGCTTGAAGCCCATTTCATTGCGGCGACGCGGTCGCCGGCCAACACGGCGCGCGCGATGCGCAGCCGGCTGCGTTGCGCCTGGTTCGCGCCCTGCGCACGCCAGGCCTTCATGCGCCGTTCAAAAGTGTTGGTAGACCAGGTGTGCAGGTCCGCGCACAACGTAGCGAAAGGCAGCGAACGCTCCAGTTGACCGAAGGTCTCGATGGGATTGCCGCAGCAATCCAGCGAGGTCAGGTGGGTCCAAGGAACAGGCGTCAGGTCACGCACTCGGTTGTCGCGAAGACCCAGCGTCCTCAACGGCGACTGGGCGATTGGCCCAAGATCCTCCACACGATTGCCGTTGATGTTCAGGCTATGCAACGGCATGCCATGCAAAGGCGTGAGGTTGGTCACGGCATTATGTTCAAGCCCCAACACACCCAGGCGCATGCCCTGGAGTGGCGTCAGGTCGGATACGCGGCAGCGGTGAAAGGATAATTCCTTTAACGGCAAACCGCGCAACGATCCAAGGTTTTTAATGGGGTTGTCGTCTATGTGCAGCCGTCTCAGCGGCATGCCGGTCAAGGGCGACAGATCGGTGATCTGGTTGCCGGAGCAATCAATCCTTTCGATTCGCGCGCCGCGCAAAGGTTCCAGCGAACGGATCGCATTGTCGGAGACATTCAGGTAATCCAGGCGCAGCTGCCGGGCGCCTAAAGTATCGATGTGGGTAAGTCGGTTGCCGCGCAGGTTCAAGTTATGCATAGCATCGAAACGCAGCGCCGGCAAGTTGGTCGCAATATTGTTGCAGCAGCTCAAACGCTGGAGCGGCATCGCTTTGATCGGCGCCAGATCGCAAATGCGGTTGCGATCGCAAGTTACATCCTTGAGTGCCAGGCCGCGTAAGGGGGACAGGTCTTCTATTTCATTCGCCGAAAAGTTAATGTGTGTCAGCGGCAGGCCCTGCAAGCCGTCCAGCGTTGTGAGCAGGTTGCCGTCGCAGTCCAGCTTGCGCAACGGCATGCCGCGCAGGGGCCGCAGGTCGCGGATGGCGTTGGCGTTGCAATTGAGCCAAGCCAGTTCGAGCCCGCTCAGTGGGGACAGGTCCTCGATGCCGAGATTGCTGACATTCAGAAAATTGACCTTGTCGATCCGGCCGATGTAGCGCAACAGCTTGTGGATCACGCCCGGGTCGGGCCGGGCCGCGGGATCACGCTCGTTGAGGATCAGCAAGGGCGTGCGTGCGCGCGGATCGATACTGAAGACCTTATCGAGCGCGGTAAATGCTTCCTCGTAGCGCGCGTTGTTCCAGAGCGCGACGCAATCCCCCTCCAGCATGTGCGCGTGCAGCAGGTGGCGCGGATGCCGCGACGTCATCCACTCGCGCAACGTTTGTTTCAGCGCTTCGATTTCCGGTTCTACAGGCAACAGGTTAGCGGTCAGGTAGGCCTTGGTCGCGGCTTCAACAGCCATGGCGCCGCGCGGAAAATCCTTGACTGCCCGGTGGTATTCTCTTAGCGCGGCGCGGTATTGTCCAGTGGCATAGAGCACGTCGCCCAGCATCACGGGTTCGGGTTTGCGCGGCCGGGCCATGCGATAGACGCGCACGGCCATAACCTGGATTGCAGTCCAGGAGCGCAGGGCCACGCCGCCCAGGTCATTACCGATCACGGGCATCAGCCAGTCATTGCGCTGGATCATGTGTCCGTCCACCCATTGGCTCAGAGTCTTGCCGACCCGCTGGAACGAGAGACGATAGACGCGTCCGGTACTGAAAGTATAGGGCGCAATGTGATTGATGTGCGAATCCACGCCCCGGTTGCGGCGCGAGATCACGCAGAAATCGCCCAGCCACCCGCCGAACTGGGCATGGTAACAGGGCGGTATGGCCGGGGTCCGCAATGGCATATACAGATCGGCGTTGATCATGCATTCCACACCGTCGATCCGGCGCGGCCAACGCACCCAGAAATCCAGGCGCACATCCCCGGGCTCGTACACGTCGCCCAGTTTGACGAGATGTGCCGAGGGGATGGCCATACCTGAAGCGCCACAGGGGAAAGGCGGCAAGTCCGTGGCCAGGTCGATAAAATGGAAGGACAGGTCGTCCAGGTCCACGTCCGGTTGGGTGAAATCCTTGGCATAGACCAGGGTCCAGCGACCGAACCGTTGATAATAGTCGCGCACCAGGTAGACGGTCATGGCCAGGATCAGCGCGGCCGCGCCCCAGAGCAGGAGCAACTGGCGGCGATGACTGCGTTTGCGCCGGCCCTGTTCGCGGATTCGCTTTTCGCAGACCTCGACCAGCGCGATATGGTCCGGATCGCGCCAATCGAGCAAGCTCAACGCCAGCGTGGGTTCATCCTTGCATAGCGCCTGCTCCGCGTAAGCGCACAGGGCAGCGCTCAAACCGGTACGCGCACCGGGATTTTCGGGCCACAGCACCAGGGCCTGGCGATAGGCGGACACCGCTTCGGCAAACACGGGGTAGCTCCCGGCTTCGTGCGCCGTATCCAACGCGACATCGGCCAGGTCCTTGATCCGGGCGCTGTCGACATGAGCGCGGTAGGCATGGATCTCAGCCTGGAACTGTTTGACGTCGCCATAGCGGTCGCGCGGGTCGGTGGCCATGGCTTTGTGTGCAATATCCAGCAGTTCGCCGCGCTGTTGGGCCGGTTCGATGTGGTTGCGCAACACGGCCTGGATACAGTCCCAGAACTTCTGCTGCCGGGTGCGCGGCGGACCGCCGGTCACGATTTCGTAGAGCACGGCGCCGAGTAGGTATATATCGCTGTGTTTGCCGATGCGTAACATGTCGCCGGCCGCCATTTCCGGCGCCATATACATGGGCGTGCCGCAGAGCTGTGGCTCACGGGAAAGG
The DNA here is from genome assembly GCA_964580325.1 of uncultured Verrucomicrobiota bacterium. Taxonomy (GTDB): domain Bacteria; phylum Verrucomicrobiota; class Kiritimatiellia; order CAYTQP01; family CAZOLK01; genus CAZOLK01. The sequence continues at coordinate 1,480 of CAZOLK010000339.1, read as the reverse complement.
CGCTCGGCCTTGCTCGTTCCGTCCACATCAGCGGCCAGACCCCAGTCGGTCAGGAAAACTTCGCCGTACTCGCCCAGCAGCACATTAGCTGGCTTGATATCGCGGTGAATCACGCCGCGGTCATGGGCAAACGACACGGCGTCGGCCACGCGCAGAAGAATATCCAGGTTGCGCATCAGGTCCAGGTGTGGCATGCGCTCTTTCCAGGACAGGCCCTGCACCTGCTTCATGGCGTAGAACAGCGAACCGGCCGCGTTGACGGCCACGTCATAGATGGGGATGATGTTGGGATGCTCCAGGTTGCCGGTGACCACGGCCTCGCTCAGAAAATCCTCGCGCGCCTGTTGCAGGTTCGAGTTATCCGGGGCGATCATCTTGAGCGCGATCAGCCGGTCCAGCGAAGTCTGGCGCGCGCTGTAGACCTGGCCCATGCCGCCGCGCGCCAGCAGCTCGTTCAGCTCGTACTCGGAACTCGAACCGTCGGGCTGCGGTTGATCGAGCACGCGCTGTTCGCGCAGGGAGATCATCGACGATATGCGATGCCGCGCAGCAGCCGCCGCCAAAGGTGGCTGCTCCACGCTCTCGTGCGGATCGGGTCCAATGTCCCCGATCAGCGCGCGAATGGTCTCTATACATTCTTCATCCACGATAACACTTAAATATATTGTACCACTTTTGTGAAGGCCTGTCAAAGAGCTATGCAGGGGCGAGGGTCGTACTTATGCGTTACAAAGCAACCTGAATGGGCTTTCGATTCATTTCTTTGTCGCAAGCTTTGTCGCGAGCTTTGTCGGTTTCCTCGTACTCGGCCCCGTACTCGACCGTGTCTTCTTGGACAGTCAGCGGCCTGCTCGCCAGGACTTCCTTAAGACCACCAGCATGCGCAGGCTCTGTAAGCGTTCTTCATTCAAGTTCTCGTGATTGAAGGCCCTTGGCTGGCTCCGAACGACGGCTTCTAACCAAGAACACACGAGGTGAACGATTGCGGGCGACGATTACGCTATAGACGAGTCTGATGCCACCACCCCGGAGTCTCAGACAGCATCGATCCGCACAATGACAGGCAAGTAACCAGGCGAGCGACGAGCAAGGGCTCTTGGGGAATCAACCGCAATGGAAGTACCCGAGTACCCCGCTCAATGTTAAAAGGAGAGTGGGGGATGGCCGCATCGCGAGTGATGGGAGCCGGTGAACCGCAACGGTCTCGCGATGAGGCGGCTAACACGTGACACGAATTTAAGCCTGCTTCCTGTTGCATAAGGTTCGTAGTCCAGGCTTCAGCCTGCTTCCTGTTGCATAAGGTTCGTAGTCCAGGCTTCAGCCTGCCCGATTGTGTAGGCCAGCCGTTGCTTCCGGAAGCAGGCTGAAGCCTGGACTACAAACGCTACGAACATGCCGTTGCTTCCGGAAGCAGGCTGAAGCCTGGACTACGAACGCTATGAACATGCCGTTGCTTCCGGAAGCAGGCTGAAGCCTGGAC
>CAZOLK010000338.1:0-5524 GCA_964580325.1 uncultured Verrucomicrobiota bacterium | reverse complement strand
TAACTTACAAAATCGAAGTTTTTTTTTAATCGGTCCAGTTGCGAAAGACGGGCTAGTTGTGTTGATGGAGACCGTTTTGATAGCAGTTTACTTTGCGTTTTGGTGGTTGAGCTTGGGATCGATCACGCTGCGCATGACGTCCTGGTCCAGTGATGCATCCAGAAAATCGCAGACCGCTTTTATGCCGGCTTCGGGATTTTGCAGCAGCTCGTTGTAATCGCAGTAGTGCGTTGCGAAATGAGGCTGTTTGGCCAGCCACGTTTTGACGCCGGCCAGGTGCTTTTCGAAATGTGCGGCCATTTTGGCGTCTGGCGGTCCTTTTTCGGTAACGCCGCGGCGCTCGAGCATGGTCTGTTGCGAAGCCAGCACCTGCTTCATGCGGCGCTGCATGAAAACCACCTTATAGCTGTACTTTTCCGGCAGGTCATAGAGCAGCATGGAGATGATCTTGACGACCTTGCCCTCTGCCTGGGCCATCCAGGACGTGTTCTGCTTCAGTTGTTTGACGCGCTCGAGTTCGTAATAGCCGCGCGGATTGTCGTCATCCGCTTTCCGTTCGCCGTCGGTCAACACCTCCATCCCGCCTGCGGCCAGCATCTGCATCATCAGCGAAGTGCCTGAACGCGGCAGTCCCGATACCAGTACGATCATAGCAGCACTCCAAGCATCACTCTATATATCCCAGGCCTTGCAGCCGTTTTCTGACTGCCTCCTCGGACTCGTCGCCGGTGTCGACCGGTGCCGCGGTTTCCAGGATGTGCAGGATAAATTCCTCGGTACTCGAGTAGCCCGCCACCTCGGCGGTCTTGGTCAGCCGATCGTACAATTCTTTTTCCAGCGTTATTTTTGGTTTAAACATAGCAGCTCCCATTTATACGACGACACCCAGCGGCTTTTGCAGCAGGATGCCGAAGAAAAGACAATACAGCAGCAGTGCAATGATCCAGTGCATGCGAAAACCCAGCAGTGAAATCGTGCGTGTGGGATAGTCGATGCTCAGGTAATTGACGCCGACGCTTGCTGGAATCGCGTTTTCGCAAGGTATGCTCCACAACCGGCCGGCACCCTGGGCTGCTTCCGGCTGTACAGGTTCAAAGGCGGTCGAGACCAGCAGCGTTTTGGCCAGCGTGTTGGTCGCGAACGTCACGATGACAGGTTCGCTGTTCGTGTTCCGGGCGCGCACGCTCCAGAGAACCTGGTTGTTTTTCAGAGTGTGAAACGGCCCGACCTCCATGTGGAGCGACGGCGGAACGTGCAGCTCAAACGTATGATCGAGCATGTCGTCGGCCAACTGGAGTTTGACCAGCGTCTTTTCGTTCTGTTTCAACGGGCGCCACTCATACCAGCCGGCCAGTTGCACGAGCAGCAGCGAGAGCGGCACGATCACCACCAGCAGTGGCTTCAACGAAAGGCCGAGATAGATGAACACTTCGACAATCAACGCGCCCAGTGTGCGGAATATGAATATGGGCGTATCCCGATACAGTTGGATTTCGAGCAGCCGGCCCATCAACTTGTGCTTGACCCGTTTCATCCGCACCTGGTTGGACACGTATTTGTAGACCAGCAAAATCGGCACGGTCAGCAGCAGCGCCACCCAGGCTAGAGCCAGGTTGGGTGAAAGGCCGCGCACGGGCCAGATCAGCAGGGCGGCGATGGCGCGAAAGAATTGGCTGATGGCAATGATCATGCGTTGAAAACCATGCGTCCTTTCATGCCGGCGGCCGGCGGTACGCCGAACAAGCGCAGGATCGTCGGGGCCAGGTCTTCCAGGCCCGGGTCCGCTTGAGTCAGCTTCAAGTTGGAGATGAGCGTGCCGGGAATGAACTCGGGATCCATGCAATGGTCGCCGCTCCAGGGATCGGTATTGTCGAGCATGATCTGTTTGGGGTATTTCCCCAGGATCGTATCCCAGGATGCACGATAATGGTTGTTGTAGCAGACGATCATATCAGGCGCCAGGTCCAGGCAGGCTCCTTGGAAATAGCGGGAGGACCGGATCACGCGATGGATCGCGGGCTGTCCATCGAGCGGATCCCTGATCGCGGTCAGCTCGCGCGTCAGTCGATTCATCAGCGCGTCGGCTTCCGTGTCGCGGTCTACGATGCCGTTGACCTCACGGCCTTTCAGGTTCAGATACAATCCATTGATGCCCAGGCCATAAGCCGCGGTTTTGGACCAGTCCACATTTTGGAAGGAATCGGTGCGGCCCCGCTGAAACCGGTTTTTGGGTTGCGCGTAACCGTTGTCCATAAGCCATGCGTTCAGGTTGAACTGGCGCCGGAACGTGGTGAAACCGTGGTCTGACATCACTAGCAGCGCGGTGTTCGGGTCTATCCGGTCCATGGCCATGCCCACGACCTGATCCATCTGGCGGTAAAGCCAGGGGATAAAATCGCCATGCTGTCTGGCCAGTTTTTCGGTGTAGAGCGGGTGATGCACGTCCAGTGTGCGGAAAAAGGCGTGGGAATTCAGGTCCAGCGAGGAGAAATAGAAGAAGAAAAAACCGTCCTTGAACCGGGTCAGTTCATGCTGGTAAGCGCGCAGTCGTTCGTCCAGCACGAGCATGGCCTGGGACCGGTAATCGCTATCATCTAGCACCTTGGCCGACAGCGCCGACGTGTCTTCGGGCATGCCTTGGGTGTAAAACGGACCGAGTTCCGCGGCCAGTTCGCGAGCATAGTTTTTCGGGGTGGAGATGGGCATGGCCGGATTGGCCGGATCGATATTGATTGGCGAGACATACAATTCGAGATGGGGCCGTGCTTTTTTGAGGTAAAAGCGGCAGATGCCGGTGATATCGCCGACCAGCGGCAGCATGTTGAAGTGCACGGTGACCCAGTCGCTCCAACCGCCCTCAGCCAACAGCAGGTCTGCGTTCTGGATGCGGACGCGTGCCAGCGGCGATTTGGGATCCAGGTCGACTTTGAACGGAATTTCCATGGCGGCCATATCCTGTCTATACACATTGACAGGTCCGGTCAGCTTGCATTCGGCGTGCTGTTTGTGGAACTGTACGCGGTGCACCGCGCCGCCCGGCGCCTGACGGTTGCGTTCACGCGGCGACGAGGTGTAGTAGGAAAAAATGCCGTAACTGCCGTGAATATCGGGCGTGGTCATGCCTGACAGTGTTCGTGAATCCGAGTCTACTGGCGGGAAATTGACTGGGGCCTTATAGATGGTGGAGAGGATGCCCTGTTCCTCGAGCAGTTTCCATAGCGTGGGGCCCTGGCGCAGCATTTCCGGCTTGGCCGAAGAAAGCGGAAGGGTGTAGTTGCCGATATTGAGGGTGTGTTTCGACGGCGCGATCTTCGTGGTAGACAGAATCGGAACCATGGTCAGCGCATCGCGGGTGATGAAGTCGTAAATCCCGTGGCCGCCTGGGTTCAGGCCGGAAATAAAGGTGGACCAGGCGACCGGGCTCTGGGGCGGGACCGTGGTGCGCAGCGGGGAAAAGCAGCCCAGCTTGCTCAATCGGGCGCAATGGGGCATCAACCCTTTGTTCATAAAACTGGACGCCAGCACGGGATCCATGCCGTCAATGCCCAGTACCATCAGCCGGCGAATGGAAGACGCGGATCCGGCGCGCAGAATTGCCGGAAAACCCAGCGTCGCCGCTGCAACCGCGGCGCCGGTGAGGCGCATACTTTCGCGCCGGGTCATGGCATGTTGTGTTTTCATGATATTATTGTAACCGATAACAGGTCGTTATTCAACGTTGATTCTGCTTCGTCCGTCCATGTAACCAGGAATGGGAACGCCCAGCCAATCGAGCACCGTGGGCGCGATATCGGTGATGTTCAACCCTTCTGGATCGTCGAGTTTGCGGTTGCAGAAGAAAATGCCGGGCACCACGGAACGGTCAACGCAGTGATCGCCGCTCCAGGCCTCTTCGTTATCCGAAAAAATCTGTTCCTCGACCTGGCCCACCGCAGCTTTCCATGAGGCGCGGTAGCCTTTGGCGAAACCGACGACCAGGTCCGGTCCCTGTAGTTTGTAGGGACCGCTGTAAACCTGTTCGCTGTCATAGACCTGTTTGACCACGGTTTCGCCGTTGGCCGGGTCTTTCAATGCCAGCAGGCGTTCGCTGATGGTCTGCTTCAAAGCGCTCATCTCGTCCTTGGCGACAACGCCCCGCGCTTCGCGGCCGCACTTGTTGATGTAGATGCCGCTGAGACCAAAGGTGTAGGCGCGGGTCTTGGCCCAGTTCATGCCGCGCAGGTATTTTTTATGACGGCCATCTTCGGCCAGCTGCAGAAAGCCCTCCTGTTCTAGCCAGGCATTCAAATCGACGCCGCGCTTGAATCGGGTGAAACCGTGGTCGGACATGACCACCAGCACATCGCCTTTTTTAAGCTTCTCGATCACCCGCCCGGTCAACTTGTCCATGTTTTTGTACATATCGTCCACGACCCGATGCCCTTCACCGTCACGGATGAACATGTGCTGAATCCGGTCCGACGTATCGAATACGCAGGCGCAAACGCCGCGCCGGGTGTGGTTCAAGGCGTGGAACAGCATGGCTTCACGCTCGGCGTGGATCGCATAGGTCTGTTCAAGGAATGCGGCATCGTCCAGCACGCCTTGGCTGCGGCCCCAAGTATCTTCGGCCAGGCCCAGCGTCGCATATGGGCCGAGCAGTTTGGCCAAGTAAATGGAATAAATGGTGGGCCAGGAAATAGGCAGTGCTGGCGATTCGGGATCTATATTGATGGGGGTCACGTAGAGCCGGAACGGCTTGACGCTCAACAGCAGGAAACGGCAGATTCCCTTGGCTTTGCCGAACCGTGAGGTTTTAAAAGACAGGCTCCGCCAGTTGGAATAACAACCCTGACGCAGCAACACCTGCTCGCCGCCAAAGCGCAGACGGGCCTGTTGCTTGTCCTGGTCAAGCGTGAACGACAGGGGTAGCGAAATGGCTTTACCGTTCACCGTGGGGCCGTCCAGCGCGCAGTTTAGCTTGCCGTTTTCGGAGCAGACCTTGACCACCACGCCGCTTTCCATGTCAGCGGCAGGCGCCTCTTCTTCGGTAAAATAGGTGAACGTGCCCTGGGTGCCGCGCAGATCAGGCACACACATGCCGGAAATCAGCAGGCCGTTGAACGGTTCGGGAGGAAACGTGACCGGCACGCGCAAGATCGTGCTGAAATAACCGTATTCACCCAGCACCTGCCAGAACGGTTTACTCTTGCGCAACAGTTGCATCATCGGTTTGTTTTTGCGGGTATAAATCCGGGATGAAGAAAGCTCGGGCAGATAGGTTTTCAGGTTGCGGTTGAGGAAGTCGAAGATGTTGTGTTTTCCCGGGTTGACGCCGGTCATGAACGAGGACCAGGCCACGGGCGAAATGGGCGGGCAGGTGGATTGCAGCGGATAGAAACAACCCTGTTCGGCCAGTTTGGAAAACACCGGCATTTGGCCTTCGACCATGAGCCGCTGTGTGCGTTCCGCATCCATGCCGTCAAAACCGACAATGACCACGCGGCGAACATCCGTGCGGCGATGCTTTTTGCGCAACCGCCGC
>CAZOLK010000337.1:0-5574 GCA_964580325.1 uncultured Verrucomicrobiota bacterium | reverse complement strand
TGCGCGCATCGTTTTTGCCCTCGCCGCGCCGAACGGTCATGGACCGGCTGGAGGGTGATCTGATGATGCACCCGCTATCGCTTGAGGACGGTGCGGTCTTTGAGCGCGGCTGTGTCTATCTTGTCGAGCTACGCGAGCGTCTGGCACTCCCGCAGAGTATTCGGGCCAATGCCAATCCGAAAAGCTCAACGGGCCGGATTGATGTTTTCGTGCGCCTTGTCACGGATAATGCCGATGTCTTTGACGAGGTGGCGGCCGGTTATAACGGGCCACTTTATGCCGAAGTCAGTCCACGGACTTTCTCAATTCTTGCCAGAACCGGATCAAGCCTGAACCAGATCCGTTTCAAACAGGGTGCGTGCATCGTCTCTGACGCAGCGCTTGCATCGCACCAGGAAAAACAGCCGCTGAGTGATACGGATGCGCTCGATATTGCCGATGGACTTGGTGTGCGGGTTTCGATTGCCGGGCTGCCTGACCAGTTGATCGGCTATCGCGCCCGTCGTCACTCCGGTCTGATTGATGTGGACCGGACGGGCGAATTAACGGCGCAGGATTTCTTTGAGCCGATCCGGGCACCACAGAACGGATTTATTATTCTCGATCCGGATGAGTTTTACATTCTGGCCTCACGCGAGGCGCTGCGAATTCCGCCGTCAATGGCCGCAGAAATGCTCCCGATCAGCCCGGGGCTTGGTGAATTTCGCGTGCACTATGCGGGGTTTTTCGACCCCGGATTTGGTGTGGAAGCGCCGTCCCGCGCCGTTCTGGAAGTGCGCAGCCACGACGCGCCTTTTGTCCTTGAGGACAATCAGCTTGTGGCTCGGCTTCGATATGAGCGCCTGGTTGAAGCGCCGAACGCAGCCTATGGCTCGGCCCTGGCCTCGCACTATCAGGGTCAGGGTGTGCGGCTATCGAAGCATTTTTCCGAATAATCTTTACGCTTCGACGAGGCGCAGGCCAGTCTTTGCTGCATGGTGATGGGTACGGATAAATTCGGCAATCTTTGGCTGGATTTCATTGCGCCAGCGTGAACCATTAAAAACACCGTAGTGGCCAACATTTTTCTGGATATAGTCCAGTCGCATGCGGTCAGGAATATTGATACACAGATCATGGGCGGCCTGGGTCTGCCCGATCCCGGATATATCGTCTTTTTCGCCTTCAACGGTCATCAGCGCAATATCCGTAATCGCTTCAGGTTTGACCCTCTGCCCATGGTGTGTAAGCAGGCCTTCGGGCAGTTTATGTTGCTGGAAAACATCCTGAATAGTCTGTAGGTAGAATTCTTCAGTCAGGTCGAGGACGGCAAGATATTCGTCGTAGAAGCCACGATGTTTGTCAGCGCTATCGCCATCGCCCTCAACGAGGTGCTGGAAATAATCATAGTGCGCATCAAAATGACGATTTGAGTTCATCGACATGAACGAATAAAGCTGGATAAAGCCTGGATAAACACGGCGCAGCATACCCGGATAAGGGGGCGGAACCGTGTAGATCATATTATTCTCAAACCAATCAAAGGGCCGTTCCTGTGAGATGATATTGGGAACGGTCGGAGACCGTCTTGTATCGATCGGGCTCCCCATGATAACCATTGAGGCTGGTCTCGCTGATTCATCGGCTTCGGCCATCAGGGATGCAGCCGCCAGCAGGCAGGGACCTGGCTGGCACACGGCCATGGAGTGGGCACGCTCGCCATGGATTTCGTGCAGTGTGCGGAGAAAACCCATGAGATAATCGATATAATCGTTCATATCGAAGCGCCCTATGGCAACCGGGACGGTTCGAGCATCGGCCCAGTCGGTCACATAGACCTCATGGTCGGGGATCATTGCCTCCACGGTTCCGCGTAACAGCGTGGCGTGATGGCCTGAGAGCGGCGCGATAATCAAAACAACAGGGTCGGGTCGGGTTTTTGCGTCATGCGCCGTGCGCAAAGCGTCAGGGTCACGTCTGAAATGCAGAAGGGAGCAGAAACTTTTCCGTGAAACTGTTTCTATCGTTACCGGTACTGATTTTCCGTTCACTGTGGTGTCGGCAATGCCCCAAGTCGGTTTTGGATACCGGCGTACGGCATGTTCAAATACCTCAAGCGCTGCAGCCGTCGAGCGTCCAAACCAGGTTTCGGCCATCGGGTTGAGGGGTGAGCGCATCATGTGTGCCCCCATCGCGGCCGCATAACGCGCTGGTGAGAAGGCGGTAACGCCCCATTCGAAGGCCATATATAACATTGTCGATTATCCTTCCGCCCAGACCGTGCCGGTTAGCACGGTCTCTACGCATAACACACTCGCGCCCGAAGCCTGTCGCACAAACGCCGTTACACCTGCCTGCCGTGCTCAATTAAGCTGCAAAAATAGTACATAAGATGAATTGCTGCAGCGCACAATGGCTGCGGCCGGTCCGCTGCTTTTGGCGACGGCTTTTAGGCTGAAATCAAAAACTGAAGAAAATCAGCGAGTTGCTGGGGAGAGAGGTCATCGCGGAAGGCATATTTGAGCGTTCCATCGCGATCGACAAAGTAAAACATACTACTATGGTCTATGGTGTATCCAAGCGATGAGTTCTCCAGCTCGCGCCGCTCGAAGAAAACCCGATAGGCCGTTGTCGCTGCGCGTATCTGGTCTTCAGTGCCCGCAAGACCCTCAATCCGCGGATCGAAAGCCAGAAAATTCCTTAATGATTGAGGGGTATCACGGCCATAATCCACACCGATGAAGATTGGTGTAATGTTTTCTGCGTTATCGCCGAGTTCATTCAGGGTTGCCGAAAGAACCGCCAGGGCATTCGGGCAGACATCGGGACAATGGGTGAACCCAAAATAAACGATCGCCGGCTTGCCAAGGAAATCAGCCTCGGTAACGCTCTGCCCGTCGGTATTGGTCAGGGTAAAAGCATTGGTAAATTCATCTGACAACTCAATGCGTTCAGCAAAAAATCCGTTAGGCATGCGGTCCACGCCGCTACATCCGGCAAGCCCGAGGATTGCCAGCGACAAAGCAAACGGGAGCCAGCGGTAGGCCGTATTCAAGGGCATCATCTTAATTTCCTGCTCAGGGTCATGATTTCAGAAGGAAGATAGGGTTTGGATTCCAAAACAAAACCTGCGCAATGGCGATCATTGTTGCGCTTGGCCGATGGTAGCCCGTTTTCAGTTGCCGAACCTTCGCTTGCCAGGAGCGCTGCCGGTCAGCCTGGTGTTCCCTGGCCCCTGGATGGGCGGGTTCGCGGGCCGATCCGGATACGAACCCTGACAACTTTGCGCTGGCTCGCCGTTATTGGCCAGACCCTTGCCATTCTCATCGTCCATTTCGGCCTTGGATTTGAGCTTTCTCTCGGTCTTTGCCTTGCCACAATTGCTGCCAGTGCCTGGCTCAACCTGTTTGTCATACTTCAGTTTTCGCCGCAGCGTTTTCTCACCGAAGAGGCGAGCGCCTTTTTTATCGGTTTCGACATTCTCCAGCTTTGCGTGCTGTTGTTTCTGACGGGTGGGCTTCAGAACCCGTTTGCGATCGTTGTTCTGGCGCCGGTGACCATTGCTGCAGGCGTTCTGCCGATGCGCCAGACGACGGGCTTATGTGTCATGACGCTTGTGGCGCTTGCGATTATCGCCGTATTTCATTTTCCGCTGCCTTGGAATCAGCCGGGTGGCGTGCAAATTCCGCGGGTCTATCTGATTGGAGTCTGGGCCGCGCTTTCCTTTTCGGTGATTTTTTTCTCGAGCTACGCCTATCGGATTGCAAAGGAATCCGCGCAGATGCGTAACGCTTTGACGGCTACGCAGATGGTTATTGCACGCGAGGAGCGGTTATCAGCCATTGGCGGGCTTGCCGCTGCTGCTGCCCATGAATTGGGGACCCCGCTTGCTACAATACAGGTCACGGCCCAGGAAATGTCGGAGACCATAGCTGACCTCCAGCCTGGCGAAGACAGCGCTGATGACCACCAGATCCTCATGGAGGATGCGGCCCTTCTCATCGGGCAGGCACGCCGGTGCCGGGATATCCTTGGGCGATTGTCCGAGCGCGGAGATGCCGGAGACCTGATGCATGACCGGATCCGCCTCGATTCGCTCCTGAGGGAGGCAGCTGGTCCGTTTCTGAACCAAAATGATGCGGTTGATATTGATTTTCACGTCGACTGTCAGGGCAACGAGACTCCCATCCCGAGCATCCCGCGGCGCCCGGAGATGATTTACGGTTTGCGGAATTTCATCGAGAATGCTGTGGCCTATGCCCGCTCCCGGGTTTACTGCGAGGCCCGGTGGGATGAAGACGGCCTTGTCGTTTCCATTACCGATGATGGTCCCGGTTTTTCGCCGGAGGCCCTGGCCAGGCTCGGAGAGCCCTATGTCAATCGAAATCGCGGGGTCAATCCAAATCGGGACCGACGGCGTAATGGAGGTATGGGGTTGGGGTTTTTTATTGCGAAAACCCTGCTCGAGCGTACCGGTGCGACCATCTACTTCAATAATGAAATGGGCCGCGACGGAAGATCGGAAGGGGCCTTCGTGTCAGCCAGCTGGCCGATCTCAGCTGTTTCCTTTGGCGTTGAACATGCGGAATCTGAGCCGGCTTGAGCCCAAGAGAGAAAGCGTAAAGACAATGAGTGTGACCGAAATTAGTGTTGCCGCCGACGACCTGCCACTAGCCGTCGGTGTGGACAACAGCCTGTTGATCCTTGATGACGATGAGCCTTTTCGCAATCGGCTCGGGCGCGCGATGGAAAAACGCGGTTTTGCCCCCCAGCTGGCGGCCAGTGTCAAGGAAGCCAAGGGCATGATCAACGGGACAGCACCCGCCTACGCAGTGGTGGATCTGCGGCTTGAAGACGGTGACGGGCTTGAAGTTGTCAAGGCCATCCAGGAGGTTCGAGATGATTGTCGTGTCGTCATCCTGACAGGATATGGCAACATCGCGACGGCTGTGGCTGCGGTTAAGGCCGGCGCGCTCGACTATCTGCCAAAACCCGCTGATGCCAACGATGTTGAGAAAGCCTTGCTGGCCAGTCCGGGTGAACGGCCTGATCCGCCAGAAAATCCCATGTCTGCGGACCGGGTCCGTTGGGAGCACATCCAGCGCGTTTACGAGCTGTGTGATCATAACGTTTCCGAAACGGCCCGCCGTCTTGGTATGCATCGCCGGACCTTGCAACGCATCCTCGCAAAACGGGCGCCCCGGTAGATTACCGGGATTAGAGTCGAACCGAAAGCTCTATTTTAGCCCTTTGCAAACGCCTCTTTCTGCACTTCCTGTGCTCACCGAACGCATCCACGCGGCCCCCGGGTTTTCGAAAACGGGGTTTGCAACAGACGAAACCGGTTTTTGGTCAGGCTCTTAGAGCGCGTTCACAAAAGGTGTGATCGTCGATGGTTCCCATCCATCGACTTGGGTTCGAACGCGCGACAACTCAAAAATCTAGACTGCGTTTTTGCTTCAACAAAAAGGGTACGCAGTCTAGCCCCTTGTTTTGCCGCATTTTCTTTACGCAAACCGCTTCCCACTTCGCTTGAACATGCTCTAAGGCCTGTGGACAATTATCGTAAAGCGATCATCGTCGCGGCGATGCTCC
>CAZOLK010000336.1:0-5595 GCA_964580325.1 uncultured Verrucomicrobiota bacterium | reverse complement strand
AAACTCGGCCAGGGCATGCAGCGCCTCGGCCGTGCGCACCGCCTCCTCCGGCGGCGGACGGCGGCGCATCACAACGCCGGGATGCCCGTACAGCGCACCAGTGTAAGCCACGGCGCCCAGCGCGGCAGCCAACTCGATCTGATGCTGGTGCCAAACCAACGCAGCCGCACGCTGCGCCGGGTCCTGCGCGGACAGATCGTGTTCCACCGGCCATTGTCCGCCCGGACTGACGATCAACGTCAAACCCAACTCCTCGGCCCGGCAACGGGTGCGTCGGGCGGAAAAACAAACGTCGACGCCCACCGCGATCTCAAAACAATCCAGCCCAAGTTCGCGAACCTGATCCAGTACAGGCAAAGCGGCATCTGACCAACCATCGGTTAAAATGAAATTGTGACAACCGTATTTCATGCGTAGAACCTGATCGTGCAAAGGGTTGAAAAGCAGCGGCTAAAGCTTGATGTCAGAACGTCGCACGAGCACCTCGATCGCCTTTTTCGGATTGATCAAAACCCGGACGCGCACCATATCGTTTTCTTCCTCTTTGAGGATCGTGAGTTCAGAGCCATAGGTGATGGTGCGCACGCGTTTGCTCGGATCCTTGCAGGAATAGGCCCAGATCGTGGCCGGACACTTCCTGGTCTTGCCGATCCAGGTGTCCAGGTCCGGCTTCTCCTTATCGAACACGAATTGCAGCCGATTGCTGGCGCCACCCGCACCCCAGGCGCCGTTTTTCAGACGCTTGGCTTTCTTTTCCAACTGGCGTAAGTGGGTGTAGATGGCCTGCTCTTTTTTGCCGTCAGGACGATCCACCACTCTTCCATAGGCGCGCGCCAGGCCGGCGGCGACCAGCAGTTCGCTGAGGTATTCGCCGTCATCGCATTGTACAAAAGCGTAATAGCGGTTCTGCTGGCTGCGTCCACCAGCCTTCTCTTTCTCCGTATACACGGTGAACTGTTTTTTCAGCGCTTTTTCGGTGAATTTCCTCGCTTCCTTGCCCTGCTTGATCACGTCCTTCTCGGAAATGCCAAAGTATTCGGCCTGCTCTTTGACCCGCTCCGGCACGATATTGTCGGTTTCCATGGTATCGGCGCCGTACAGGCGGACGATATAGATCGAACGCGGTCCGCGCTGGATATAAAAACTGTCGCCGTCACGGTAGTGATAGCTGTCGGTCAGCAGCGTGCAATTGGTCCAGACCTCCCATTTGGCCTGGCACAATCCTGGCGTCAGGCCACTCAACAGCAGAACTAAAAATACCCATCTTTTCGTCTTTGCCGTCATTGTGCTGGTGGTTCCTGATGCATTTGATCCAGTGCCAATTTCAACTCTTTCGCCCATTCCTTGAAAGCGCCACGGGCGTGGCCGGTTGAATCGAACGCGTCCAGATCAAGGTCAATGGGCGTTCCCTTTTTGCCATCCACGACCATGCCGATCACTTCGCCTGACGCGGCATCGATGAATTCCGTCTCGATGGCGGCGCCGCCCATATCCAACGGCACGCCGATACTGGCCATGGTGGCTACATTCAAGGTGGGCGAGACACACTGGATATCGGTTATGGCCGCACGGACGCGCAGGACATCGGGTCCAGGCTGCTCTACCACGGGATAGGCTTCTTTAACATTATCGATGACAATTTGGCGAAAAGTCTTGATCAGCTCATTCAATTTTTCCTCGGGAATCTTGGCGCTTTTGGAGTCGGGGTGCAGGCACAATTGGAGCGGATCGATCATCACTTTCTTATACCGCTTCCAGTCCCAGTCCTCACGATACCATTCCAGCATACTTTTATCCCCGGCGCTCTGCGCCAGCCGGCTGTAATCGTCCAGGAACCCTGATTGCGTAGGTGGTTTGGTGCCGCACCCGGTCAAACCCGCAACCATTGATAACAACAAACAACAAAACATCATACCACAAAACTCTTTCACCAGAATTCTCCTTTTCATGTTCGCATTGAATAATTCAACTATATAGCGCAAATGCAGGTTGCGGGCAAACAAAAACCGTGAAGGAAGATGCGGAAAGAATGCAGGGTGCAAGTTGCAGGGTACAAGAAGGCGCCTAACTGCTCACCGCTTTGCGCACCCGTTTCAGCCGTTCCTTGGACGAGGGGATGTCCATCTCCTCGCGGTATTTGGCAATGGTGCGCCTGGCGACACGCAAACCGAGATCTTTGAGTTTGCGGGAGATATCCAAATCGGTCACGGGCTGGAACTCGTCTTCCGCGTCGATCATTTCAGCGATCAATTCCTTGACGCGTTCCGGAGTGAGTGCGGAGCCATCGGAACAGCGATAGCCGCTTTTAAAAAAGTGCTTCATGGCAAACAGACCGTGCGGCGTCCGCATGTACTTGTTGGCCAGCGCACGGCTGACTGTGGTTTCGTGGACGCCGATGATCAGGGCCACTTTATTCATGGTCAGGGGCACCAGTTCCCCCTGTTCCTCGGTAAAGAAATCATGCTGTATGCGCACGATTTCCTGGGCCACACGCAGCAGGGTTTCGCGACGCTGCCCGATGCCGCGGATCAGGAACTGGCCGCTGCGAATTTTGCGACGCAGATAGGCCAGGTCTTCATCTTTGATCTGCTTGTTTTCGATCAAGCGTAAATAGCGCGGACTGAGAAAAAGATGCGGCGCAAAACTTTCGTTTACGTCAACCTTTAATGCACCGTCTTCTTCCGTGACCATCACATCGGGTTCCACGTAACAGGTTGCTTCCGGACAAACGGTCAGGCCGGGCTGCGGATCTAGTGCGCGGATGCGATCCATGGCGTCTTCGACATCTTCCCGGTCAAGGTCGAGACGGGCCGCAATTTCGTCCAGGTTCTTTTCCGGCAGCAGGTCAAATGCGTCACGCACAACCCAGTAGGCGTCATGCTGTTCAGGATTTTGCGGATTCAACTGCAAGAGCAGGCATTCGCGCAAGTCACGGGCACCCACGCCGGCTGGTTCCAATTGTTGAACAACTTCCAGGGCGCGCTGCATGGCTTTCAGCGGAGCCTGCGCCCACTCGGCCAGTTCGAACAGGTTTCCGCTCAGGTAGCCACGCCGGTCAAGGGAACCGATAATGAGTTGCGCCAACGGGTAGGTCTCTTCATCCAGTTCAACCTCGCCCAACTGTTCTTCCAGCAGCGCAAACAGCGATGACGGTCCCACGAGCGAATCCATCATGAACTGGTGTTTATCGAGGTCATCTTCGGACATCCGGCTGCCGCGGGTCTGGGCATAGTCCTCGCGCCATTCTTGGTCCAACTGGCGCAGCGATTCGAGACGGGCGTCCGCGGTGCGGTCATCCAGGCAGGTCGCGCCCAGGTCCAGCCGGTCCTCGCCCAAAGCGGGCAATGGGAGGTCTGTCTCATTGGTTTGCGGGCTTTCACTTTCTAGGATCGGGTTGCTTTCCAATTCCTGGCGAATAATCGCCGACAATTCCAGTGCAGGCGCTTGCAGCAGGTTGAGCCAATTCAACAACTGCGGAGCAAGATTGAGTTGTTGGTTGAGATTTGGACCTTGGTAAATAGATTGTTCCAGGTTCATGATGCCGTTCTCCGCTCATTATATTTCTCTGCTTTCATTGCAAATATTTAAAGCCAAAATCGTGCCAAGTGCCGCGGGAATGCATGGAATGTTTGTTGAGATATGGTGCGAAAGGGAGGTGTAAGTAATTTTGATAGCGTTAGCAAGCCACATGCCTCATGCGTAAAAAAGAGAAAACCAACCTTGCGAAGAATCACATCCTGTTGGCGATGTGTCACATTATGCGACAGGTGAACATGACGATGGAACGACGAATGGCGTAACTTTTTATCCATTCCGCACCTTCGTCCCGGCTCTCTTCGACACCTTCCCCTCCCCTACACTAACATCGATATCTAACATATACTTGACGGCTGGCGACATGTTCACGGCTGATGCGATAGTGCATAACTGTATGCCTTGAGTTCAACACAAGAGAACACCGCGATGCGGATCGCATTCCGATCATGGATCAGCCCTGGGCGCGACAGTGGAACGCTGGCGCAATGAGGGCATGCCCGAGCATGTGCATGATGTCGATTTTTTTGATTTGGACCATATCTCTTCGGTCGGCGCCGATAATTCGCCGCGTTATCCCGTGCGTATGATCGAGGAGACGGACGCGTACAAGGTTCAGACAACCTCATGGGGTTTGACCCTCAAGAATTGGAAGCATGCCGGCGGTACGCCCGAGTATCTGGCGTTCACCATCAAGGAACCGGATTCCTGGCAGCAGGCCAAAATGCGTATGCAGCCTTCTGACGACCGGATCGACTGGGAGGATCTGCGCAAGAACTACACGTTCTGGCGCGAACGCGGCGATTTTATCACCGCCGGGCTCTGGTTCGGCTTTGACGTAACCCATTCCTGGATGATCGGTACGGAAACCGCGCTGATCGCCATCATGGAGAAACCTGAATGGCTGCGCGACATGTATGCCACTGAGCTGGATGTGCACCTGGCCCTGTTGGACCGTATCTGGGAAAAGGGCTATACGTTTGACGCCATCCGTTGGCCGGATGACATGGGCTACAAGCACAACCAGTTCTTTTCACAGGAGACCTTCCGCGAACTGGTCAAACCTTTTCATCGCCGGGCCGCGGAATGGGCCCATGCCAAGGGAATCAAGGCCATGATGCACTCCTGCGGCGACATCAATCCGTTTGTGCCCGAATTGATCGAGATCGGCATCGATCCGCTCGAAGTCAAGGCCGGCATGGATCCCGTGCACCTAAAGCAGACCTATGGCGACAAGCTGGTTCTCCATGGCGGCATCAACGCGGTGCTCTGGGATCAACCGGACAAAATCATGGCCGAAATGAAAGCCGTGATCCCGGCCATGAAGCAAAACGGCGGCTACATCTTTGCCTCTGACCACTCCATTCCCAACAGCGTAAGCCTGGAAGACTTCCGCCGCATCATCGCCAAGGCCAGAGAGCTGGGTTCGTACGCCTGAATCGAGCGAATCGATAACATCGAAGCGCATCCACAGGGGACGTCGCCCGCACGGGACGTTCCAGCCGCCATCAGAATAAACCGGAAATATTGCCATCTGCATCCACGTCGATGTTCAGCGCGGCCGGTTCCTTGGGCAGGCCCGGCATGGTCATGATGTTGCCGGTGTAAACCACGACAAACCCGGCGCCGGCCGCGACCTTGGCGTCCGTGACCGTGATGCGGAAATTGCGCGGGCGCCCCGACTTTTTGGGATTGTCCGACAGCGACGCCGGGGTCTTGGCCATGCACACCGGCAAGTCGGCATAGCCCAGGTTGACGATGCGTTTCAGCGAACGGCGCGCATCGCTCGCGAATTCGACGCCATCCGCACCGTAGATGCGCCGGGCAATGGTTTCGATCTTTTCATCGAACGGCTGGGACAGCTCATACAACGGTTTGAACCGCGATGACGTCACACATAACTCCGCAATCTTTTCCGCCAGTTCCAGGCCGCCCTCGCCGCCGCTTTCGCGAAAGTCGGTGATAACGGCCGGCACATCCGTTTCGTGACATTGGTCGCGCAGCGTTAGGAGCGCTGACTCAGGATCGTCCAGAAAACGGTTGATCGAAATGACCACGGGT
>CAZOLK010000335.1:0-5601 GCA_964580325.1 uncultured Verrucomicrobiota bacterium | reverse complement strand
GTGCCTGGGAGGTGAAAGAAATGGCGCGGCATTTGCACGTTTCCGAAGCCCATTTCCACCGCCTGGTCCGGCTCTACAACCTGGCCACGCCCCAACACATGGTGCGCCGCCTGCGCATGCGCCGGGCCGAAGAGTTATTGAAACACACTGACTACACCCTGGAACTGATCGCTGAGCTGCTGGGTTACCAGACCCCGTTCGCCCTGTCCAAAGCATTCAAAAAGCACAGCGGGTGCAGCCCGCGCTCTTTTCGCCGGCAGGCACGCGAACAGGTGGAAGCGCAATCGAGTTGACGATGGCCATGCCAGCCGCCATCCCCGCGGCCTGGACACATGCTTTTCTGGCAGACCGCGCACGCTGGCTTTACGCTTTTCCCGATACACAGGAACAAGCCACACGTGCAAGCTGCGACCTGGCCAACCAGTGGGTGGCCAGGTTCTGCGCTGAAACATTCGCAACGCAGCCGGATGGGATGAATTGCCCCTCAAAGGTCAAGTTATTTTTGCGCACGCCCTTAGCCCAGGCCCAACCGCTCGAACTGCTCCGGCGGCGCGTCATTGGCTTTCATCTCGCGCTCAAGATGAACGAGCATGGCTTTTTCCACGTCCGGCGCCTGGAGCGGGCGCTGCTGGCGCGGGTCCTCGTCCATATCGAACAGCAAGTGGCCGAACCCGTGGGCCGTGGCCCAGCCCGGGCCGCCGGCGTCGATTTTCATGGTCTGGCAGCCCTTGGTAAAACCGAACGGTTCAGCCAGGCCTTCCAGGTTGTGCATCTCCTGCGCCGAAAAGGTGTGGCGCATGTGGGTCGGCATGAGCGTGTAGTTATACAGGGGCCGGTTATCCTCGTTGACCGGCGCGCGCATATAGACGTAGCGCCCGTCCGTAACATTGACATGGCCGCCGTGCAGGCCGAACAGACCAGCTTCGCGCACGGGAGCATCGCTTTCGACCGTAGCCTTGAGCGGTTGGCCCTGCATGTCGGCGGGGCGCTCGACATTGAAATACTCCAGGATCGTGGCTGGCAGGTCAATGGTCTGCACCAGGCTGCGGCGCCGCTCGTTCCGTTTGCCGCTGCGCGGGTCCCAGATAAACAGCGGGGTCAGCGCGATTTCGTTGTAGAACGGCATGCGGCACTTGCCCCACCAGTCATGCTCACCCAGCAGGAAGCCGTGGTCCGTGTTGACGATTAGCATAGTGTCCTTCCACAGGTCGAGTTCGTCCATCTTGTCCATGATCTTACCCAGGCACTCATCGCACATACTGATCAGGGCCGCGTTGAGATAGCGGTAATGCTCGCTCAGGTCTGGCCGTTCATCGGCGCGATCATAGCTGGGCCAGTCGGATTCAGTGATCTTGCTGAAATCGTAGTCGTAGAGCTGCTTGAACCGATCCGGCACAAAATAGGGCTCGTGCGGATCGAACGTCTCTACGTGCAGGAACCAGTTGTCCTGGCCATGGTTACGATCGAGGAACTCGAGCCCCATGCGCGTGGTTTTGATCTGGGGCAGGTTATTTTCGTCCTGCATGAACTGACGGTTGATCCAATCCTGGTAGACCATGCCGTTGCGGCGGCCTCCGTCGCGCGTGGGATTGGGATGTTCGATGGAGGGTGGAGCATAGGCACCCATCCAAGGGTCGCCCTCCTGGCCGCGCGAGATTTCCCAGCTCTCGTAGCGCGTATGGTAATTGCAGCCGCCCTCTTCCCAATAATGGTAGTGATCGCTGATCAGATGGCTGTGGATCTGGTTGTACTTGAGGATTTCCGGCATGGAATCGTCAAACGGCTCGATGGGTCCCCAGGAACGGTGCAGGAAATTGTAGCGTCCGGTGTGCAGCTCGCGGCGCGCCGGCATGCAGGGCATACTGCCCACGAACGAGCGGTCAAACGTCACGCTGCGCTCCGCCAGCCGCTGGAAATTGGGCGCATGCACCCAGTCGCAGCCATAGGTCGGCAGCATGTGCCGATTCAACGAGTCAAACATTACCATTATTGCTTTCATGTTTCGCATCCTTTCGTGCTGTTTTCGTTTTCGGAACAATCTATTAAGCCCATTAATAGCCTAAATTTAATAGCCTAAAATAAAACGCATGAACATGACTAAAATTGACTTTAACATGAATATTCATGCAGGGAGCATCCCGAGGGTTTCATTTAGCAGCACAAAACACGTGCATTTTTTGGTAAAATGTTTTATACCCTTGCGTTTTGATGCAAGCAGAGGGTTGAAGGCAATGGACAAATACGATTTTAAAACCATCGAGAAGAAGTGGCGCGAAGCCTGGGACGCGGCGGATTTGTTTACCGCCAAAGGCACGGGCGAACGCGAGAAATGTTATGTGTTGACCATGTACCCCTATCCGTCGGGTGTACTGCACATGGGTCATGTCATCAATTATACGATCGGCGACGTGGTGGTGCGCTACAACATCCTGCGTGGGTATGATGTGCTTTCCCCCATGGGCTGGGACAGCTTCGGACTTCCAGCCGAGAACGCGGCCATGCGCACCGGCGTACATCCCCACGACTTTACCGAGAAAAACATCGCCCGCATGAAACAGCAGATGGCGCACGCCGGTTGGGGCTATGACTGGTCGTGCGAAGTGGCCACCAGTCACACCGATTATTATCACTGGACCCAGTGGTTCTTCCTCCAGTTCCATAAAATGGGCATGGCCGTCAAAAAGACAGCACCGGTCAACTGGTGTCCTCATGACAAAACCGTGCTGGCCAACGAACAGGTGCACGACGGTTGCTGCGAACGTTGCGGCACGGAAGTGGAACAGAAGGCCATGTCCCAGTGGTTCTTTGCCATGAGCAAGTATGCCCAGCGCCTACTGGACGGCCACGAGCAGTTGCGCGGTCAGTGGCCTGACGATGTGCTGGCCATGCAGAAGGAGTGGATCGGTCGCTCCGAGGGCGCACGCGTGGTGTTCAAGGTCAAGGAAACCGACGAGGAGCTGCCCATTTTCACCACCCGGCCCGACACCCTGTTCGGCGTCACCTTCATGAGCCTGGCGCCAGAGCACCCACTGATCGAGAAGCTGGTCAAGGGCACGCCCCAGGAAGAGCAGGTGATGAAGGAAGTCCAGGCCATGCGCCGTCAGAGCGCCAGCGAACGCGAGCGCTCGGACCGCGAAAAGGTCGGCGTCTGGACCGGTTTTCACGTGGTCAACCCGGTCAACGGCGACGAAGTGCCGCTGTGGGTGGCCAATTTCGCGCTCATGACCTACGGCACCGGCGCAGTCATGGCGGTGCCGGCCCATGATCAGCGCGATTTCGAGTTTGCCCGCACCTACGGTCTGCCGATCAAGGTGGTGATTCAGCCGTCGGACCGCGAACTGGACCCGGCGACCATGACCGAGGCTTATGTCGATCCCGGCGCCATGATCGCGTCAGGCCTGTTCAACGGCCGCAACAACCGCGAGGCCATGAGCGATATCATCCGCTGGCTGGCTGACCAGGGCTATGGTGAAGGCACGATCAACTACCGTCTGCGCGACTGGCTGATCAGCCGCCAGCGCTACTGGGGCGCGCCCATTCCCATGATCTACTGCGACGTCTGCGGTCTGGTCCCGGTCCCGGAACAGGACCTGCCCGTGCTGCTGCCCACGGACGTAACCTTTTCCGAGGAAGGCGGCAACCCGCTGGAAAAATGCGAGGCGTTTGTCCAGTGCACCTGTCCCAAGTGCGGCAAGGCGGCGCGGCGCGAAACCGATACCATGGATACGTTCGTAGATTCGAGCTGGTATTTCCTGCGCTACTGCGATCCTACCAACGCCGTGAAGGCGTTCGACTCGGAACGGGTACGCAAGTGGATGCCGGTGGACCACTATATCGGCGGCATCGAGCACGCCACCATGCACCTGATCTACGCCCGCTTCTTCACCATGCTGCTGCACGACCTGGGGTTGATCGATTTCAGCGAGCCGTTCAAGCGCCTGTTCTGCCAGGGCATGGTCTGCAAAACAGCCTATTACTGCGACACGGACAAGTGGCTGCACGAAGACGATGTCAAAGGCGAGCGTAAAGGCGACCAGATCCTGGACCCATGCTGCGCCAAGTGCGGCGCGTCGGTCGAAGCGACCATGACCAAGATCAGCAAGACCAAGCTCAACATTGTGGATCCGGACGAAATGTTCGACCAGTACGGCGCTGACACGATGCGGCTTTACATGCTTTCCGACGCGCCGCCCGACCAGGCCCAGGTCTGGAGCGAGGCCGGCATCAACGGGGCCTGGCGAATGCTCAACCGGTTATGGGACTTGGTCCAGACCGAACGCGAACAGGTGGCGCCCATCGATGCGGCCATGCCCGCGGACCTGGACGACACCAACCGCACGTTACGACGCAAGGCGCACCAGTGCATCCAGTCGGCGACGCGCGAGATCGAAGGCGGCTTCAAGTTCAACACGGCCATTGCCCGCTGCAACGAACTGCTCAAAATGCTGCGTAGCGCCAAAAGCAAACCGTTGCCGGCAGTGCTGCGCGAAGTGCTCGAAACCATAGTGCGCCTGCTAAGCCCGATCGTGCCGCACTTTGCCGAAGAACTCTGGCAGGCGCTCGGTCACAACAAAAGCATCTTTGCCGCCGGCTGGCCCGAAGCGGACGAGGAGATCGCCAAAGAAGAGGAATTGAAACTGGCCGTACAGGTCAACGGCAAGGTGCGCGGCCATGTGACGCTGCCGGCGGACGTGGACCGGAACACCATCGAAGCCGCGGCGCTTGAACTTGACGAGGTCAAGAAGTGGACCCAAGGCAAACAGATCCGCAAGGTCATCGTAGTGCCGGGGCGCCTGGTCAACATCGCCGCGTCATGAGTAAAAAAGGAAGGATTGTCATGAAAAAAACGGTTCTTTCCGACGGTCGCTCTGGCGCCGCGCTCAACGTAATGATCGATATCTACAACCTGGGTGGCGGCATAAACGCGTTCGTGGCCACGCCGGGTTCCGACGCTTATCTGACGTCATGACCGCCAACCCAGCAGGAGTCTATGAACGACATCGTCATTACCGGTAATTTTTCTGACAGCCCGAGCGCCATTGACTTGGGCCAGTTTTTTGGCATGCCGCTGGATATCTCGGACCTGGTTTCGCTAAAAACGTTTGCCAACAGCGAGTTCTGCCCGCGGTTCATCCCGTTCGATCCATCGCTCGAAGTGGGGCGCGGGTTGACCGGCAAGACCGTCGTGATCTGTTCCGGCTCGTCCCAATTCCACACGCGCAACGAGCTGGCCATGCGCAACCTGATCTTGGCCCGGGCCGCGCGCGAGAACGGCGCGGATCGGGTGATTCTGATAGAACCGGACCTGTTCTACAGCGCCCAGGACCGCGGCCCCTATCGTTTCGGCAGCCTGGAAAACGAGCGTCCGCGGAACGACCTGCGCAAGTTCGATGGCGAACCGTTCACCGGTCGGCTCTATGGCGAATTGCTGCAAACCGCTGGCGTGGACGAGGTGGTCACCGTGCACAACCATTCGGACAACGTGCAGCAGTTGTTCAAAAAAATCTTCCACGGCCATTTCTACAACCTTTTACCGTCCGAAGTCTACGCCCATTACATCCGCCTCTCGGATTTCGCACCGCCTGGCGAAGAGGGGCGCGA
>CAZOLK010000334.1:0-5641 GCA_964580325.1 uncultured Verrucomicrobiota bacterium | reverse complement strand
CGCGGATGTGCGCGGGATCGGTGGTCCAGGCCAGCGCCGCACGGGCGTCATCTGGCAGCGAATTCAGGCTTTGCCTGTCCTGGGGGTCCATGGGTGGAGCGGGTCGCGTCATTGGACCTTCATACCGATTACCAGTACGTCGTCCGTCTGCGGTCGGTCGCCTTTCCACTGGTTGAATTCTTCGTTCAGGTAGGTGCCCTGGATGTCGACCGGAATGTGGCCGATCCGGGCCAGGAAATCGCGGAAGCGGCGCACCATATACTTGCGACCCAGCCTTCCGCCGAACTGATCCTGGAATCCGTCGGTGGCGATATAAAACGTATCGCCGGGCATGAACGGCAAGTTATGACGCGTGAAGGTCTTGGTCGTCATGAGCTGCTTACCGCCGACCGTGAAACGCGAACCGCGCACGACATCGAGACGCCCTTCGCGCACGCGGTAGAGATTGTTCTTGGCGCCGGCGTAATACAGGGTTTTGGCCGGCAGATCGAATACGGCCAGGCTCACATCCATGCCGTCGCTGAGCTGGCGTCGGCCTTCATGGCGGCGCAGGGTAGCGGTCAGCTTTTCGTCCAGCGCGTGCAGGATTTTGTCAGGCATGGTGACGCGTTGTTCGTGAACCACCTGGTTCATCAGATCGTTGGCCAGTACAGTCATGAGCGCGCCGGGTACGCCGTGGCCGGTGCAGTCGATGGCCGCGATGACGATCAACTGCTCATGGCGCGCGAACCAGTAAAAGTCGCCGCTGACAATATCGCGCGGCTGCAGGAAAATGAAGCCTTCCTGGAAATGACCGAGGACATCGTCCTCTCTGGGGAAGATACCTTTCTGGATGTGGCTGGCGTAGGTGATGCTGTCGGTGATCAGCTCGTGCTTTTCTTTCAACTCTTGGTTGATATCGGAAAGCTGGCGGTTGAGCGATTCGGCGTGTTCCTTGGCCTGAGCCAGGTCGGCGGTCTGGTTGTGCACCTGGGCCATCTGCTGTTCGTGGTAGATTTTGAGCAGCGACGATGCGGGCATGTAACCGATGTAACAGCCGTTGCGCACCATGAGCAGCCCGTCACGGCTTTGGCCTACGGTGAAAACGTCGAGGATTTCTTCGGTGCTGGAATCGATGTCGGCGATTGGCATTTTGACGATGAACTGCCTGAGCGTGTAGCTGGATGAGGTCTGGTTGCTGAGCAGGTCGCGGCCGTACTGGGAGTAGATGATCTCTTTCAAATCGGTTTCGCGGATCACGCCCACCGGTTGCCGTCTTTCGTTGACCACGGGCAAAAACAGGGCTTGGCCGGGTTGTTGAAACAGGTCCAGCACTAGGAGCAGCGGCGTAGCGAGCGTGATGACCTCGAGCGTTTCCAGTTCCTCGGTCAACTTGAGGTTATCGTGCGCCGCTTGAACCGGGGCGCTGTCGGCATCGGGCAGCAGCGTGCCGTAGGTCATGCGCAGGTCCTTCATCTGGCGCGAAGACGCCTGGATATAATTGCCTTGAACCAGGTCGCAACCGAAATCGGCGCAGCGCCGGTACTCGTTCTGGTCGCTGACACCTTCCGCGACCACGGCAATGCCCAGGGAATGGGCCAGGTTGATCATATTGCGCGAAAGGATCCGGTTGCGGTGGTCGCCGAGATAGCTGGTCAGGAATGCATGGTTGAGTTTAAGCAGGTCGACCTCCGCGTTATAGAGCAGGTTCATGGCCACGTACGCATTATCGATTTCGCTGCGCGCCACTTTGAAGCCGTGCTTGTGACAAAGCGCGCAGGCCCGGCTCGTTTCGCTGGCGCGGTGCTCTTCCAGGGTAACCGGAATCTCGATGTACACCGCGCCTAGCTCGGCGCCGGCGCGTTGCAGCCGCTGCCGCATATCCGCCCAGAGGCTCGGCACGCCCTGTTCTTCGTGGCACGTCCTTTCGTGGGCATACAGCAATTCGCTGGGTGCATAGAACAGGTTGAGCTGGCTGCCATGCGGGATCCGGTCCGCGGAAACGAACAGTAGACGCTGCAACCGCTCCTCCAGTTGCAGCAGTTCGCCGCGATCCTCGGCTTCTTCGAAAAAGCTGCTCACGGACAGGAACCCGAAATCTTCGAAACCGTTCAGAAAAGCGCGATACCCAAAACAGACGCCGCTGAGCAGGTTGACCACGGGTTGGAACGCGTATTTCAGCTTGCTGGATGTACCGTCGGAATTCCAACTGGTCAGCAGCGAACCGCGGTAGGGGCGGAAGGTCAGATCCGCCGCGCCGAAATCATCCGAATAAGCTGCTTGATCGTTCACGAATTCACCGCTTATTTTAATGAAACAATATCGCTGCCGTTCGGTTTATTGCGCAAGTCGGGCTGGCTGGCGCGGGACGAGATGGATGTCAGTTTTTCCTTCAGGTCCTGCTCCAATTTGACCAGTTCGGTTTCCGCCTGCTGTCGTTTCTGCCGGCCTTCCTGCTGGATTTTGAGCGTATCCTCGATGGTGGCGATCAGATCTGCGTTGACTTTCTTGAGCGTATCGATCTCCACAATGCCGCGTTCCGCTTCGCGTGCGATCTCGGAGGCTCCGGACTTGAGCATTTCAGCGTTCTGCTTGAGCAACTCGTTGGTCGTATCGGTGACTTGTTTCTGCAGCTTGACCGCTTTTTGCTGGCGCATGAGCGCGATGGCAATGACAATCTGGTTTTTCCAGAGCGGAATGGTATTGAGCACGGAACTCTGGATTTTTTCAACCAGGGCCTGGTTCCCGTTCTGGATCAGGCGCAACTGCGGCGCGGTCTGCACGGCAACCATACGGCTCAACTTCAAATCGTGAAGCTTCTTTTCAATCCGGCCCAGAAACTGGTTGAAATCCTGGAGCCGCTGCGCGTCCAGCGGATCGCCCGAAGACTCCGCCTTCTCCTCGATCACGGGCAGGAACTTTTCGTGCAACTCATCCAGCCGTATCTGGCCGGCCGCGATGTACAGATCGATGATGCGCACGTATTGCAGATTTCTATCGTAAAGCGTATCCATCATGGCGATGTCCTTGAGCAGCGACATACGCGCCGTGTCCAGGTTGTCCACAATCTTCTCGATGTCCATGCTCAACGTATCGTAACGGCTGATGAAGCGGCCAAACGTATCGAACAGGCCTCCGATCAGCGGCAGGTAGGAAAGGAAACTTTTGCGATGGCTCAAGCTGTTGACGTTCAAATCCTTGACCTTGTGGACCAGACTGCCCAGGATGTCGCCAACATAGCCGCTGTCTTTTTGTTTGACGTCGTTGAGGATGTTGTCGGCAAAATCGGACACATCTTTCTGTGCGCCCACGCCATAGGTCACCACGGACTGCGAATCATCCTGGCTCAACATGCGGGCGATCTCTGTAATCCGGTTCCGTTCTTCATCGGAATATTTGGTCAAATTCGTTATATCCTTTTCGCTTTTCACAGCTAACGCATCATTCATGGCAATTCACTCCCAATAAATAGATCAGCCATAGCATACGAGATCCGTGTTGTTTTTGCAATGGAATCGGGCGATAAAAAAGATGCCGGGGAATCCTGACAAATCCGTGACAAGGCTTGCAACACACACCCGACACTCGGGGGGAATTGAGAGTTAGGGCGTACACAAAAACAACTTCACCATCGGGGGTGGGGCAATTCAGCGTATATGGCTTTGTTTCATAAACTTGACTCGCAGTCATCTCATAGAGTTTCAAAAAGATCGTCATTTCACTTCCTATACTCCCTTGGCGCGACGCCCTTGACCTTCTTGAATGTGCGGCTGAAGTGGAATTCGTCGGCGAATTGCAGGTCTTGCGCTATTTCATAGATGGCCATGTCAGTCTGGCAAAGCAGTTCGGCTGCCAGGTTGATTTTCAGGTTCATGAAATAGTGTAACGGTGGCTGGCCAATGTGCTTTTTGAACAAACGGACGAAATAAGAGCGTTCCAGATGCAACCGAACACAGAGGTCGGCCAGGGTCAGTTTCTGACGCACGCTGTTCTGCATGATGCGCAGCGCCTCTTCCACGTGCCGATCGAGCACCGTGGCGCCGCCCGCTTTCTGCCCGCCCAGCAATTCATAGAGAAAGGCCAGCCATTGATGTTCGGCGGCGCGTTTTATGAAGCGATTCTCGTTACGCTGCCGACCCAGCAATCCTTCGAAAAAATGACGGTTGCGTGTGCCGATGTTGAGCAATGCGGGTATGGCCAGGCAGGCGCAGACCTGGTCCAGAAAACCGGGTTCCAGCTCGTCCAGCTCCATGAACACGATGTACTGCGAGAGCATGGCGGGATAGGCATGCGGGCGCAAGTAGTGGCGGTGACCCGGGCGCACGCAGAAGAAGTCGCCGCAGCGCAGGTTATAGCGTGATTTTTCGCAAAAGCAATAGCCCAGCCCGCCGACAATGTAATGAAATTCGATATTGCGATGATGGTGCGCCACGATATGGCGCCCGACACGCTGCTGAAAACCGGCTTCTCGTATAATCATGCAAAAAGATAACCACGAAAAGATCAGAATGAACGGAAAATCTTTTTGTATTTTTTACCCATCTTTATTCACCTCAATGTTAAACCGACCGGCTTTCCAGATCACGAAAAAATCGGATTTTTGTGGAAGATTTTGAGCCAAAAGCTTGACTATGCTGAGACCAAACGCCCATAGTTAACATTTCATCGTTAGGGTAGGTAAACTATACGGAGGAGAGAGCGTATGATACATCGAAAAATTCGCATGGGTATGGTGGGCGGCGGCCGCGACGCCTTTATTGGCGGCGTTCACCGGATGGCCGCGCAACTGGACAACGAAATCGAGCTGGTCTGTGGCGCATTCAGTTCAACGCCGGAAAAATCCAAGGCGTCCGGTCGCGACCTGTATTTACCTGACGAGCGCGTCTACGGTACATTCCAGGAGATGCTCGATGCCGAAAAGCAGCGTCCTGACGGCGATAGAATGGATTTTGTGGCTATCGTGACGCCCAATTTCATGCATTTTCCCGTAGCCAAAGCCACGTTGGAAAACGGATTTCATGTGATGAGCGATAAACCCATGACCACCACCCTGGTCGAAGCCCGGGAACTGGCCGAGTTGGTGGAAAAGACCGGCCTGCTGTTCGGCCTGACCCATAATTATACCGGCTATCCCATGGTCAAAGAAGCCCGAGAACTGGTGCGCTCCGGCAAGCTGGGCAATATCCGTAAAATCGTAGTGGAATACCCCCAGGGCTGGCTGGCCACGCGCCTTGAGGAGAGCGGCGTGAAACAGGCCGGCTGGCGTACGGACCCCAAGCGCGCCGGCGCCAGTTGCTGCATGGGCGATATCGGCACGCACGCGGAAAACCTGGCCGAATACATCACCGGGCTCAAGATCCGGGATCTGTGCGCCGATCTGACCACGTTTGTCAAAGGGCGTCCGCTTGAGGACGACGGCAATGTGCTGTTGCGCTTCGACAACGGCGCGCGCGGCATTCTGCATGCCAGCCAGATTTCGATCGACGACGAGAACAGCCTCAACATCCGCGTCTACGGGGAAAAGGGCGGCTTGCTCTGGCGCCAGGAAGAACCCAATACGCTGATCCTGAAATGGCCTGACCAGCCGCGCCAGATCGTGCGCACCGGCGTCAATTACGGCGGCCGCCTGAGTTCAGCCGCTGCGCGCGCATGCCGTATTCCG
>CAZOLK010000333.1:4206-5647 GCA_964580325.1 uncultured Verrucomicrobiota bacterium | reverse complement strand
ATCCTGACGCTGGTCCTGCTGTTCAAAGCAAAGCTGCTGGAACTGTTCGACCTGCTGCGCCGGGTCAAAGTCGGCGATTTTGCCCTTGAATTTGAAAAAAACATGCAAAAGCTGCGTAACGACGCCGAACTGCATGAAACACGATCACACCGAAAACTGGAAAAAACATATCCCGGGCTGATTGAAATGGCTTCGATTTCACCCAATGCCGCCGTGTATTCAGCCTGGCGGGATATAGAGGAAGCAGCATTGCGAAAAAAAGGCGTAATCATTGACAAGACGAAAACAAAACAGCCTTACAGGGATATGCAAACCAAACTGGCCGAACTCGACATACTGGACAGCAAGGGCGTTAAAATCTTCAACGATCTGCGCAACTTGCGCAACAAGATCGCTCACGCACCCAAATTCGATGTGTCTTATAACGATGCAATCGTGTTTATCAGTATTGCTCTGAACCTGCGCGACGAGATTCAGTGAGTGGCGAATGCGTTTCACACCGTATCAGGGGCCGCTCAATAAAATAGCAAACACCCTTGGGCACGCGCACAGGTTCGCTTATACTTGACACTAATTCCATTCAATGTAATGTACGCGATAACGGCAAGACCTTATTCAACGGCAGCAATGATCATGTCGATCACCACAGCCTGGTCGACCTGCGCACACTCCGCCGCGGTCCCTGAAAATACAGCACCTATCCGACCAGAGGCGAATTCCTGTACGGCCTGCGCCAAGGTGCGCAACGAACTGGCCGGACAATGCTCCAGCGTGAGAAGATACACGAATTGCGGATTGCGGATTTTTGATTGCCACCCGACACGCGACATGCGACACGCGACACTTAAACCTTGACTATACCGCGGGCATATCGTAATCTTTGGTTCATCAGATTGAATTAGAGAAAAAACAATACCGGGTGTGCAAACGGAAGTCCGTGCGAAACGGACGCGGTCGCGCCGCTGTGAGCGACGACGAACCCCCAATACGCCACGCAGCTCAAGCATGCGGAAGGCGGGGAAGTAGGTTGGATGTCGCAAGCCAGAAGACGTGCCCCCTGGTAAGCCGGAGATCCCACGCGCAGGGTGGTTGGCTTTGCTGTCACGCTCTCAGGATCCCCGGATTACATCGTTGCGCTACCTGCATGTAAAGGAATTAGAAATGAACGAGATCAACTTTGTTCGCGCCAACGATGAACCTGATCCGCTGGACCGGATCTTACACACCATGCGGGAACTCTACCAGAAAACCGACGCCGCCGCGCACCAGAGCACAGGCTTTTCCTGTCAAAAAAAGCACTTGATCGGCGAAACGCTCAAAGCCTACGAAGATTGTCTGCTAAGAATCCTCCGGATCTGCAACCGATCCGACGTGCTGAACGAGGAGCCCTGCTCATATTTACTCGAGGGGTAAGGAGATCAGACCATCTCCAATATCCAAC
>CAZOLK010000333.1:0-4106 GCA_964580325.1 uncultured Verrucomicrobiota bacterium | reverse complement strand
ACTTCCCGGGTCGGACTCGTTGGACACTCATTTCAGCGCTATGGCCATCATTTCGTATTCATCCAGCTTGATCGGCCCTTTATGCCAGGCACCGGCTGTACCACCGTACAGGCCCTGCACTTTGAAACCCGCGCCTTGCAACATACGCATGAATTCCGGTCCAGTATAATAGCGCTCCCGCACCATGACGGTTCGCCCCTCTCCACCTTTGACCGGGAACGGGTAGGTCTCGACCAGGGTGCGCGGATCGAAGCGGCCTGAGGCGACGTCGTCATAGCTCATGGCGCGGATGATGCGACAGGCGCTCAGCGCATTGACGACCAGACGACCGTCTGGTTTCAGCGCCCGGTAGATATTGCCCAGAATCGCGTCATCGCGTGTCAGGGGATCGTCCTCGGCGCCGAGCAGGCACATACCGCCTTCACACAGGCAAATGGCAGCGTCAAAACAAGCCTCGAACGTTATATCCGCTGCGTTGGCTTGAATCAGGGTCAGGGACACGCCGGCTTTTTCAGCAGCCTGGCGTGCCATTTCGAGCATGTGCTCGGAAAAATCCACGCCCGTCACCTGCAAGCCTGCGGCGGCCAGTCCAACGCTGTGCCGGCCCGTGCCGCAGCCCAGATCCAGGACACGTGCGCCCGAGGGCAGGTCCAGTTCCTTGACCAGAAAACGGAGTTCTTCTTGCGTATTCTGGGTAAAGCACTCGTTTTTGTATTCAGCGGCCTGAATGGGATTAAATACGGTTTGCCAATTCGCAAGTTCGCTCACGGTCAACTCATTTCAGCAACGTCTCAACAGATCTCCATGATATCCACGGGAAAATCGAGATCGCCGACCAGTGTACAATAATCGAAAACCAGCATAAACATGAATAGGGCCAAGCGGATGCAGACGTAGAGCATCGAGCAGGCGCGACTGAAATTGACACCTTCGAACGTTTTCAGCTTACGCAGTTTGGTCTGGTACAAGTTCAGGACCTGGTTGGCCTCGGAGGTGTTGAGTCCCATGGAATAGTCGTCATTAGTGGCGTGATGGCTGGTGAATTCCCAGAATAAATCTTCGATTTGATCGAGCACACGCAACGCATGGGCCGCGCTGTCAGGAGTGTTCAAGTTGAGGGTTTTCAACTCCCTGACCAGGTTCAGAAAAACATCATAGTCATCGAGCGCCTCCGCGCTCTGTAAGTTATTGTCTAACCAATCCAACATACCAACCTTCCGTTTTTCTATTTGAATAACGGTTATATTGGTCAATGCAAGGATAATTCGATAAAAAAAGGCAGACATCTCAGCCTGCCTTTTTTTAAACATCACTAAAATGCGTACCAACTCACGGGAAAATTTTAATTTCGCTGGTCCCGAAGGTCTTCAGATTGTCGTCGTAGTTATTGGACAGCTTGACGCGAACAAAACGGGCCTTGACAGCCTTCTCCGGCTTGCATTCGACCCATCCGGCTTTTTCCGCGAGATCGCAATCAGCGACTTTATCCCAATCGACGCCATCGATAGCATCATGTTTTTCACCAAGCGACATGACCGCTTCGTCGGAAGAGATATACACTTTGCATTTGCGCGGTTTGCCGGTTTCAGTGATGAAACAGTTATGCACCTTCACGGTGCCGACCTGCTTTTCCGCACCCAGGTCAAACACGACATTGATAGGCAGCACATCGTCCACTTTTTTCTTCTTGGCAGCGGTTTTGCCGTCTACCAGTGAATCGACCCACGCACTCTTCTTGTTGGCCCACGCAACGCTCATACCATAGGATCCATCCGATCCAGCCATGGAACTCGCACCGCCGTCCGTGGTTGTTTTGCAACCCGAGGACAGGACCAACGCCAACAAACATACTACAACAGCGCTTTTCTTCATCATGCTCTTACTCCTTACATGAATTTCAATTTTTTCCCTTTTACAAGCCGTGATTTAGCTTGGAATTCGTATGTCTAACAATTATGAACCTGAAATTCAAGAGGTTATATCGTTTTTTTTAGGTTGCGATTCAGCGGATCGTGGCGAATCCATAACGCTATGGGATTAAAGGCCGGTTCCGAATTTTTCCACAACCATGGCTCAATCGTCATCTTTTTTCGGCGCTTTAAACGATATTTTCGGCGTTTCAATGGATACTTTGGGCGCGACCGATTCGGGCGATTCGGGCGATTCGGACGCCTTGAGCGCCACCTGGGAGAGCAGGTTTTTATACGCGACACGCAAATGCTTGAGTTCGCGGGACATTTCGGCATGGTCTTGTTCAAAACGCTTGCGCGCCATGTTTTGATTCTCGATCTGCTGCAAGATATCGGCGATGTCGTCAATCTCAATCGGCTTTTCAAAATAGGCAAAGGCACCGTTGTTGACCGCGTTGATCGCACTTTCCTTGTCCGCGTAACCGGTCATGATAATAACCGGCAGTTCCGGGGCGATATCGCGAATGGCTTTGAGCAATTCGATACCGCTCATTATGGGCATGGCATAGTCGGTCAAGACGACGTCGAACGTGTCCTGGTGAAATTTTTCCAGCGCCTCCTTGCCATCGGTAGCCGTGACGATCTGGTGATTCGTCAGGAAGTCCTGAAAAAGATCCAACGATTTTTCTTCGTCATCGACAACTAACACCTTCATAACCATACCCCATGACACCCTGCACTAACAACAACATCGTAATCATACAGCTTTGCTCTTCGCCGCCCATAAATGACAACTGGAATATAAACCATATTTAGTTTTATAAAAAGCTCATTCTGCACATATTTCATCCCGTGATCGCGGAAATGATTTCCTGGCCTATCTCGATTTCCTCGGCAATGTCGAACTCAAAGTCATGTATGGGCGTAAAGCGTTGCAGCAATTGCCATTGCGGCAGTTCCTCGATGGATTGGATATTCAGGATTTTGGCGCCCTTGATATTGATGCCGTACAAGTTGGCGAATTGATTGGCCAAGCTGACTGTGATGATGATCAGTTGCTGTTCCTTGTTCAGGCTGGAGCTGGCGATCATGGCGTTTTCCGGTTCGTGGTGGTAGGAGACGGCCCGATAGATATCGGCATGCAGTTTCCATTTCTGGCAGATGAGCGAACCGACCTCCGCGTGGGTGCAATTCAGGATTTTTTTCTCGCAACTGAACATGCCTTTGCGCCGTTCCATGGCGCGTAGCATGATGGTCTCAAACTCCCGCGGGAAATAGTGCTGAATGAATAATTTGCCCACATCGTGAAGCAGGCCGGCCAGGTATTCCTTGCCTTCGGTTTTCATATAAGCGCTGAACAAGGTTTCGGCCAGACGCGCCGTGAGCAGGCTGTGCAGCCAGAATCTCTCCCAATCCACCTTGATTTTCAAGGTGCGGAACGAATCGAGTACGCCCGTAGCCAGAGCAAACATTCTGATCTGCCGCAAGCCTATGCGCATCATGGCAATGTTGATGCTGGTGATTTCGATGCGGCCACCGTACGCAGCGGAATTGGCCAACCGCAAATACTTGGACGTCATACCCGGATCGGTCTTGACCACATCCGACACATCGTCAATGCCGATATCCTGCTGGCGCAACAACTGATTCAATTTCTGGACCGTGGCGGAAAAAGCTGGAATGGAGGCATCTTCCTGCACGGCGTGCATGACCCGCTCGCGGATCATTTTTTTGTGTCCGTCTTCAATGCGCTGCAATCGCATAAAAAAGCCTCTTTACCCTATGTGATTAGTCAATTTTGAGTTATAGTTATATCAATTTTATTAGCATAAGTGTAAACCCTTAAATCGGATTATGCAAGCCATTGATCGGATTTTCCCTGAACTGGCACATCTTACTGCACAAGGTATCCTTTTGCGTGCTCTTCGCTGTCTTGCGCGACATCCCTCTCCATCACGCGATACGGCAGAGCCGGCACGATGCCCAGAAAAGTGCGGCGCGGATCGATCTCGAACCTTCCTAAACCGGCTTGTCCCGCAAGGAGATGCCTTTTGGCGCATTGGCCAGGGCAAAGAGAAAGTTCTCCGCCGGCGTTTTGCACAACGCTGCCAGGCGGATGACAAACGGCTCCTTGCCGGACAGCAACAGGGGCGTCTCGGTGAACAGTCTCGGGATAGCTCCGGATGAACCGGGCTG
>CAZOLK010000332.1:0-5677 GCA_964580325.1 uncultured Verrucomicrobiota bacterium | reverse complement strand
GCCGCCGCCGCCGCCGCCACCGCCACCTCCGCGAGGTTTAGGCTGGGATTCGTTGACGCGCAGTTTGCGGCCATTGAAGTCCATCTCATTCAAAGCGTTGATTGCGGTAATGGCTTCCTGTTTCTCAGGCATCTCAACGAACCCAAAACCTTTGGATTCCCCAGTGAACCGATCGACGATAACCCGCGCCGACGTTACGGTTCCATATTGTTCAAACAATTCGTGCAACTCCGAATCAGCTATTTTGTAAGGCAAATTGCCTACATAGATATCCATTCATCTCTCCTGATACATGCCATACAATACTTCTTCCGACTCCAGCATCATGACACCACATGCGGCTTCGGGCAGGGTCCAATATACCCGTTCCTCAAACAACTATGACAGACCGCGTCATAAGTCAACAGCAATTTAAAAGAAAACAGGGGTAGCAGGGCCGTCCCGCCCTGAGCTTTCCGCGAATCAAGCCGTATATGGCCTACAAACCCTCCGCCATCTTCGGATCAAACCGCTCGGCGCCAACATGCCAGATCTGGAAAAACGGCGCATTATCGACCACCAGCTTGAAATGCTTGATCCTGGGATCCCGGCGCACAAACAATCTGTTGAATAGGGTTTCCCCCATCTCCGGCTCCATCAACACGGCAAACCCATGCTCCAGGTTCACGTTCAGCTCCGCGCCGGGCCGGTTGTTCCGCATGATCTGCGCTTCAGTCGGGGTTCTGACAAACAGGGTATGCACCGGCACCTGCACGACCTTGGCGCCTTGCCGGTAACTGGCGATGCCGGAGGAAACCTCGAAACGCAACTCCCGATCACCGGTAACCACTTCGTTCGTCATCTTCACCCCATAAAAAGGAATATACATGGGATGCTTTGTCTGGTGCGTTTCCGGGTCCCAGGTCCCGAACCAATACCACCAGTATGCCACATCCATGGTGAATTTGTCCAGAAACAGGTAGGTCGGCCTGACCTTGTCTGGATAAAACGCGCGGATCCATTGTTTGGCCGTTTTGTAATGCCAGGGATGCACCTTATGCAGTTTGGTTTTGTTCAACAGAGCATACCCCCCGGTCGGTCCGGCCGCGAAAACCTGCCGGATAAACGCCATGCCCTGCTTGCGTTCCATAGCGCATGCTTTGAGCAAACGATCCACAAAACGCACGCCATACGTCGCGGTAAAGCACATGAAATTGGCAGCGCCGCGTTCGCTGCGTTCAGCCAGCGGGATCCCGTTATAGACCGTCAGTTTGCCGCCGTGAATCTCGCCGTCGAACAAGCTCTTGCGCCGTCCCCAATACTGGATGCCATACCCCAAATCCCACCAGGCCCAGACCACGGCATTGGAAGGCGTATGCCGCGAAAGCAGGTCCAACCCCTCGATCCGATAAGCCTCTGTTTTCGGCCAGACCGTAATTCTCGTGATCAGCGTGTGCAAAGGCCAAAACAACGTCCAGGCCAACGCCGCCGCACTTAAGCCCGCAAGCATTCTGCCGCGCACTATTCGATTGCGGGCCTTTCGATTCAATTGCGGACCATTCATTTTCGGATTTCGGATTTCGGATTGCCGATTCTCGTCATCTTCTGCCGTTTGCCCCGCGCCACTCGCCGTTTGCCACCCGTAACTGATCACAAACCCAAGCCCAAGTCCGATCAAAGGTGTCAGGAAAATCACGAACCGTTGCGCAAACAGGATCGCCAGCAACGACAAGGCCATGAGCGACGATAACATCAAAAAGACGCGAAACTTCTTGATCGCCATACCGACCAGCCCGATCAGAGCCAGACCAAACGAAAACCAACTGCGCGTCATGGAATCCTTTATGAACGTTAAAGACGTATTCAACTGCTCTGACGTGCCCACGTTTAAAGCTGGCGCATTGCCGCGCTGCGTAGCCGCGAGAAAGTGATAGCGCGACACGATCCTTTTGCTGACCTCGTGCGTCAGCGACCGCACTGCCGGCCATTTGACCCAGACCACTGCCACGATCACGACCAGGGCCAGTCCTACAAAAACCCATTCCCAGCGCCTGGGGCGATAAAACAGGACCACTGCCAGACCAAACGGCATGGCGCCGATCAGAAAAGCCTCTTTGGGCGCCATATCCCACCACCAGACAAACAGGCCGACCGTCAGCCAGCCCAGAAAAAGGAACACATAGCGCCACAAGGTTTTATTTAACCCGAAACACGCAAATAGATAGGCTGTGGTCATGGCCCAGGTCACGTTCATGCAATCCGTATCGAACCAACCCATACCGCTGCGATAGACAAAATAAGGCGCCACCGCCGCAATCGCGGCCGCGATCCAACCGCACAAGCGGTCGCCGCACAGCGAGCCGAACCCATACACCGGAAAGATCAACAAAACTCCCAGCCAGGCCGGCAAATAAAAAGCCACCTTCTCGATCGGCCATCCCGTGAGCAGCGTAATGCCAGCGGCAAGCGAGGACATCAAAGGCGGCGGCATGCGCCGTTCGAAATGGCGCAAAGGGTCGTGCCGCGTATAAACGCCCTCCACCAGGTCGCGCGCATAGCGCATATAATATGTACCATCCAAGGCGCTCAGCAAAGGCTTGTTCTGAAAAAAGCAAATCTGTGGATTCGCCTTATAGTGCGCATAATCATCCACGCGCACGAAAAAGGCCAATGCGACCAACCCGATCCAAACCAGAACAGGCCAAAACCAACGAAAAAACAAAGCAATCTTTTTCATCCCCCAAATGTATACGCAATAGCGCCAACACGCAACCTATGTATTCAACCACCTGGTGCATTCCGCACCCGAGCTTTCCGCATGCCAAGCCATTCGTCATAGTCCATTACTCAAACAGCTCGTTGCGCCGGGCTTTGCTGCGCTGGTGGTTGGATCTGAAGAAGTCGGCGAACTCGTGGATGAAAGCGCTCAGGTCGATGTCCTTGAATGCCACGGCTGTAGCTTTGCGATGGTCACGGGTTTGCCATAGCGTTTCCTTGTAGCGCGTCAGGATTTCGGCGTAGTCCTTTTCTTTGCGCAGCGGCGCGGCCTTACGCAGGTAATAGATCAAGCCCCAGGCCAGGGCATGGTGCTCCAGCCTTTCCTGCTGCGTGCCGTTGATGGCGTAATACTGCTCATGGGTCATGTTCAGCAGCCGCGCGATGTCGGCGCGGTTGGCGCGGATCATGGCCTGCAGCAGCGTAACATAAGGCGTCTCTTCCAGTTTGATGCGCCGCCTTTCGAATTTGACGCCTTCAAAAAACTCGGCATGCCCTTCATCGAACCAGGCCGAAGACATGATCCGATCATACGCATAATGCAGGTATTGATGCCAAGCCTCGTGGTAGACCGTGCGCAACAGCCGCTCCTTTTCGTCGTGACGCCGACCGCCCTCGATATAGTGCATGACCAATTCTTTTTTGGCCGGCATCCAGAGCCCCGCGGCCCACTCGAATTCTTCGCCGACATACTGGACAAAATCCTCGTGGCGCGCAAAAACGCGGATAACGCTGATTTCCTCAATAGGCACGCGCGGTGGCGAAAAGCACATGTAGGCTTCGCGCAACCGTTCGATATCCTCCTGGATGCGCAGCACCAGGCTGCGTCGGCTGGAGGGCAGGTCAGAGACCAGGATGTAGTGGTCGGTTTCCACGAACCACCAGTCCGCGGCGCCCTCAATGCTCTGGATCATGCGCTCGCGGCTGCGCTGGAACGCGACCGACTTATCCGTGCTCGGGGCCGTATCCTTGTGTTGAAACGTTATGCGTGCCGAGCGTGCCGCATCCGTGGTGCGGGCGGTGGGTTGCAGTGTGTTGAGAAAATCACGCTGAGCCGTGAGCGCGGCCTGCTCGGGGTCGGTGTCGGGCGGCAGTTGGAGCAGCGCAAAGTACCATTGGTCACCGTCCACGTGCAACAGGCGGTTGGACTTCATCCTGAACGCGTATCCGAGCTTTGCCGGCTGGCAATCGTCGTAACGGAATTCGTAAACCTGGGCAAGGCGCATGGTGCGTTTGATTTCGCGTGGTTCGATATCCACGGCCACGCCGCTGAACGCAGCGGCCCAGGCCTTGATGCCGGCCAGGTTCCAGACGCGATCCGGCGCGGCCAGGGTGTCAGCGGCTTGCTGGAACTCGTCATGGGAAACATGCGGATGCTTGAAGCCCGTGGGCATGGGATAGCGCAGCATGCCCAGGGTCAGGGTCGCATTGTCGTTGTCAGCGCCAGCCCAATGCCCGGCGTATTGGGTGCGGAACCACAGATCGCGCTGGTCGTACATCTCGTAGCGGTTGCCGGCCTGGTCCTTGTAATAATAGAGTTGCGGCGGTGGTAAGGTCACCGGCTTGGCTTGGTTGGGCGCGCGAAAGGAAAGGCCGATGCTGGACGCTTCAAACGTGCGTCCGAATTTGAGCTGCGGCGCGCCTGCCCGAATAACAGGCACACAGGTCAAGGCCAGCAGCGCTATGCGTGGAAAAAGTTTGTTCATGGCGCGGCATCCAGGAAACGGTTGAGCGCGGCCTGGTCCAGCACGCCGAACCCGTATTGGTTGCGTTCGCCTGGGGACGCTGTGGTCAAGCTGTCGCGCAGGCGGTCGACGGCCTGCTGATTGGTGGCGCGCGGGTATTTCGCGAGGTACAGCGCTATGGCGCGCGACACATAGGCGCTGGCTATGGATGTGCCGGCGAATGAGCCGCCAGTATCGTCGCCCGAAGCCGGAAATTCGGCCAGCCCGGGCGCCATGGCAAATACGTTGTTGCCGTAATTGGACTGCTCCCAGGCATTGCCGTGCTGGTCGGCGGCGGCAATGGCCAGGACGCCGGGAAAAGCCGAGGGGTAGAGAGGTTCGCCG
Source organism: uncultured Verrucomicrobiota bacterium (assembly GCA_964580325.1). Taxonomy (GTDB): domain Bacteria; phylum Verrucomicrobiota; class Kiritimatiellia; order CAYTQP01; family CAZOLK01; genus CAZOLK01. The sequence goes on along the minus strand of CAZOLK010000332.1, from coordinate 854 downwards.
CTAGGTTCGTTGCCGGCCGCGGCGACCAGCAGTACGCCTTTGGATTGCGCATAGCGTATGGCCGCGGCCATGAATTCGCTCTCCACATCCGTGCCCCAGCTCATGTTCATGATTCGCGCGCCCTGCTGAATGGCGTATTCGATGCTGTTGATCAGGGCGAAATGCGATGCCATGCCCTGGTCGTCAAATGCGCGCACGGCCACCAGCGGAATAGAGCTTGCGTTGCCGGCACCTGACTCGAGATCTTGGGCCGGTTGAATCGCGCCAGCCACGATCATGGCCATTTGGGTGCCGTGTCCGACGTCGTCGCCCAAGGGTTGATCCGGATGAACTGCGTCAAGTGCGCCAGCCACCAGGTCATCGGGAAAAAGTCCGGGTTGCAGCCCGGAATCGAGGATCGCCACCCGCACCGTGCCGTTCTCCAGTTTGGCGAGTTGCAGCTTCGGATCAGGCGTGCGCAACGCATTCGATAGCGTTACGGGCGGACTGTATGCAACAACATAGTTGGGTTCCACCGCAACGACCAGCGGATTGTTTTTGAGTTGCGCGACCAGCGCCGGGATGTTGGTGCCGGCCGGCAGGCGGATGCGGTAGATCCCCACCTCAGGCGAACCATCGACAATGGCCCCGCCCAGCTGTTCGATGAGCCACATGAAATCGGCGGCCTTGGTCCCGGGTTTCGCGCCGATCAGGATTTCGTCTGCAACATATGGCGGCGAATCGACCAATGGTCCGCGAATCACATTAAAACGCCGCGGACATTTCAAAGGTATGGTACGATCCTGATGGCCCGGTTCAAATACTTCGATTTCGACCAGTCGCGTCAACGGGCCTAATGGGCCGGGCTTCTCCTC
>CAZOLK010000331.1:0-5697 GCA_964580325.1 uncultured Verrucomicrobiota bacterium | reverse complement strand
CAAAGAGGGGTATGTATTACGAGAGAGCCAGCAGATCAATCAAGCAAAATGCTATATTGAAAGATGCGCGCCAGAAAAATACAGTCAAGATAATTACTACTGTGAAAACTACCAAGCAACTCTGCGCCCAAAACCCAACTACGTAAAAATGTGGGTTGATGGTGATTATCTGGGGCAGTATTTTTACTAACACCTCTTGCGGTTGTTAAATCGTTGGATTTTTCGCAAAGTTCTTGAAAATCTGGCGTTTTTTCTATATTATCCCTTGCGCCCCCCCCCCGATTTTTATAATATAAACTGTGGAATTCTAAGTGTTTTCCGCTCACGATTGTATTCAACCCAGATTTTGTTCGATATGCGCTTGCCGAGAAAACAGTTTAGACATTTTACCACCGGACTTATGTTCCTGCTGTTCATCCCGCTGCTTTGGGGGTTTTCGGCAAGCTCGGTCAATGCGGGGGAAACTTCATCCTCTCTTGTTTTCCAGAAACTTGATAATATTGATCCCGATACCCTTTCCCCTGAGGAGGCGAAAAGCCTGCTTCATGAACTGAAAAGTTTGGCGCAGAAAAAAGAGGTTGCTTCTTCCCCATTATATGAAAGTGCCCCTTATCCCAAAAAAGAGCGTGAATACAGCGCGTGGGAGCGGCGTATCGCGCAGGAAGTCATTGCCACGGGGCAAATGCTGGAGGGCGACCCCAGATTTGACGATGTGGTGTCCACATTGGCGCAGCGCGGCCGCTCGATATTACCGGACGGTTCTAACGTGACGCAGGATTGGGTGCGGGAGAATTTGCAGGATGTTTTGCCCGCGATTGATAATAAAATGGCGGCGGCAGCAATGAATGCGGCAACGGGCGAGATTGCCAGAGGCACAGGCGATATGGCGAACGGTTTTGCCCAATCACAAATAGGGTCGCAAATTGGCTTGTACGGGGAAGGGCAAACCTATGATCTGGGCGGCAATCTCAAACAAACGGCCATTCGCAGCGGTCTGGAAGGGGTAAAGGCAGCAGCGGCGGCAAGCGATATTTATGCCCTGAATCACTTGGAACTGGAATATTCCCTTTCGGGTGACGGAATTGACGAATACTCGGTTTTAACCGTGCAGCCGCTCTGGGATAGCGCGAATTTGCGTCATAATATTTTCGCGCAAGGCTCATACGCCAACAAACAGGTTGAAGACTCTACGGGCTCCGGGGGCGCGGATACGAGCCAGCGCCGCGATACGGTGAATGCCGGGCTTGTCTACCGTTACATTACACCGGATGAACAGCATATGTTTGGGGCGAACGCGTTCTTCGACCATCAATGGCCTTACAACCATAACCGCATGAGCCTCGGGCTGGATTATAAAACCAGCCTGTACGGCGCAAGCTTTAACAAATATATCGGCCTGTCCGACTGGCGCGGGCGCGAGGACGGCTATGAAGAAAAGGCTTTGGGCGGCGAGGATCTGGAGCTTTCAGGTCGCCTGCCGCAAGCGCCGGAGCTGGAAGTCTTCGCCAAGGGCTACCATTGGGGTCAGGAAAAAACGCCCGTTATCAATCCGGACGGGGACGATATCTGGGGCTATCAGTTTGCGGCGGAATATACGCCTGTGAACGCCTTTACAATCCGCTCTCAGGCTACAAGAGACAATGAAATGGACGATATGGAAGGGCAGATCACTATGCGCCTGAATTACCGTTTCGGGCAGGGGTGGGATGATTTGTGGAAGCGCCCGACTTACAATCTGGATTCCGTTACGGATCGCCGTTTTGACAAGGTACGGCGCAACAATGAAATTCGGGTGCAGGTGCGCCAAGACCCGGATGTAACGGCGCGCGTGACATTTGCCCAAGGGGCAAATGTCAGTGTCGGGCAATCTCTGGCCTTCGGCACGACGATCACGACCGGCGGCGCGGCGGGTGATGGGGCCACGGTGGTCTTCGGCAACGGCGCAAGGCTGGATGTGGGGCAAAGTACGCAAGTGCGGATCGAACGCGACCAGATTGTCCTGATTACTGGGATTATACAATTCACCAGCGGCAGCGGCGGCATAACGGTCATTGCCGTGCCGGGCGGCGCAATCGACCTGATAGGCACAGACGTAGACGTGCGCGTATCGGGCGGCACGACAACATTGCGGGTGCGCGATGGCGCAGCAGACTTTACGGACGATACAGGTACAACGCGGGTGAATACGGAAGAACTGGCCGAGGCGCAGGACGGCGATGGACTGGCTCCGCAAATCCGCGCCGAAGGCACGGCTATCTATGAAACACATACAAGCGAAGCGCACGCGCAGCTTGATCTGGTCGGCCCCGCGCCATCCAATCCGAAAGCCGCCCCTTACGCGGATGAAGCGCTCAGTGTGACCGGCACGCTGGCAACCGGCAATACGCTGACCTTTACCGTGCCATTAACGGGCAGCGTCACGGTCACCGGAACGCCGCAACTGCGCTTTACTTTGGGCGGTCTGGATCGTCTGGCGGATTATGCGAGCGGCAGCGGCACATCCACGCTTGTCTTTACCTATGACGTCATTGCTGCGGATGAAACATTATCCAATATCGTGGCCGAGGAAATCGAGAAAAACGGCGGTACGTTGACCGGCACAAACGGCGCGCCGATGGTACGGACGGTGACAGGCGGGCTGTCCGGCACTGTGCCGGATGTAACCGCGCCGACAATCGCGGGCTTTACAGCCGCTTCGAGCGGCGACGACCCGGCAGGAATTGGCGATATAATCACGGTGACATTGAATGCCAATGAAGATTTGGTGCAAAGCGGCGCGCCGAGTCTGACGCTAAATATTGGCGGAACGTCCCGCACCGCGAATTTCTCTGCCATCAATGCGGGCAATGCTGAATTTACCTATACGGTGCAGGCTGGTGATAATGATGCGGACGGCATCACAATCACGGCGATTACTGTTGCTGCAAACGAGCTGGAAGATGCGTCCGGCAACGATCTGGACACCACATTCGCCCTGCCGTACAACTTAAGTCTTGATGTGAGTACGATCCTTCTGGGACTTTCATCCTGCCCGTCCGGCGACCTGTCCGCTCCGGCTAATTCAGGCTGCGCACGGCTGTTTGGCGCTGATCCCACGGATATGGATGATGTGATGGTTTATGCCGGGGATGTGCCGGGCACGACAACGGATTTCTTTGTGCGAAGATGTGATCTGGGGCAGGATTATGATCCGGTTGACGACCGCTGTGAAAATGGCGGTGGTGATCCGAATACCAGAGATACGATGCAATGGAAAAATGCCAATACGGAATCAGACACAACAAATATAGGAACGGGTACGGCTTGGACGAATGTGAATGCCACGGACGGGCCGGGCAATACGGCAACGCTTGTGGCCGATGTTTCGGGGACGCACACGGCGGCGGAAACCTGCAATGCCTTACCCGGCAGCGGCTGGTATCTTCCGGCGATATCGGAACTGGATGTGATCTATGCCAATTTGAATGCGACAGATGATCCCGATCATCCGCTGCCAACGCTCAATGATGCTACGGATGATGATAACAACGGTACGACCGGCCCTCTGCGCGATAGTTTTGATCTCAGCGGCCAATGGTACTGGTCGTCCTCGGAGGGCGCTAGCAACTTCGCATGGATACAGCGCTTCAGTGACGGTGGCCAGAACGGCAGCGGTAAGGCGAATAACCGTAACGTCCGCTGTGCCCGGAGATGAACCATTTAATCATTTAATTATTTGAATGTCCCCGCGAAGCGGGGTCGCTACAAATTTTTGGCGGCATTGATTGAAAACCGGCTTTATTTACCGTTAGTTAAGACGCATAATGAGGAACAGTGTTTCAAAGGATGTTTTTCAGTGGCGCAATATCAGCATTTGCCAATTTACAAGTTGACCTATGACCTGCTTTTGCGGATTATGCAGGTAACAAAGAATTTTCCGCGTGAATACAGGCACACGCTCGGCCAGAAACTGAAAGAAGAGATTATTGAACTGGTCGTGATGATATACAAGGCCAATACGGCCAAGGATAAAGAGCATCATATTGAAATGATTCTGGAACGGATTCAGGTGGTGCAGCTTTTGATTAGATTATCGCATGATATAAGAATTTTGCCACGCAATCACTATGCAGACCTTGCAGAGAAAATCGACAGCCTGGCACGGCAGGCGCAAGGGTGGCTCAAGAGTTCGGGAAAGAGATAGCCAGAACGGGTTGTGGTCAAGACCCAGCCCGGCGAGCGTGTTCATCTCGGATGGCGGCGGTAACGGTTTCAAAAGGAATCGTTACCAAAGTAGATATGTCCCGCGCAAGCGGGCATTGAAGGCAGTGTGGCTGAGCATTCGGCTGCATTGACCATAAGATCGTCATCGAAACTGAGGTTGTTTGCTTTGCTCCGTGGTACTGGTCGTCCTCGGAGAACAATAGCAACAACGCATGGATACAGCGCTTCAGTGACGGTAACCAGAACAACAACAATAAGACGAATAACCGTAACGTCCGCTGTGCCCGGAGTTGAAATCTCTTCCCCGATCATTTTTTCTTTTTACCGGGCGCTGCCGGTGTTTTTGCGGGCAGGATTTTTGTGCATTCTTCATCTGCCTGAAGAAACAGATTTTCCACCCGACGGCACAAAGCGTAACGGGCTTTATAACCGTCAACATGCCGCAACATGGCGAGATAGCTTGTAACGGTTGCGGATAATTTTTCCAGATTTTCTTCATCAAGGGGTGCGCCCCGGCGTTCCCACGCCCGTATTTTTTGCTGGCAACGCGCGAGCGACGAATTGCGCAGATATGTGCGCCCCGGCTTGATGACAAAGCCCGTAAAATCCATTCCTGTGTCTATGCGGTTGAGATGTTTTTTATTAGGATGGAAATGCAGGCCAAGATTTTGTTCAAGAAAATCGCTCATGGCCTTATACCATTCGTTCAGCACAGCCGGGTCTTCATGTAAAAGGATCACATCGTCCACATAACGTCCGTAATGGCGGACTTTCAGGCGGTGTTTTACAAATTGATCCAGCTCGTTCATATAGATATTCGCAAAAAACTGGCTAACCAGATTTCCAATCGGCAAGCCGCGATCACCTTTTGCATGCATAAAGCTTTTGTGTATGGGAACCTGTTCAAACAGCTCTCTGGATGAGCGTAAAACGACATGAGAACGGGGATCGTGCAGTACGATTTTATGCACTAAGGCACGTATCCATTCTTCATCTTCCCTTATATTCCTGTCCAGAATTTCCAGCAGACGGTTCTTGTCAATGGAATTGAAGAAATTGGCAACATCGGCTTTCAGGAAATAGGCCGTGCGTGTTCCGTTACGGGTTAATGACCGTGCAAAGCCAGAAACACGGCGCAAAGCGTCATGCGTTCCGCGGCCAGGGATGCAGGCGTAGGTGTCCCGGATAAACTGCTTTGTGAACTGCTCATAAAGAGCGTTGTAAATGATATGATGCACAACCCGGTCACGAAAATCCGCCGCCCAGACTTCCCGGATTTTAGGGTGCGTAATGACGAATGCAAGACTATGCCCGATTTTGTAGTTACCACCCTTAAGGTCGCGGTATAGCTGTAGTAAATTATTTTCCAGATTAACTTCAAAGGCAAGCTGGTTCAGCGTATTGCGCTTTTGCTTTCGGCAACTGAAATAGGCGTCAAAAACTTCCTCGATGGTTGGGCGGCTCTCCATGATGAATTTCCGGTCAAACGCTTCG
>CAZOLK010000330.1:0-5699 GCA_964580325.1 uncultured Verrucomicrobiota bacterium | reverse complement strand
GCGACAAGGTTTGCGACAAGGTTTGCGACAAGGTTTGCGACAAGGTTTGCGACAAGGTTTGCGACGAGATTCGCGACGAGATGTTTTCCCTAAATTATGGGTTTAGCGATTGACATTAACTGTTAATAACGATAACTTTTCCGGGAACTATGGAGTGAGTCGCAAATTAATTGCGTTGACGGCCAAGAGAAGGGGCTTTGTCGATGGAAAAAACGAAAGATGTGCTCAACATAAACAAACTAGCCAATTATTTGGATATCCCTAAATCGACGATATACAAGTTGGTAAGAGAAGGTAGGATACCGGCCCAGAAAGTGGGGCGTCACTGGCGATTTCACAAAGCAACCATCGATGTTTGGCTAGGGAACCGAATGGAGGTGGAGAAACGATGATTACGAACAATTTCAGTAGAACAGTAAGTAAGTGTCATTCGGCGGAAACGTTAAAAAAAAAAGCCCTTTTGCGCCGCGTTACGGTCATGGTTTTGCGCAACGTGGAAAAGCAGGGCCGCTTCGTGCGGGACCTGGAGTTCCTCAAATCGTGGGATCACATCCAGTCGAGCTGCCTTCACACGTTCCGGATCACGCACAACGGCATCGAGATCGGTGGAAAGGAGGGGAACCATGTCGAATAAAGTCCTGACCCGAACCACCATGAACCTCCGCTGTGTGGCCCGGTTTTTTGTTTGCGGTGATGCCCTCCATTCTCGGAGGTCCAGGGAAAGTCTCCGGCGATTGCGGGATATTTTTCCTCATGTTGAATTTAAAGTGGAGGTCATTGATGTGGGCGAAACTCCGCAGACCGCCCTGGACCGGGGGATTTTCGTCAATCCCGCCCTTCAAGTGCTCGAATTTGCTTCGGGAATGCTGATTTGCGGCGATTTCAGCGATTTTACGGCCTTGGCAGGCATGTTTCCGAAAGGTGAAAGCGATGCATAACGAGAAATCACTGTCCTATGACGAGTTAAAGCGGCGTTTGGAGGCCGCGGAATCGGCGCTGACGGCCATCCGGGAAGGCCGGGTGGACACCATTTCAGGCGAACGTGAGCGCCTGGTCGAGGCCGAGGCCCGGGAAGCGCATTTGAAGCAGGTGCTGTTGGCCATCCGCAACGTCAACCAACTCATCGTGAACGAGGACGACCCGCGACGCTTGATCGAGCGGGCTTGTGTGAATCTGACCGAAACGATGGGGTATCACAACGTCTGGATCGCCCTTATGGGCGGTGAGACGGCCCGGGGGCTGGGGTTGCCGACGCAAGGGCCGGTGGCGGCGACTGCGGCCGCGGGTTTCGACGGCGGGTTCGAGGTCCTGCGCGAGTGCCTGGAGCGGGGACATTTTCCGGATTGCATGAACCGAGCACTCGAGTGCGATGCCGTCCTTGTGGTGGGCAACCCGGCGGACGACTGTCCCAACTGCCCCCTGCACGGCGAATACCGCGGACGCGCCGGTCTGATACGCCGCCTGAACGCGGGCGGTGTGACCTACGCCATCCTTACGGTCTCGGTTCCCACCGCCTACGCCTGGGACGATGAAGAACAGGACCTCTTCAACGAGGTGGCCGGTGATCTGGCCTTTGCGCTGTCCAAGATCGTAACAGCGCGTAAATTGGAGGAAAACCGCCAACATCTGCATCACGTCATCGAAGGCTCGGGCGTGGGAACCTGGGAATGGAATGTCCAGACGAATAAAATTCTCTTCAACGTGCAATGGGCAGCCATGCTCGGATACACCATCGAGGAACTGCAGCCCTACGACTACGCGACCTGGAAACGCCTGGTCCACTCGGAAGACCTTGAGCATGCGCGCCAGGCCCTGGTGGATTGCGTTGAGGGCAGGACGACCGCCTACAACTGCGAGTTCCGCATGCGGCACAAGGACGGCCGCTGGGTCTGGATTCTCGACCGGGGGCGTATCTTGACCTGCGACGACGCGGGTAAGGCCCTGTCCATGTTCGGCACGCATACCGACATCACGGACCTCAAGCAGACCGAAGAGGCGCTGAGAAAGGCCCATGAACTCGCCGAACGTATCATCGAGGATGGGCCGGTGGGCATCACCACCGTAAACCGGGACGGGGAAATTACCTTTGCGAATAAGCAAGCCGAACAACTCTTCGGTCTGGAGAAATCCGAAATCCAGGGGCGCTGCTACGACGCGCCCGACTGGAAGATCACCGATGTCGACGGCTCTTCTTTCCCGGACGAAGAGTTGCCGTTTTGTCGGGTCATGGCGAACGACCGGGCGGTGTGTGATGTTCAGCACGCAATCATCCGAAAGAACGGTGACCGACGCATCCTGAGCATTAACGGCGCGCCCCTGCATGACGCGCAAGGGCGGATCGACGAGATCGTTTTCGCGATTCAGGATGTTACCGAGCGCAAGCGGTCCGAAGAGACGCTGCGCGAAAGCGAACAGCGTTTTCAGAAAATGCTTGGCGTTGTTCCCGATATGATTTCGATTCACAGTCCTGAAATGGACATCCTCTATAGCAATTGGCAGGGTTTTGCCGCTGTTCCGGAAGAAAAACGGATCTCGAACACGAAATGCTATAAGACTTATCGTGATTTCGATAACATTTGCCCCGACTGTCTGGCCAGGCGCGTGCTGGAAACGGGAAAGCCATGTCAAGAAGAAGCCCGGCTGCCGGATGGAACTTGGGTAGATCTGCGTGTCATCCCGCTGTTGGATGAAGACCATAACGTCGAGATGTTCATCGAGTGGGTGCGGGACATTACCGGACAGAAGCGCGTCGAAGAGGCGCTGCAAGAGAGCGAGAGCCGGGTGCGGACGAAATTGAACGCGCTTCTCGATCCGGAAGGCGATCTCGAAACACTGAATCTCGCCGATGTGGTGGACTGCGATGAGATCCAATCCCTGATGGATGACTTCTACGCTTTGACGGATATCGGCGTGGGAATCATTGACCTGGAAGGGAATGTCCTCGTCGGCACCGGCTGGCAGGATATCTGTACGAAATTCCACCGGGTTCATCCCGAGACCGCGAGGAATTGCATCGAAAGCGATACGCTTCTCGCCTCAGATGTCGCGCCAGGCACTTTCAAGGCATACAAATGCAAGAACAACCTGTGGGATATGGTGACGCCCATTAGGGTAGGCGAACGGCATGTGGGAAATCTTTTTCTCGGCCAGTTCTTTTTTGAGGGTGAAACGCCGAACCTCGATGTTTTTCGCGAACAGGCGCGCCGCTACGGATTCGATGAGGAGGCGTACCTGGAGGCATACCAGAGCATTCCGCGCTGGCCGAGACAGATGATCGACGCGGTCATGACCTTCTACTGCAACCTGATCGGTGTGATCACTCGTCTCTCCTATGCACAAATCAAGCTGGCACGGATGAGTGATTCTTTGCGTCAGAGCGAGTACCGGTTCCGGTCCTTTGTCGAGAATGCCAACGACATGGTATATGCCCTTTCTCCTGAAGGCGTGTTTACGTACATGTCCCCCAACTGGCTCGATTTCATGGGCGAGCCAGCGGAACAGGTAATCGGAAAATCCTTTGAACCCTACGTCCACCCCGAAGACGTCCGCCTGTGCCGAGCCTTCCTGGAAAAAACGTTGACGAAGGGCGTAAAGCAAAGCAGCGTCGAATACCGGATTCGGCATCGAGATGGTTCCTGGCGGTGGCACGTCTCCAATGGCTCGCCTGTTCAGGACGAATCGGGAACCGTCACGGGAATTGTCGGTATTGCCCGAGATATGACCAAAGTAAAGCAAGCCGAGGAAGCGCTTGTCCAGTCGGAAAAGAGCTATCGCGACATTTTCGACAACAGCAGCGACTGCATCTTCATCCATGACGCCGTCACTGGCGCTATCTTGGATGTCAACCGGACCACCTGCGAGACCTTTGGTTATTCGGTCGAGGAAATTAAGCGCCTCAATGTAGGAGATTTAAGCCTGAACCAACCGCCTTACACCAGCGCCGAGGCGTTAGTGTGGGTCAGAAAAACCTGCATGGAAGGTCCGCAGCGCTTTGAATGGCTTGCCAAGGACAGGAATGGACGGCTGATCTGGTTCGAAAACAATCTTCTGCATGCCAAAATCGCTGGAAAAGACAGTATTCTCGTCTTTGGTAGGAATATTGACGACCGGAAACACGCTGAGACGGAGCATGAAAAACTGCAAGCCCAGCTCCGGCATGCCCAGAAAATGGAGGCGGTGGGTCGTCTGGCAGGCGGCGTGGCTCACGATTTCAACAACATGCTGGGGATCATTATCGGCCATGCGGATATGATCCTAGAGAATACAGGTCCAGAAGAGCCGTTATATTCCGACCTTATGGAAATCAGAAAAGCCGGTGTGCGCTCCGCCGATCTGACCCGGCAACTGCTGACTTTTGCCCGCAAACAGATCGTGACCCCAAAGGTGATCGATCTCAACAAGACCGTGGAAGGCATGCTCAAAATGTTACAGCGGCTGATCGGTGAAGACATCGATATGGCCTGGATTCCAGGCAAAAGCGTTTGGCCGATAATAATCGACCCCAGCCAGATCGATCAAATATTGGCCAACCTGTGCGTCAACGCCAGGGACGCCATTGCCGACGTTGGCAAAGTCACCATCGAAACCTGCAACATCGTTTTTGATGAAGACTATTGCAGGAACCATGCGGGTTTTGTGGCCGGAGAATATGCGATGCTGGCCGTGAGTGACAATGGTTGTGGCATCGATGCCGAGACGCTGACACAAGTATTCGAGCCCTTTTTTACGACCAAGGAATTGGGCAAAGGCACCGGCTTGGGCCTGGCCACGGTCTATGGCGCGGTCAAGCAAAACAACGGTTTCATCAATGTCTACAGCGAGCCGGGCCAGGGCTCGACATTCAAGATCTACCTGCCGCGCCACAAGGCCAAGGTGGTCCCGTTGTCGCTAAAGAAATCTGGCATGCCGCACGCGTTCGCCGACGAAACGGTCCTGCTGGTAGAAGACGAGCCGACGATTCTGAAAATGACCGCCATGATGCTCGAGCGGCAGGGATATACCGTGCTGCGAGCAGGTACACCGGGCGAGGCCATCCGCATGGCAAAGCAATATGCCGGTAATATCCACCTCCTGATGACCGACGTGGTGATGCCTGAAATGAATGGACGCGACTTGGCCGGGAATATTTTGTCTCTTTATCCCGGTATCAAGTGCCTGTTTATATCGGGCTATACCGCCAATGTCATTGCCCATCACGGTGTCCTGGACAAGGGCGTCAACTTTATCCAGAAGCCTTTCTCAAAACAGGATCTGGCAATGAAAGTGCGCGAGGTGTTGGAATCATGAAAAGAAACGGTCTAAGCTGGATAGTGGCAATGAGTTTTGTTTTTATAACGTCCAGCAGCAGGGGCGCGAGCTTGCGAGCGGATTCTGCTTGCGCTGGTTGGCGAATTCATGTCTGTGTCCGCGAAAGAGCCGTACATGGCCTCCCAATCGTCCACCTTACATCGCCCGTAATCGTAATCGTGATCCGGATCCTTTGTCCACCCGGTTGGTTTGGGGCCTGCCAGGATCGTGCTGGAAGCGTAATGCATTGCAAAACAACATAGTGTTAGTCCAGGCTTTAGCCTGCTGAATGCTTCGTGCCTATCACGTGCGTGCCCATGTTGCCGAAAATGCCCGATCCGAACTTGCGCCATCCCTGCTAGCCCGTCTTTCGCAACTGGGCCATGATATTGATGTAAAGCGTTGCAAACCAA
>CAZOLK010000329.1:0-5742 GCA_964580325.1 uncultured Verrucomicrobiota bacterium | reverse complement strand
ACATACAATGGGTGAGCTTCCAGCACCAACTTTAGCCCATGAGTTTGGCTGAAGATGCATAATTTTTTTGCTTGCCGTGTTCTAGGTGTACAACTATATATATATTATAGCATCATGACCCGACTAAAACAGAAACGACTATCCATCCTTGCGGCGATGGGAGAGATCACGGCATTGCGGCAGGGATCACTGATCGAGCAATACGTTACCCGGTCTGAGCGCCCTTCGGCGCGGTCCTCTTCGACCGGCAACCATTGCCAGGTCACCCATGATGGGGATCCTTCTTCTAATTGTTGTTGAGTTGATTGCGAAAGTCGCATAGTGTGAATTTCGTCGGTTTGATTGTCGTCATAGGTTCAATTGTCGCGGGACAAATTCGGCTACAAACGCTCCCCATGCGTGGCAGAGACTGGAGGCATCGCGGAACTCCTCCCACCACGTGGTCGCACCACGAGCTAACTGCGGCAGGCAAGCACGACGTATTTCTTGCCATGCGCGTGCTTCTAAACCATGCCGCCGCAAAGCATGGCATAGGTGGAACAGGCTGGGCGGACAATTGGCAGCCACCACGCGATCACGCAACTCGGCGACGTCGTGACTCACTTGCACTCCGTAGGGGGTCGTACGACGCAAGAAAGGGGTCACCAGGCGTTCTGACGTGACGTCTCGCAATACATGGATCGCCTCGTCAGAATCGAGGCAACCATGATAGATGGCATATCCAGCGGTGAGCTGCGAGCGTCTGGCCACGGGATGTGGCACTAGCTGGGTGGGCAGCGTCGCCACAGGTTCGGGTTGGGACTCCGCTGCCGAGGGCCACTCCATCAATGGCCACCAGCGTTCATTGGCGCATGATATCGGGGCATCAGCGCCCAGGAGAAACTCCCATTCCCATCCGGCTTTTTGGGAATGAATTTCAAGTTCGTGCCATTCGTTGTCTCCAGGCAGTATTCCGCTTGCGACGGGATGAAAGAGCGGTGCCATGGTCGAGGATGTTGGTGTGCCGTCCGCCATCAATTGGCCGTCAAGAAAGGCGCGCACGTTTGCCGGGCCGTGCAGACGCAATTGAGTAGCCGCGCAACGGATACGCAGCCGTATAACCGCGCCGATGCAAACATGCCACCAAGGTCCCTCCATCGGCAGGCTATGGCCCACCACATGCCACTTTTCAGCGTCAAGACTGCCAACGCCGTCCAGTATGCGCTTCTCGTCGGGTCTCCAGAAAGCGCGACGCCAGGCATCCCGGACGGCGGCATGTTGGGAGCGGAGTTCTGTCGCCAATTTCAAATCGCAACAGGCATCGGCGAGCTTAGCCTGAACGTCAAGGGCGCCTATGTAGCAGGCATTGAGCGCGGCACTGCATGGGTGCTTGACGATCTCGTTGCCGTTGTCGAGAAAAGTCCAGCCCGGCACCTCGGCTAACAGCCCATCATTGTCGCGCCATCGTTCGAGACCGCGCACCGAAGCCAAGGCAGGTAGTCGTAACGGCTGCACCACTGATAGTTCACCGGCGCGTTCAAGAAAATCGGCAAGCTGTACTGAAAAAAGCAGAGCGAAATCGGGAATCACGCCGTTGTCGCGGGGCGCGGGGTATTTCATTTGAAGAATGCCGTCGGCGCTGGCGCCGCGCAGGAACTGATGCAGGAATCTTCGCATTGGATCAAGGTTGCCAAAGAGCAGCGCGAACGCTCCTGTCCAGAAAAAACAATCGAAGTACTGCGCCCGTTCCCGGGTCGGACAGTCATTCAGGATGTCATCGGTACAGACTTGCATGGTGCGTGCTGAAACTTCGAGAATGCGAGAACCCAGTGCGTCGGTTGCTTGACCAATGACCTTGCGGGCGTAGTCCCACGGCTGCTGCCACTGCGTTTCGGCAACCGATAACGAGAGGAGGCACTCTGATGGCAACACCTGGACAAAACGGCCGGCGCGCATATCGTGCGAACACCATCTGTGTTCACCCGGATCAAGTTCGAGCGTGTCGCCGTAGCCTTCAGGCAGTCCGGAGGTCCAGCAGTTAGGCAATACCCGCCCTTCGTGGAGTTGTTCGCTCCAGGTCATGCGCACCGTGGTCGGGCGATCAACGCGCAAGTGGACCTGCGCCCGTCCTGCCACCGTGCGACCGAAATCCAAGATGCCTGGACGCGCTGTCGGGATCGCTTCCACGATTTCGCCGCCAAGCGCCGGCAGATCACGCAGTAGCATTCGGTCGCGATCTGGCAGCGGATGCACGCCTAGGACCACTGGGGCGGCCCAGGCCGGTTCCTCTGCCGGCAGATGAACGCGCTCCGCCCAACCGACGCAAGGCGTCAGCCGGCGACTCGGTCGCAAACGCGAAGGATCGCGAGCCGCTTCCCATGAGCCGGGAGTGACCAAATCCACATCCCCGATATGACCCTGCGCCAGCAAGCCGCGCACTCCGGGACTATGGCTGTGGGTTGGAACTCCTGGCCAATGCACCGTGATGCGGATTTCATTAACTCCGACGCGCAATTTGGTCCGCAGGTCAAGCACATCATAGTAGGCGTAGGGTGGCACTTCGCGTGGCGGCCCATGGTGGATGACCTCTCCATTAACGGCCACTGCGGCCAGTTGGTCAGCGGAAAACGCCAGCCACGCCTCGTCGGGGATCGCGGCAAGGTTTGAGACGTGGCGGAACAGGCACCAGGCATCGTCGCAATCTGGCTTTCCTTCGTGCCATATCCAAGCTAGTCCTTCCCAATTACATATCCGGTCACGTAACATGTTCTCACCTTTTTGGGGGCAGACCAGCGGCGCTTCGTGTGAAATTCCCTTCATAATACTAAGATTCCTTCTGCTAGTTGTGGATCAGACAATTGCGACATGAGCAAAAACCTTGTCGCGAACCTTGTCGCGAACAAAAATCCAACTCTGTTTTAGCACAAAACGGGAAGATGGTTGGGGACAAAGTTAAAAATCTCGCATTTCGCGATTCCCTACTCATTGTTGTTAAGATTGATTGCGATTGTCGTCATGGGTTCTTCTGTTCGACAATAATTTCCTGGCCATCCCAACGTATGTCGATCAGCAAAATGCCGAACCGACAATTTATCGGCGCAGTTCCACCGTTGCCAAACAGGGTGTTGTGCCACTGCCCGTCCTTATCCTTGAAGGCGCAAGTGTCGCCTGCGTGCGGTACGGCCGGTTTCGCGGTTGAATACGGGCCGTAAATATTGTCGGCCCAGCAATACATCCAGTCGTAAGTGGCAAGCAGATGATAATGCGCATCGCCACTCTCGCGGTGAACTTGGCTCGTGTTAGCGAGAAACAGAATATATTTGCCATGTTCCTTGATCATGAACGGTCCCTCGTACCCGAGATCGCTGCCATCGGCGGGCCGGATGGTTCTCAATGGCTCACAGCCAAGCCGCTCATGTCGTCGCGCATCTTGGCGATGCTGATCGCGCCGGTGCAGATATAGTAAACGCTGCCATCGTCGTCTTCGAGTAAGTTCGGCGCGATGCCGACGGCATGGAATTCGTAGTCTATCGCTTCGTAGGGGCCTTCGGGACGACCGGAAACACTGCGCAACAGATAGCATCCGCCATAGCTAGGCCCCCAGGCAATGTAGTAGTTTCCCTTGACGAATGACATGCGAGGACTCCAAATGCCTTCGAAATTCATGGGCAAATGCGGCGCGAATCGGGGCGGTTGGGGCTTGTAAGGGGCTCCCGCGCCTTTCCACGAGGCGATATTCCAGATTTCGCCCATGTCTTCCCATTCGCGTAAATTCTTCGACCGCCAGGCATAGATGCCAGGCTGTTCGGGATTCGGCATCTTCATGTGGGCTACGGTGCCCACTAAATAATAATAACCGTAGCGCAGCGCCACGATCCCGGGCTTGTCTTGGAAAACCGCCATCCGGGCGCCGCCAAAGGTTCCATAGAGATTGCCGTCGCCGTCGCGAAACACCGTCGTCTGTCCGCCATGCGGAATCATCAGCCGCCGCTTGCCGTAAGGCCCCATCAGGTTCGGCGACGAGGCGATAAAGGTGTCGCGCGCGTCTTTCGAACTCAGCCGCTCGTTAGTTTCCACCGCGCAGAGGTGATACTCGCCGTTGGCATGAAAAATAAACGCGCCATGGGTGCCGACTAAGGGCTGATGGCACCGGTTAAGGCGAACATCAAGCCGATTCGCACGATTCCTCTTCGAATTTGATGACGCATAATACTACTCCTGTTGTTGTTGGCCAGCCCATGCTTGACAAGACGGGGCAGGCATGTTGCTTATTGGTTATTTGTGGGCACAAACCAAACATTCCTGAATCGAACCGGTTCATTGTGGCCTTGGAGCAACAATGGCCCCGTTGCGACATCGGGGCCCTATCGAGCTTTCGGTTGTGGTTGGCCTCATGCAAGAAGTTCGGTTGTTACTCGCTTGAGGACCACGCCTTGAATTCACTCTCCATGGACTTGACGTCCGCCAGCCCACCTCGCACCCGCCATTGGTAGCGCAGGGTGAATTCTCTCCCCGCGTCGAGAGGGATGTCTCCCTTGGCAGTGATGACCGGATTGAAATAGGGAAAGGCGGAGATCGCCAGCCATTGTGGTGGATGATTCATGTTGGCTGGATGATCGAACATCGAAATCGTCACATCCTGACCATCTGGCAATGGCCCTTGAAAGGCCATCCATGGCGCAATGGGCCGGATTGTGCCCTTGGGTGGCGAAGATGTGCCTGAGGTTGGGTCCAGATAAAGAAAACTCCATTCTGGTGCAGCCTGCGCATAGGGCGCGCCACGAAAGGCCAGACCACCATAATCGTTTTCCGGTATTTCCACGACCACCATAAGCCATAATGCCAGGGGTGGTCATATTCCCGATTCCACTGCTCCCGATAACCTTCCGGCTCCGGAAAGGGGCGGGTCAGCTCGTGAGTGTCAAAAAACATCCGAAGACGCGGTTTGCCTTCCGCAGTGTCGTGATAATGAATCCAGACCGGCTGGCCGTTCTTTTGCAGGGCGAGCGAGGTTTTGGCTTGAATCCATTGCACTTCATTTGCAAGGAGCGCTCCGCAGCCAAGCGTGACGGTAACTGCTCCGATGCGAAGCAGTGTCTTGCCGACAAACCGCAGATATTCAAGTTATGAATTTGGTCGTTCATATTAACTCGAATCCTTTCCGGTAGGTATTGGTGACAAATTCGTTCAGATGCGGCATGTTATTCACTTTCATGGCTTCGCCGTTCCACTCGATTTTTTGGCCGACACCTGCGCGCATGGCGAGATGCCCGGTCAGCAGGGTTTCCATGTAAGGGCCGGAGACCGTGAAATTCGAGCAGGCGTTCTGTTCACCCCGACAGGCGGCCAGAAAGTTGGTCATGATATTCCCTGGCGACGATTCGACGTCGGCGGGCCGGGGTATCTCGCGCATTCGTTCATGAGGAATTGTCCGAGCGTTATTGGCATAAACTGGCGAGTGCAGGTAGCCCTTGTCGCCGACAAAAATCGACCCGTGTTCTAGTTTCTGGCCGTATTCCTTTTCCAGTTTCGTGAAGATCGGCGGTTTGTGGGCGGTCCAACCAAGGTGGGGGCGATAGATGTCTTGCGACTCGGGCCGCTCACTCGCCCCTTCGTACCAGAACATCTTGAAGGCTGGGCGGTCGTCGCGGGCCGGAAAGCTCCAGCAAACAGTCGCCAGCAACGGCCAGTTTCCGAACGGCTTGGCATGTTTCATCTCATGAACTTCTGGAAAACCATCCCATAATAGTCTGTAATGAAAAA
>CAZOLK010000328.1:3425-5746 GCA_964580325.1 uncultured Verrucomicrobiota bacterium | reverse complement strand
CGGCCGATCAGTTTAATCCTGACCTGCTGGTCGGCCGGATCGGCCTCGACCGCCCGTTTCAGGTAGGCCAGGCCCTGGTCCACAGCGCCCTTGGCTATATAGATTTGGCTCAGGTTGTAGAGCGCCTGGGCATTCGTTGGTTCGAGTTCCAAGGCGAGTAGAAAATAGTCCAGGGCCTGTTGCCCTTTGTCGGTTTTCAACATCAGAACGCCGAGGTTATTGTAAATCTCGGTCTGGGCCGGATCGATGTCCATGGCCGCAAGGTAATGGGTTTCGGCATGCTCGAAAGCGCCGCGGATCATGGCCAGGTTGCCCCGCAGGTTGGGCGCATGCCAGTCGCCGGGACGCTCCCCAGCCAGCTTGTCCAACGCCTGCTCAGCCGCGTCAAGGTTTTGCCGATCCAACAATTCTTGCACAGCGGCATAGGGGTCAGGCATTGCCGTGGGCTCAGCCATCGCCGATGCACCGCACAGGTGAACCAGGAGCAAGAACCGGACCGCACCGGTCAACCGCTGCTCCATCAAAGTGAAGATCGTACTGCATTCCATTCGCTGGCTCCTCATATATAGCTCTGATTTGCATGGAAGATTATAAGCGTGAGCAAGAAACACTTCAAGCCAATAATCGAACATGAAAACCTGTTACATCACTGCTGTCTCATGCTATACTGCGTCATTCACTATAAGGTGCACCCATGAAATATGTCTGTAGAACATTGCTTTTTTGCTTGCTGCCGGCGCTCTGCGACGCCGGATCGACCCATGGCGCCACGCCGGGTCCGGTGTTGATCAACGTACACGACGCGACCAACGCTCCGCTGGGCGGGGTTTTCATTCACCTGGGCGGACGTTACGTTTCCACCACGCCGCGGGGCCGGGCCGTACTGGACGGTGTGCCGGCCGGCGACTATCCGCTGATCGTCGCGCACCCGCACTTCCTGCGCTACACGCAGCAAGTCAACTTGCCGGACGGCGCACGCGCGCCACTGACCATCCGACTGCAACCCACGCCCGAGACCGAGCTAACGGGGCGCGTGCAGGCCGCGGACGCATCGGCCACACCGCTGGCCGGCGCCTCGATCAAGCTGATGCCGCTGGAGGCGCCGGCCGTACTGCACGGACCGCTTTTTTTTGCTGCCGACTGGGACGGCGCCTTCGTTACGCCGCCCATCCCGGCCGGCGTCTACCGCGCCGACGTCACGGCCGCCGGCTGCGCGCCGGGCCGTTTCAGGGTGCGTGTCCAACCCGGCATGCAACCCCTGCTCTGGACTTTACAACCAATCGCCCAGCCGGCCTCGCTGCACGTCGACGTGACCGACGCCGTATCCGGCCGCGCCCTGGGCCGAGTCCGCCTGACCCTGGCCGAATGCTGGCCGTACGGGATCGTGCACGAACAAGAGTCAGATACACAAGGACAAGCCCTTTTTGACCAAGTACGCATCGGCTGGCTCAACACAACCCATAGCAACCGCGTCCAGATCACGCGCCGCGCCCTGACCCTGCGCGCGACTCGACAGGACTACGCCACCGCGGTCAAGCCGGTGCTGCTCAGCCGCGATGTCAACCGGATCGCCATCGCACTCTACCCATTGACCGCCCAGGACGAACAGGAACCCAACAACGACCTGGCCTCCGCCCAGACCATCTGCATCAACGCCCCCGTACGCCTGGGCATTGCGCCCATGGGTGATGCGGACGTCTTTCGCTTCGAGCTGGACGAACCGGCGGCCCTGCGCATGGAACTCGGACCAACCAACGCCATCGAGACGCTGATCGAGCTTTGTGACAGCCAGGGCAAAGTGTTGCGCGGTCAAGGCGCTCATGCAGGAAAGCCCAACCGCATGGATTTCCGTCTGCCCAGGGGCGCCTATTATGCCAGGGTGACGGAGTGGGGCAACAACGGCGTGTCCGCGGAAAAAACGCTCCAATTGCTCATCGGCGCGGAACCGGCCGTGGATCCCAACGAGCCGAACAACACGCTGGAGACCGCCCGTCCCATAGCGCAGGGCACTACGGTCCCGGGCCTGATCTGGCCGGTCGGCGATGTAGACCTGTTCCGGCTGGTCCTGGCGCGGCCCAGCCGCCTACGCGCCGGCGGACCTGGCGCAGCCATCGAACGCCTTATCATACTGCACAACGCAGATGGCCAGGCCCTGCATCAGCATGGCGCCCCTATCTCACAACCCAGCAGATTGGAAACCACGCTGCTCCCCGGGGCCTATTTCCTGTCCATCGGCGAATGGGGCAACAACAACTGCGCCCAGACGCCTTGCCCTTTGCGCTGGACCGCCATCCCGGACGACGGCATCGACGATCCGCCTT
>CAZOLK010000328.1:3129-3415 GCA_964580325.1 uncultured Verrucomicrobiota bacterium | reverse complement strand
CTTACAATGCGCCGTGCGCCGGGCGCGTCCTGACCCTGCCCGGCCTGGCCGGCGCCAGCCTGCTGCCTGAGTACGATCACGATACTTACAGCCTCGCGATCCCCGGTCCGGGCGCTGTACATATTACCGGCCTGACCAAAATCGAACACTTGTTGCGGCTGATCGACAGCAAGGGCCGCATACTCACCGAACGCGGCGCCCACCCGAACCAGCTCAACCATATCGCCTGGAACACGCAAGCCCCCTGTTCGCTTTTTGCGCAGGTCGAAGAATGGGGCCGCAACAA
>CAZOLK010000328.1:0-3119 GCA_964580325.1 uncultured Verrucomicrobiota bacterium | reverse complement strand
CCTGCCGACGAAATCGACAGCGTCGCGCGCAACGATGACCTGGCCGGCGCCACGCCGCTGCGCTCCGGCGAAGCAGGACGCGGCACCCTGTTCCCGCTGGGCGACGTGGATTGCTTTCAGCTCTACGCGGACTTTCCCGGCTACCTGTCCGTAACTTCGTTCGCGCCCATCGAACAGCTTGTGCGGATCTATGACGCACGCAAAAAGCTGATCGCCGAAGCGGGCGCCCATCTGAACCAGCCCCTGCATCTGCGGCCCCAGGTCAGTGCCGGCGCCTGTTATATCGTGTTGCGCGAGTGGGGCGACAACAACGCCAGCCCCTGCCCTTACACGTTCACGGCCGTACTTGAACGGGCCGAACCCGATGAACGCGAACCATTGCCCCAGGACCCGCCGCGGCGCCTGAAAAAAGGCGAGGCGCGCATTTTTGCTATCGATCACCTGGGCGATGCGGACCGCTTCCTCTACAGCGCAGCGTCAGTCGGCACGTGCACTGTGCACATCGTGAACCCCATGCGCGAAATCGAGTTGCA
This sequence comes from uncultured Verrucomicrobiota bacterium, assembly GCA_964580325.1. Lineage (GTDB taxonomy): Bacteria > Verrucomicrobiota > Kiritimatiellia > CAYTQP01 > CAZOLK01 > CAZOLK01. The sequence continues at coordinate 2,586 of CAZOLK010000328.1, read as the reverse complement.
TGTGTCCAACGATCAAACCGGACAACGGCTGCATTCGGTCGGCATTTCCGCAAACAGAAACGCCGCGATCCCGCTGATAGCCCGAAGCCCCATGCGCTACCGTTTCGATCTGCGCGAATGGGGCAACAACAGCGCGGGTCTTGAACCTATGGCCATTATGGTCGGCGAATCTGAGCAGCAGCCGCCATTGGCCTGGTTCAGCGTTACCAACGATCTCTTCCACCCCGCGCGCGTTAGCTTCAGTTATACCGTACCTGAAAACGCAGCCGCCCCGGATCTGGTAGAGCTGGATTTGGACCTGGACGGCCGCTCCGATGTCCGCTTTCAAGCCGACCGGACCGCTGCCTGGGATTTCAAACAAACCGGCCGCTACCAGATTGAAGCGCTGTTGTACGGCAAGGCGGGTGCGACCACCCGGCACCGGTTTTGGGTCGACGCCACGGGCGCGAGCGAGCGCAGCGGCGTGCAGGTATGGCTGGATCAACCGGCCGAGGGACAGACCCTTGAGCGGCCGTTGAGCGTGACGGCCCAACCCATCAGCTACACGGGCAAGCGCATCGCCAAGGTGACCTTCCTGCTCAACGGGCGGGTTCTTGCGACCGATTACAAACCGCCCTATGCCGTGGAACTGCCCTGGGCCCAACTGGGTCACGGTCCGCAACGCATCACGGCCGTAGCTCGCGACCAGGGCGGCGCCGAGGGGTCGGTGGAGCGCGTCTTCCAACTCTCTAAATATTTCGGCCTGATGCCCGAAGACCACGCCGTTGTCTCGGGCTATGGCGTACGGATCAGTTGGCTGGGCGCCGCGTTTGGCCCGGCCCGCGTGCGCTATCGCGCCCAAGGCGAGGAGCCCTGGCAACTGGAGGAGGGCGAGAGCGGGCGCGCGCGCAGTGTGCTGCTGACCAACCTGGTCGCGGGCACGGCCTACGCATACCAGGTGCTGGGCCAGGGCCAACCCTCGACGCCACGTACCGTAACCCGGGTCAAAGGCCTGGCCTTTGGCCAACCGCGCTACGGCGCCAACATTGCCCGCGACTATGACCAGCGCCTGGGTATTTCAGTGCGCAACAACAGCAACCAGCCCCTGACCGTTCGCCTGGAATGCGGCCAACCCACGGATCCCTTGTTGTTGGTCGGATTTGTCGGCGAGGGTTCCGAGGACGCGCCGTTTGCCCTGCGACCGGGCGAGGAGCGCGAGTTCATGCTAGGTATCAGCGCCCAGGACGTGGTGACTGCCGAACATCGCTTTCCGGTGCGCATCGTCGCGGCGTCCGGCCTGTCGGACGAAGCCGACGTACAGCTCAACGTGCGTCTGCCCCACGTCGAACTGGTCTGGCACGACAAAGGCCCGGCGCCCAATGGCCTGGGCCGTATCTACCACATCCATAACGTCGGCGACACGGTCACGGACCTGGCGGTCTCATCCGACACCCCGGACGTGCAGCTCAGCCCATCCATCTTTCACGGGTTGCTGCCGGCCGGCCGAACCGTGACCATCACGGCGCAACCGCGCCTGTACGAAGGTTTCCGGAGCATACGCGCCCAATTGAGCGCCGGCGCGCTGGACAAACGCTTCACCTGCCCCTTTGAGGCGCGTGTGCCTGACGGCGAAACCCTTTTCCACGTGCTGCTGGCGCCGGGATTGGAGCAAGCGGATACAGCGGACTACAAGCTGCTCCAGACCCAGATCGAGCAGGCCGATGGGCTGAACCCGGACCGCGTAGACTGGTCGGTCGACGCCCTGACCGAAGATATTGACGAAGATGGCGTAACCGACCGCTGGTCCGTAAAACAGGACGGCGTGCTGTGGGTCGGCGACGATACGCTGGGGGACCTCGCCGTCGATTTCGTGCATGCCGATATCGGCGATGACGGCATCTACGAGTATTCATCCCTGCGCGAAGACGGCAAATGGCGACGTACCAACCTGGTCGAAGCCTGGCTCGAGATGGGCTTCTCGCTGCCCTGGGTCCCGTCCACCTATCATCCCCACGATGTGGACATCGTGATGAACGACCAGGTCATCGGAACCTTGCGCGACACCATACCGTCGGGAAATTACACGTTTTATATCCCTCCACGCGCGATCAATTACAATGCTGCCGGCGAACCGGACAACAATGTCATCGGCATCAACTCGACCCATCTGCGCGGCGGGCATTACGTGGTGAATAGCGATTTCCGCTTCACCATCCGCATGACCGCCACGCCGGTGTGGAGCTTTGGCCCCGATAAACAGACGGCCCTGGAGCGCATCCGCCAAATGGAAGGGCTGGTTCTCGCAGCTCCGGATTTTTCGGTCAGCTCCTCAGAAATCCAGTTCGACGCTCCCTCCGACCTGCAAGCTGGCCAGCGCTGCCGCATCCGTGCGCCCGTGCGCAACCTTGGCGCCGTCACCCCGGATCGGATCGACGTGGCACTGCTCGATGAACGGCGCGGCGGCAGCGTTCGCGAGGTGGCTCGCGTGCAACTGACCCACGTGCCCTCCACAGGCAAGAGCTGGGCCGCACTGGAATGGATCGCAGTACCCGGCCAGCATCGCCTGCGCGTGGTCGCTGACCCGGATGGCGCCGCGGGCGACGAGAA
>CAZOLK010000327.1:0-5749 GCA_964580325.1 uncultured Verrucomicrobiota bacterium | reverse complement strand
GCCAGCGCCCGGTATTGGGTCGTCTCAGGCTGCGCCGGCCACAGCGGTGGGCCGTGCCCCTCGCGCGGAAAGCAACTGGCACGTTCCGCCACGGAGTACTTGAACATGACAAACAGCGGAAACAGGATTGCGAACAGTGCGAACAGCAGCAGCAAGGTTGTGGCCATACGGATTTTCACGATTCGGGCAGGCTCCTTTTCAACCAGAGGCTGATCAATCCCGAGAACGCAGCGATCAGCGCCAGCAGGATCAAGGCCAATGCAGCCGCTTTTTCCGGTGCGCGCCGCTCGTAGAAATAGTGATGAATCAACACGCCCAGCACTGGATAGGACGGTGCGATGACGAACGGGAACAGGAACGCTTTCCAGATCTCGATCGAGCGCAAGATCAGCACGGTCGCGATGGCCGGGGCCAGAGCAGGCAGTGTGATGTAGCGGAAACGCTGAAACATACTCGCACCCATCGTGCGCGCCGCTTCGTATTGCGCCTGGCCGATCGATTGCAGGCCGGCCAGTAGGATCAGCATCGAGATCGGCATGTCACGCCAAACCTTGGCGGTCAGGGCCAAGCCCAGCGCCAGGCTTGGCGACCCGTACCAGTTCACGGGGTGCGCCTTCAACCCGATCCAACGTTGAACCGTCATGATCGCGTCATTGACATGACCCAGCGGATAGTCGAACAGCATGGTCTTGAAAATCACCGCAATGACCAGTCCTGGAATTGCCACGGGCAACAGGAACACGCCGCGGACCAGGCCGCGCCCCTTGAACGGCCGCACGATCAGCAAGGCCAATCCCAGTCCAGCCAGCAATTGCAACGGCGTGCCCACCAGCACAAATGCGACCGTGTGCCCCAGACTGTGCCAGAACTCGCCGGTGCGCGGGATCTCGCGAAAGTGCTGCAATGAAGGAAACGCGCCGTTATCGCCGGTCAACGCCAGTTGCAGCAGCGTAAAACCGATCAGCAACGCGAAAAACAGCGCATAGACCACAGCCGGCAGCGTGTAGACCAGCGTTTGCCCATGCCGATTCCAGAATGTTCGTATGGATCGGGACCCCTTCAAGGCGTGGCTGTCAGCTCCTTTATTTGTTTGCGAAACGGCTGCAACGAGCGGTCCAGCGCAGTGCGGTCAATGGGTTTGTCCGGCGCACCGGCATAGGCCTCGACCACCAGGCTGTACCAGGCACGGCGCCAGATCTCGCCGATCCGGACGAACTGGGCCGAGCGCGGCGGTTCGACCACGCAGGCGGCAAACTGGGCCTGGCTGGCGCTGAACACCTCGCGCATCCAGGGTTGTTTAAACGATCGGTCCAGTGTGTCGATCATGTCGCGCCGCACCGGCATCATGCCGAATATGGCACATTCGCGCGCATGCTGTTCGTGGCCGGTAATGAACCGCGCCAGTTTATAGGATAGTTCGGCATTGGGCGTCGTGGCCGGGATACCCCACCACCAGCCGGAAAAATTGGAAGCATGGACGCCGCAACGCACGGGTTGGCCCTGCGCGTTCAGTTCCAGCGAAGCACCTGCCGGCATCACAGCCAAACCCATGTCGTCCGGATTGCACAGGTAGCCCTGCATGGTCGGATGCGTGCCGCCATGAATGAAAAACGCATCGATCTGGTGCATGAACGCGGCATAGACCTGGCCGGCGGCAAAACCCTTCCAGATGCCGCCGCCGCTCCAGCGCTGCTCCCACATGGCCGCATTGTAAAGTCCGTTTTTGACCATAAACGCCTCCCAGGCAAACAGATCCAGTACAGCATCGGATTGCATGGTGAAGAAGTCGTCGGCCGTGCCGCCCGCCTGGTAAAGCTTGGTCAGCAGTTCGACCGTTGTCCCGCCGTAATCCTTGGCCCGGTGGGCCAGGCGTCCATGGGTCAGGCTGTCGGCGCCAGGCGTGTGGGCCCACACATAGGCAGCCACGGCCAAGTCATACCAGTCCCACTGGTTGGGATCGGCTTCCAGGGTATATCCAGCCGGCAATCCGGTCCCGTTTTCGCGTTCGAACATGGCCTCGATCCCCTTGCGCATACCAAACCAATCCTTCACAGCGCGCGCCACCTCGGATTGGATAAAGAGGAACAGGTTGCACTCCAGCTTGCGCGGAATAAACCAGGTCTGCCCCGCGTGCGAGCCGAAACGGACCGCGGCCGCGTCGTATTCGGCCAGGTCGGCCCGCAGCGCGGTCGCGGAAACAATATTGTCCAGCGGCAGCACCAGTTTCTGTTCGATCATGGGCGTGACCTGCTCCAGCGCGGTCTTGACCAGGACGAGTCGTTGTTTGTCCGCATCGTTCCTGATCATGCGCTCGATATCCTCGACCCGGTCATAGGTCGCGACGTGCAGCTTGACGCCCAGCTCTTTTTCCGCGGCCGGGATCAACGTATTGCGGAAGTACTGATCCTGGATGTCCATCATTCGGATCAGCACGGTATACGCTTCGCGCGACCCACCGCACGAACAGACCAGCAGCGCACCGGCTAGGCTGACGGCATAGAAGATGATTGTACGTATTTTCATGCCATGCTCCTCACTTTTTTTTCCAGGTAAACCAGAACGCATCGCCGGCCTCGGTGACCTGGGCGCAAGCGATCCAGCGGTAGTGGGTCAAAGGGATGCCGCGCAGGTCACTGGGATCGAGCAGGCCTTTCCAGGAACGGTCGGGCTGATCGTGCAGCCCCTCGGTATAGAGTACATTGCCGCCAGCGCCGTCCACGGCTACGGCACCATAGATCTGCATTGCGCGGGCAATGGTGCGCGCGACCGGTGAAAGCTTGAACGGTTCCAGGTCCAGCCCCGGGTCAAGTTGTAGCACAGCGCCCTGCATTGGCCCTTCCACGCAGCCGCCGTCGGTCCAAGCCGCGGGCCAGGCAAAGCGCTGACGGCGACAGGCGCCGGCATAGGCCAACTTATGTTCGATCAGACCGGCGCGCAGCTCGTGCTCCATGATCAGACCGGCAATGATCGGCACGCCGGCGGCGCGGCTGGGACCGTGGAAATGGATGCTCTCGCCGTTCTTGATCGGGAAATCGGATGTGGCCCAGATGCCCGTACCATTGAGATCGTAGACCATGCCGGTGGAGGACTCCCAGCTTCCATTCTCCAGGCGCCGGGCGCGCCACATATCCCAGGCTTTGCCCTGATCGCGGTCGATCAGCGCGATGTGCGCGTCGTCAAACGGGTCGGGCCGCGCATGATCCGGGATGGGCACATCCGCAGCCGCGAAATCTGGGTGCTGACGATAACGCTGCTCGCGTTCGAGCATGGCGTCGTCGATGCCCGGTCGCGGACCGCGCTGGACCACGCGATGACGCGGCGTGTTCGCGTCCACTTCGTAGACTGGCATGGCAAACCTTTCGCAGTTCAAGTAGATCGTGCCATGGCGTTCGGCCATACCCGCGACCAACGTGTCATTCAACGGATCAATCGCGGCATCCGCGGCTATGGGCTGGTTCCAAAAACTGTCAAGACTGAAAAAACGTGGGTGCATGCGCTGTTCTCCTCTCTAATTGACAAGCCAGGTTTTTGACGCTAATTATATAAGCTATGAAAGATTGTCAAGGAGTGCTTAGGACCCACAGAAAAATAACATGCCATTTTGAGGGCCAACTATCCCATCCAGCGGCGTTGCAAAAATCGAAATATTCCAATATTCCTGCGTTTTTGCGCCTTGCCGGGCCGGGCAACTTGACTCCACAAAATGTCATGTTATTTTCCCGTGAACCCTTAGTGGCGAGTGGGAGAGTGACGAGTGTTGACCTGTCCGCATGTCCGACGCCCTCCCCTGGCCATTCTATACACGACGACCTCTGTTCGGGCGCTTTTCCAGGCAAGGCGCGAGCGAAGCAGCCACTATTGTTGGTCCAGCCACACCTCGACGGCTTGACATTTTTGTGCCAACACTTTTAGTTACATAGGGCATTTCTTTGCCTCCTCAAATTTCATTATTTTCTGAGTTTTACGATCAACAGCAGCGCCAGGCCCACGAACAGCAACGCGGCTGTGGCCGGTTCAGGAACAATCTGAGGCGCGGTGGAAACGTGTGCCGGGACCAGGCCTGCCTCGTTGTACTGCGTTTCGTTTTCCAGCACCACTGCTCCGGAAACCGATGTCACCAACTGGTGGTCCGCGGCCAGGCGTTCCGCGGAATAGTTGTCCAGGGCTTGCAGGTATGCCCTGATGCGCTCGTAGGCCCATAACCTGACCACATGCGACGAGCCATTTACCAGGTTGGTCAGGGAAGTCTGACGCTCCGCGATCAGGGATTGCGATTGGTACCCCAGACAATGGGTTGCGGCTACATGTTGCTGGAACCATGCCGTTATGTCGGTTGTCGCATCGTAGTAGCGGGCCACTCTGCTATAGGCCGGCAAGTCGTACAACTTTTCCGCCACCACGTTGGGGCCGGTTTCCAGGGGCAAATCAAACAACTTCGGCTGACCGGGGCGTCGATGCCAGCGCTGGCGCAGTGCCTCGGTTTTGAGCAACGTCAGCGGCTGTGCCGCGTGCAACCAGAGGATGGCCGGATTCCGACTGCCGAACGCGGCCAGGTCCCAGGCTTCGCGCAAGGCCGGGACATTGTCGCAGCCGCCTGCGAACCTGGCCTGGCTCAGTGCGCGCAGCAGGTCGCCGCGCATCTCCGCTCCACAAACGGTCAGCGGGCATAAGGTGTAGACTTCGTCGTCCCGAGCCTGCAACACCGCCACCTCCAGGCCGTCCGGCAAACGGTTCAGGGCCTTGCGCAAAGCTGGTATAAAATGTTTCATGCGCTGCGAACCATCGATCACGATCACGACCCGTTCCAGTTGCGCGATAGGCAGGTTATGGATTGTGCGCGTAATGGTTTCATTACCGTGCGTATCCAAAGCATGCGCGCCGACCACGGATGGGTTGCGCCGGGCCTCCACGGTGCAAGGCCCGTTAAGCGCGTCATGGCTCAGTTCGCCACGCAGCGTACAACCGGCTGCGCGCTCTTCACGGATCCAGTTCACTCCGGCCGTGGCATTGGACAGTGCATGGTCGGACTCGAGCCAAACCTCATGGCGCAGGTCGGCGGGTATGTTGAAATTGCGCTCTTCCATGTAGGGCAGACGCATTCGACCGGTGGAAAGCGAAGTCAACGCCAGGGGCGCCGTGACCCCGAGTTTGACTTTCATCACGCCCCCTGGTGGAACAGGGAAGCACTGGAGCAAAACCTGGTCCGGGCCGCAGGTGGTGACCATCGCCGGGTCGCGGCGTTGGACAATGACAACTTTTTTATACGCGGCCTTAACCTTGCCGCGCGTACTGTAGGCAGCCTCACGTTCCTCGCCGTCAATCCATAAAGACAGCCGCGAAACCACGCTGTCCGGCGGCAGGGTGATGCGCGTGCGCGCCTCGCGCTGAAGCTTCGATCCGTTCTTGAACTCCAGAATCCACTCCAGGTAGGCCGACCCCTCGTCCGCGCGCACATCGCCGTCCATCTGCGATTGCTGCAGGTACAAATCGCCCACGCGTGCGGCCACGGCATCGCCACCCTGACCGAAATCGAAATGGTCCTGGTCAATTACCTGACCGCGAAAGCCTTTCATGGGCGGCGGCTTGACAGCGTTGAAGGGCGTACCGGTGACGCGGTAGTAGATGGCCTGACAGGTCGCCATATTCGGCGGTGTGTAAAGCATGCTCAGGACAAAAGCGGTAATGTCCGATCTGCCGCGCCGCATGTAACACCCGCACCGTCAGGGGCTGGGTCTGGACGGTGTCGCCC
>CAZOLK010000326.1:0-5759 GCA_964580325.1 uncultured Verrucomicrobiota bacterium | reverse complement strand
GCCGAGGCGGCGATGAACGCGTCGCGCAGGATCCGTACCACCTGCTCCGCGTGCAAGTCGCCGCGGGTGTAATTGCGCGGCGAGCAGCGCACTTCCAGCAGACGTACATGATGGGCCGTCGCTTTTTCAAGCAGCAGGCGACAGGTCGCGCGCAAAGTCGCTTCGCATTGCAACAGGCCTGAGCCCTGGAAATCGCCCAGGGCCTCGTAACGTGTTATGCCCACGCCTTTGAAGCGACGCTGGTCGGCCATGTCCTGGTAGATCAGCGTTTCGAGCAGTTGCGGTCGCTGTTGGAAACAGCTCAGCAACCCGCAAACCGCGTACGGCTCCGGCACGCCTTTGAACCGGGTGCGCAAGGGTTTGGGTTGCGCTTCGCGCTTGAGACGATCGGCGTCGCCCTGTGCGACAGCGCGTTCCATCTCCGCCAACCACTGGTTGAAACCAGGGTGATGCCGACGCAGTTCGGCCACTTCCTGGCGAACCGTGAGCGCTATGGCCACCATGTCCGCCGGATCGGCTATGCCGCCGAGATGACAGTGCAGTTCCGGCTTGGGCAACTTGCGCAACCAGTCCAGGTCCTGGTCTTCATCAGTTGGATCGCGACCGATGAACTGTTCTTGCAAGGTCTTGATTTGCGTGGGATGCAGCGCGTACAGCGCCCGGAAATTGGAGGTGGCTCGGTCGTCCATGATATTGCGCGTGTAATTGACCATCACGTTGCCGGCTGTATCCAGGCGCCGGTGAATTTCCGTGTATAAGGTCGTGTCAGGCTGGACGATCGTTTGGTTGCCCTGGGTTTCGGGCAGGGGATACTGGCGCGGATCCAGTGCATACGGCACGGTCAGGGCCAGGTCCGGTTCGCTGCTGCCCGCGGTCACCATGGGATGCAGGCGGGTGACGGTTTCCGCAGCCAGGGGCCGGATATACAGCGTGTAATCGTCATCGAGCTTGGGACCGTTGAGCAAAACGTGCAGCATGGCTGAACAGCCAAAGATGCGGCCCGCCTCCTGCATGGCGGCGCTCATGGTTTTACGGCCGCCGGCGAGGGAGAGCAGCAATTGCCCTGTTTGGCAGCGTTGTGCGGCGTGAAACACCATGCGGTAAATCAGGTCAGCCATGGCATGGCACTGCTCGGGCGTGGTCAAATCGGGACAGGCCAGGCGCCAGATGCGCAGGCGCGGCGCCTGGTCAAGACGGGCATGCCAGGTGTGAAGCATGGCGACGGACTGGCTCATGGTCGTGGCGATCCATAACTCGTCCAGGGGGGCGAAGCCGTATTTCCGCGCCTGTTGGCGGAATTCGTCACGTTGGGGGCTATGGGCATACAAGTCTAACGTGTCGGGTTGGACAAACCCGAGCAACTCGGGCACCACGCACCAGGATGTACCCAGCGTCGTGACCAGGATATGGCCGGACGTTCTGGTTTCGGTCGTTTGGTTCGTGTTGCGCATGTTGGTGTATTCTTTCCATATCATGGGCTGTTGATCAACCCGGAAAACACCGTAGTCATGAAAAACCATGCTGAATCCATGGAAAATCGTATTTCAAGCCGGAATAACGGTGTTTCATGTCGGAATAACGGTGTTTCATGTCGGAATAATGGTGTTTCATGTCGGAATAATGGTGTTTCAACCAGGAATAATCGTATTTTAACACAAAACAATCATATATTAACACAAAACAATCAAAACGCAGGTCATTCCGAGGGGAACCGCGAATGAACGCGAATGAACGCGAATCAGGAGTTCTGGAAGAAATCAAGCAATGCGGTATTATCGGTGTTCATCGGTGTTCATCGGTGGTTAAAAATTCTTATCCCTTAGTATTTTGGTTGCGGCTTTGCTGCGCTGTGTTCATCCGTGGTTGTATTATTCTTGGGTTTGCGGGGGTCGCCTGCGTTGGAAGTCGTCAGAACAGCGCAGGAAGCCGTTTGCGTCCATTCGCGGTTCCCTGTCATTGGGGTTCATCACTGGTTTTATGACTTGATTGGAGCGCGCATAACCGGAAAAAAGATGATTTTTTGCTTTTTTTACATGCTGCAGTGACTTATGTTGATGGTTGTTTGTTAATCATGTTGGATTGCAAGGAGATATAAAAATGGCAATGTCTATAAGCGAAAATGTTTCAAAATCACGACTGGCCCTGGAGAATTGCAAGGGCAGTACTGAGATCATGGAGCGTATGAAGGTTAACGGGTATACGCCTGAGACTATGGACCATGGGCTTGAACTGGTGCGTAAAGCAGAGGAACTGGATCGCATCCAGGAGCAAGAGTATGGCGACCAGTACGCGGCTACGGATGCGCTACTGGCCGGGCGTGAAAAAGTTGACCGCGTCTATGGCAAAATGCTGGCCAAGGCCCGACTGGTGTTTGAGGGCGATCGGGATGCTTACAACAAGTTGGATCTGGCCGGAACGCGCAAGACGCGTTATGCTGACTGGCTTACCCAGGTCAAAACCTTTTACAGTAACGCCCTGGCTGACGATGGCATTTGCACTGAGCTGGCTGGTGTCGGCATTACCCGGGAAGCGCTGCAGGCTGGCCTGGAAGCCGTGGCCGATGTGGAAAAAGTCAACGCGATCCAGGAAAAGGAAAAAGGCGAAGCCCAGCGTGCCACTGAAAAGCGGGACCAGGCCCTCGATGAACTCAATACCTTCATGAGTCGCTTCCGCGCCCTGGCCAGAATCGAACTGGCTGACGATCCCCAATTGCTCGAGCAATTGGGTCTTTAAGTTTAAGGGAATGGAAACTAGTCCAATCTCGGCGGGAGACGAAAAGTGCAAAAAACAGCCATCTCCCGCCGAAGTCAACAGGCCTTGATCATGAACGGGTTGCGCAATGCTTGCCACCTGGACAATGGAAGAGAAGCACCCCCGCAAAAACGACTCCCGCCAAATGCACTTGTTTTAGCCTTGATTTATGGGGGTGAAAATGGCAGGCTGTCCGAATTGAGGGCAGAGCCGAAAGGCGATTGAGACCAATTATATCATCATATAATTGCTCTGCCACTTTATCGTCCGAATTGAGGGCAGAGCCGAAAGGCGATTGAGACATTTTTTAATACTGTTCAAAACTTGCTCTTTTTTGAGTCCGAATGCCTTCATGAAAAAACCAAGTTCCTATCAATTATCAATATCAATATCAATATCAATATCAATATCAATTCAATTTCCATGCATGGGCATAGTGGGGACTATTTGTGGAATCGGTGAAGCTGCGTGTTTGCTTTCTTGTCATGGATGTCCAAATTAAGAGAGTATACTTTTTCTCTGGAAAAGTGGGCTTAGTTATGCGCACTTTTCCGGAGGAAAAGTATTGGGGACGTATGGCGGGGGGCGGCTGCGCGAAGCGCAGAGGAGAGCCCCCTCGAACAAAAAGTTGCGCAGGCATCGATCGCTATAAGAATCAAGCCCTTGGGCTGCTAACGAAACCTGCACTATGGGAGTTGTCATGATGTTATCTGGTCGCAAGTTTACTAGGATATTTTTTTGGGTTACATTTTGGACGCTGATAGGTTTGTGTTTAGCACAACTATTTGGCACGAATTTCTCTGAGGAGATAGCTGCGGCTAGGTACTTATTTTTAGGATTATTATTGTTGTCAATAATGGGAATAATACGAATACAGAGGAAGAACAGGGAAGCTAGAAGCGATCCTAGCAACAGCAACGATTCTAGGGACGATCCCTATAGGGAAGAACACTAGAAACACTACGACGACGACAGAACAACAGAACAACAACAGAACAACAGAACACCAGGACAGGCACTGACCCCCCGTGAACAGTGAACAGAACACCAGGACAGGCACTGACCCCCTTGCCAAACTAACGAATCGGAGGTAATCTAAGTCATGTGCATAGCAAGATCTAAACAGTTCGACCAGGGTGCTCCGCCTTGGCTTCATTGTGTTAGCCGTTGTGTTCGCCGGGCTTTTCTCTGCGGCGCGGGTTTTGAGCATCGTCGAGGCTGGATTGAGGGGCGTTTGAAGCTTCTGGTTCAGCTTTTCACCGTTGATTTGGCGGCTTATGCGGTGATGTCGAACCATCTTCATGTGGTTATTCGTCCTCGGCCTGAGCGGATTCGCGATTTTAGCGATTATGAGATCGCCAAGGCCTGGTTTCTCCTCAAATCGTCGCCGCTGCCAGGCGAGGACAGTGGGTTTTGTGGCGAAATCCCGCATTTGTCAGCCGAAGATGAGGCCCAAATCGAGACTTTGCTCTCCGATGAGGAGTTTTTGGCGACTTGGCGGGAGCGATTCGCCTCGGCTTCGTGGTTTATGAAGGCTTTAAAAGAGCCAATCGCCCGGGCGGCTAATCATGAAGACGATTGTACTGGGGCTTTCTGGGAGGGTCGCTTCCGTAGCACCCCGCTACTCGATGAGGCTGCACTTCTGACCTGCATGGCCTATGTCGATCTCAATTCTGCCTTCATGAAAAAACCAAGTTCCTATCAATATCAATATCAATTCGACATGGAAGTCACTGTGCGGAGTCTGGATGTCGCCGGCGGCCGTGCCAAACCGGCGGCCGCGTTGATGCTGGCGCGAGAAGCCTCCTGGAAAGACTGGTATCACCGGATCGACCGCACATCGGTATGGGTTCAAAAAGATGGCGCGCTGTCCAGGAATCCGCGCGGAAATGACGCACGGATCAAAGCTTCATTCCCGATCCGGCTCAAAGTCGAACGCCGGGGTTCTGCGGCTACATTCTACGCGAACAAGGGCGGAGCCTGGAAGGAAGTCGGCCGCCAGACCGGCGTGACGGGTGCGCTTTACCCTGCGCTGGCCGTACACCACGGCGCTTTTCCCGAGACCTTCACCGCCGAATTCAGCGATCTGAAAATCGTGCGCCGGTAAAGAGCTGATCCCGGCAACAAAGCGATACACCTGTTGCCCGGAACCATCTTCAGCGGCCTGTTGGCCGTCCGCGTTGTCCTATTGGCTGCAGCCTTCAGGACCAATGAGCCGTCACGTCAGACACCTCTGATCCGATAAGCCAATTCCATTTATTCCATTTCATGTATGACCAGGTGTGCTGTTCGTAAAAAAAAAGCATTTTTCGCGACCGCTTCATTCAATTCCGGCAGGTTATGCATAAAAGGAATGCAAGTCATGATTATGAATATTAATCACAATACGTTGCACAACAATTCGATAGGTGCTGAATCGCCGGTTTCGATGTTTGTGCATCGGTTGCGGGTGACCATTGGCGACACCCATGTTTTTGGCGGCGTTTATTACGCGCGCATCATTGCCTGGCAGGGTGAGACGCGTGAACGGTGGCTGATGGAAGCGGTCGACGGTATCGGGCCACTGATCGCGGCGGGTTTGCGTCTGGCCACGGTCGAGGTCAGTTGCCGGTATTGCCAGGAATTACACCTGGGCGATCTGGTTCGCGTTGTGATGCGCTTTGAGCAGATCGGTCGTTGTACGGCCCGGTTGCGTTTTGACCTCATCCGGGAGTCGGATCGGGCGACGGCTGCATGGGGTATGCAAAAAGTGTTATGCACGGATATCGAGGGACGGCCGCGACATTGGCCCAATGCCTTTCGCGAGGCTATGGAACCGCTGTTGATGCCTGACAGCGCCGTGCGGAGGGCTGGTCGATGAAACTGCGATTATTTCGCGGGTCAGTGTGCGCGATATACTTGGTTGGCCTGGTTTCAGGTCTGGTCATCGGCGCGCTGCCCTCGCTTTTTTCCGCGTTCTGGTCCAGCCCGGACCTAGCCGTGCCTTCCGTAGAACCTGCGGTGCATGC
>CAZOLK010000325.1:0-5784 GCA_964580325.1 uncultured Verrucomicrobiota bacterium | reverse complement strand
CGCCGCGGCTCCAGCGCGCCCTGCTCTTGGTCAAGCAGGTCGCTGTCGCAAAACAAAGCCACGCCGCAGCGTAGCGAGGAACACTCCAACACACAGGTGATCATGGCGTTGTACACCTTTCCCAGGCTATGTCTTCATCGTCCAGCATGGTGATCCGGCGCTGGTCCGCTTCCTCGCCGCAGGCGAACCGTACGGTCAAGGTATGCGACGGCAGCAACCCGGCCACGCGCTCCGCCCATTCTATTACCGTTACGCCATCCGCATAAAGGTAAAAATCCAAGCCCATGTTCAACGCCTCGCACGGGTCGCCGATGCGGTATAAATCCATGTGATACAGCGGAAGGCGGCCCGCATGCTCATGGACCAGGGTGAAGGTGGGACTGCTCACCAGGCCGTCGACCGCGAGTGCACGGGCCAGCCCCTGGACAAAGCAGGTCTTGCCGCTGCCCAGGTCGCCGATCAGCGCCACCACGGAGCCCGGTTGCAACCGTTTGCTCCATTGGGCGGCCAGTCGTCGCGTCGCGGTCGGCCCGTCAGTGGTATAGGTTCGGGTTTTCATGACATCACAGCATCATGAACATCAGGATATTGAATGCATTGAACACGGCATGCAGCACTACGGCCGTCAGGATCGAACCGCTACAGACATAAACCAGGCCCAGGGCTGTGCCCAGCACGAAAAGCGTCGCTATGGCGGGCAGGTGCTCGTGCAGCATCGCGAAGAACAGGGCCTGCAGCAGAATGGCGCCGATCATGCCTATGCGCCGGGCGAACAAAGGCAGGAATATGCCACGGAACCATAACTCCTCGATCAGCGGCGCCCAGAGCACGGACATCAGGATCATGGAGACCAGAGCGATCGGGGTTGTTTTGTCGTGCTTCATGAATTTCAGACTCTCCTGGCACGTGATTTCAACCTGGAAGTTGCTCAGCCCAGCTTGCCAGACCAGCGCAGCCAGTAACAGTACGGGCATCATGACCAGGAACGCGGTCAACCCCTGCATGGAATCGCGGCGCCAGGTATCATGGCGCACGCCGAAGACCTGGTGCCATGAGTGGCCGTTGCGTTCAAGCAGATAGACGACGCAGAGCAGCATGCCGGCCATATAGAAGACCAGGCGCGAACCGAGCCAGAAGAGCAGAGACAGGATGCCGTCGAAAGTCGCGACCGGGCGTTCGCATATGGTGTGGCTGCGCTCAGGCCATTGGCGCAGCAGGTCGCGGCCATGCCGCATGATCAGCAGGACGGCCAGGGTTGCGCCGCAGACAATGACCACGGCATAAGCCCACACCACGGCCATAACATCGCCGGAGGGCAACGGTGTGACGTGCGGGCCATTGGTTGTGGACGCGAGCGTGACAGCCCGGACCGCTATGCTGTGGGCGCAGGTGAGGATGAACGCTTCTCCTTGACCACATAGGTGCGCTTGTTCTGGGATTCATGGTAGGTGCGCGTTTGCAACTCGGCCAGCAGACCCATGCTCAGAAACTGCATGCCCAGGAAGATGAGCAGGAACGAAATCATCACCCAGAAGGGCCGTTTGATCAAGGCTTCCATGCCCAGCACCTCGATCTTGAACACGTTCCATAACAAGTTAAAGAAGACCATCAGCAGCATGAGTATGACGCCGGGCAGGAAAAAGTAGCCGGCCAGACGACCGTAAATCTGCATGGGGCCGGCGCTGTAGCTGAGTAGAAACTTGACCGTGATCAGGTCCAGCACCACGCGCACAATGCGTGAAAGCCCGTACTTGGACTTGCCGAAACGGCGCGGGTGATGGCGCACGACAACCTCTTCGATGCGGCCGCCGACCCAACTGGCCAGCGCTGGGATAAAGCGATGCATTTCGCCGTAGAGCTGGATGTTTTCGATGACTTCGCGGCGATAGGCCTTGAGCGTGCACCCGTAATCGTGCAGATGCACGTTGGTGATGCGGCTGATCAGGTCGTTGGCGATCATGGAAGGCAACCGTCGCGACAGGAACGTATCCTTACGGTCCTTGCGCCAGCCGCTGACCACGTCGGCGTCATGCTTTTCCATGTGATCGAGCAGGAGCGGGATGTCGGCCGGATCGTTTTGCAGATCCGCGTCCAGGGTAACGATGATATCGCCGTTGACGTGATGGAAACCGGCGCTCATGGCCGCGGTCTGACCGTAATTGCGACGGAAACGGATCAGCTCCAGACAAGGGTATTTTTCAGCGCAGGCGGTCAGCTTCTCCCAGGTCGCATCCTGGCTGCCGTCGTCCACCAACAGCACTTCGTAGCTGCGATTCAACCCACTCAATGTGGCATGCAGTTGTCCGCACAGGTTATCGACGTTTTCCTCTTCGTTGTATATTGGAATAACAATGGAAACATCCATCCGTCCACTCGCTTTCTTTTAAAATTACACACAGGTATAGGGTACTGCTTGCGGTGTGTAAAGGGAAATCAGCATTCGGCATGCTCGTTCAGCGAGTCGCCGTGTGCAGATAAAACCGGTCGTCATAGAATTCGAATCGCGATCCAGGCAAGGATAGACACATGGGATGACAGCGTCACCAAAACCTGGCAATAGGATGTTGTTGGTATGACCGTAGCAACCGAAACGGTTTTCATCATGGACAGGAAGGTCTAGGCAAAAAAACTGGAAAGAAGCCCTTGACTTTCATTTTCAATAGTATATTAGTACCGAAATTAATATGAAAGGCCGTGGATTATGACTGAGAAAGATGCGTCTTCCGTAAAGAGAACGAACCTGCTGTTTGTCATGGGTGATCAATGGCGCCGCCACAGTATCGGCTGTATGGGTCAGGATCCTGTCGTGACACCACATTTCGACCGGTTCGCCGCCCAGGGCGTATTGTTTGAAAACGCATTCAGTTGCAGTCCCATTTGTACGCCCAACCGCGCCGCCTTGTTGACCGGCAAGCATCCCTTCAGCCTGAACATGATGCACAACTGGCTGCGCCTGCCTGTGGAAGAGGAGACCATAGCCACCGCGGCGCGGCGCCAGGGTTATGCCACCGGCTGGATCGGCAAATGGCATCTTGACGCCTATGAGCCCGGCGATATCGGCAATCAGTGGAACAACATGACTCCCCGCGGTCAGCGCCGCATGGGATTCGACTACTGGCTGGCCAACAATTGCAACCATAACCATTTCACCTATTGCTACATGGACACGGACGAACAGATCGTCGAAGGTGAGGGCTGGCAAGTCGATTTTGAAACCGACATGGCCATCCGCTACCTGGAAAACGAAGGCGGCAAGCTGCGCGACCCGGACAAGCCCTTCTGCCTCTACCTGTCCTGGTCCCCGCCGCATAACATCTGCGGCGGCCCCGGATTTGACCAGACCCAGCGCGGCCAGGGCGCCCAGTTTCGCGCGCCGGAGCGATTCGAGGCCCTGTATCCGGCTGAAAACCTGCAACCGCGGCCCAATACCGATCCAGCCATGATGCGTCGCGCCGCACCCGGACATTTCGGCGCCATCACGTCCATGGACGAAAATTTCGGCCGCTTGATGACCTGTCTCGAGCGGTTGGGACTGGCCGACGATACGATCGTGGTGGTGGCCTCGGACCACGGCGAGAACCTGGGATCGCACGGTCTTTATTTAAAGGACCACTGGTACGAAGAGAGCGTGGGCATTCCGTTCATAATCCGCTTGCCCGGCGTGCTGTCGGCAGGTCGGCGTGAAGCTGGCCTGTTCAATTCACCTGACGTGATGCCCACGCTGTTGGGACTGATGGGCTGCGAAGTTCCGCTGGGCCGACACGGCCGCGATTTCTCCGCTCATTTGCGCGAAAGCCGGCCCATCGACCGACGGACCGTGTTCATGGCCCACGAATGCGGTGCGCCCTATCCCGGCCTAACGCCGTATACCTGGCCGGTCGAGTATGGCCGGGCCTGGCGCGCCGTGCGCGACCGGCGTTACACCTATGTCGCGCTGAACGCCGGCGAAAACAGCAAGTTTCACGACCCGAACCGCTTCCCATGCCCGTTCCCGCAGGGCGTCACGGAAGCGCTCTATGATCTCCACGACGACCCCTACCAGCAAAACCCCATCCTCCCTGGCCAGGATCGCGATGAAGACCGGCAAAGACTGCGTCAGCAGCTAAAAACCTGGCTGGATGAACTGGGTGATCCGTTTCTCGACGGATGCAACAAATAAAAGCGAGGTAAACAATTCGTCTATTTCCCCATTCACCACTCGACACTCGACGCTGCGCTGGTCTATGATGACCACACTGGTCTTCGATGGCCGTGATATGGTGCTGAATGACGGAGGGTGGAATGGAAATTGCTATAATCAGAGCGATTTATGTGGCCTGTTTTTTTCTTTTGTTGGTGAGTGCGCTGGATCACTACTTTAAAAAATCGGTCTGGCCACCGATCTGCTGGATCTTGCTGGCCGGCGTGCTCTACGGCGTGGCCGCCCGTTTTCCCATGGGCGCTCGCCTGCCACGCGTGATGCTCGAACCTGACGTAGTGATCTACCTGTTTCTGCCCATCCTGATTTTCGATTCCTCGCGCAAGCTTAAATTAAAGGAGCTGTGCGCCACGGGCGTGGTCTTTTCGCTGTATGCGACCCTGGGCCTGGTGCTGAGCATGTTCCTCATCGCGCTGCCCTTTTCCTGGATGACTGGCGTGCCGTTGTGGGATTGCCTTCTGTTCGGCGCCATCCTCTCCGCCACCGATCCCATCGCGGTCTCGGCCATATTCCAGAACTTCAAATTCCCGGAAAAGTTGCGCACCATGATCGAGGGTGAGTCGCTGGTCAATGACGGCACCACGCTGATTCTGTTCACCCTGTTGAGCATGAAGGTGCTGAAACACATGTCTATTTCACTGGAATGGGGTCTGGTCGACTTTGGCTGGGCCATTGCCGGCGCATTGCTAGCCGGCTGTGCGCTGGGTTATGTGGGGCACCTGTTGCTGTGCGTCTGGAAAGAGCTACACAATCGTTTCATTGGCGCGCTGTTGCCGGTCATCGCCATGTACCTCACGTTTGTACTGGCCCAGCACGCATTGCAAGTGTCGGGCGTGATCGCGGTCATGGCCGCGTCGCTGACCATGACCAACCTGCACCGTGACGACCAAGTCAACCATGCACAAACCTATGCTTTTTTCGATCAATTCTGGGATTTCCTGGGCGATCTGGCCAACGCAGCGCTGTTTTTCATCTTAGGCGTAGAGATTGGCAGGCACGAAGAATTTGCCCAATGGCTTTGGGCGCCGGGCAGCATCGCGATACTCCTGTTTTCGCGTAGCGTAGTGGTCTATGCAGGCGCAGGCGTGATGAAACTGGCCCGGCAGCCGATTCCTTTGAGCTGGCAACACGTAATCAACCTGGCCGGCCTGCGCGGTGCCTTGTCGGTAGCGCTAATCCTGCTGATGCCGGCAACCTATGCCCACCGCCGTCTGTTTCTCTGCGCCGCCTTTTTCATGATCCTATTCACCATCTTCGTCAACACCCTGGCCATGCAGAAGTACCTGAAAAAGGCAAAGCTGTGATCGCGTTAAAAAAGATTGTTGGCATTTGGTAGCTGGGGGCGTCCCGCCCCTGGATCTGCATGCGCTGTGCTACCGGCCTTTGCTTCCGTGAAGTTCAGGGGCGGGACGCCCCCACTACCAGGAACAAGAGGTCTGCATTCCGTACGGAAAAAAAAGTACAGCAATCTCTTGACGGATTGGCCAAAAAGCTATAATGTATTCAACTTTAGACGCCCCCATCGTCTAGTGGCCTAGGACGCCGGGTTCTCATCCCGGTAACAGGGGTTCGAGTCCCCTTGGGGG
>CAZOLK010000324.1:1220-5790 GCA_964580325.1 uncultured Verrucomicrobiota bacterium | reverse complement strand
ATCGAGACATGCTGGTGCTACGAGTGCGACGGCTTCGGCAACCGCATCTTCATGGACGACGCCAACGTCCCCAGCCTGCTCGCGCTGCCCTACGTCGTCTACATCTGCATGGGCGTATTCAAATCGATCCCGCGCGACCTGGAGGAGCAGGCCTGGATCCTGGGCGCAAGCCGCGGCTACGCATTTCGTCATGTGGTCCTGCCCGTGGCGGCCACAGGTTTGGCCGCGGCCGCTATATACGTCTTTCTGTTGTCCTGGAACGAATTCATCTTTGCCTATTTCCTTCTATATAACGCGAGCGAGGGCATCAGCCTGCCGGTCTACCTGTTGCGTCTGCTGAGCTGGACGCCGCAGCTCAATTTTCTCGCAGCGCTGTCAGCTTTGCTGTCTCTGCCGGTTATCGTGTTCTGCTTCACGGTGCAGCGTCACATGATCGCCGGCATGACCGCGGGAGCTGTGAAGTGATGCAGAGAGCAGGAGGGGGTAGGGAGCAAGGAGCAGGCGCAGGTATGAGGCGAAACGCCTCCGCAATCTGAGGAGAAATAATGGCCGAAGTACGCTTTGAAAACCTGACGAAAAACTACGGCAACCAGCCCGTGATCCGCGATTTCAGCATGACTGTGGCTGACGGCGAATTCGTGACGGTCGTCGGGCCGTCCGGTTGCGGTAAGAGCACGCTGTTGCGTTGCATCGCGGGGCTGGAGACCGTTACCCGCGGCGACCTACTGCTGGACGGTCGGCGTGTCAACGATGTGCCGGCACAGAATCGCGGGATCGCCATGGTGTTCCAGAGTTATGCCTTGTTTCCGCACATGACTGTGGCCGCCAACATTGTGTTTGGCCTGAAAATCCGCAAAGTGGCGGAACAAATCCAACGCGAGAAGCTGAACTGGGTACTCGACCTGCTGCACCTGGACGGCCTGGATGCGCGTTATCCGCGCGAGTTATCGGGCGGCCAACGCCAGCGCGTTGCTATTGGCCGCGCTCTGGTTCTGGAACCGGGCGTGCTACTGCTAGACGAGCCGCTTTCCAACCTGGACGCCAAGTTGCGCCAGAAAATGCGCACCGAATTCAAGCGTCTGCATAAAGCAGCCGGCCGTACTACGATCTATGTCACCCACGATCAAGTCGAGGCCATGACCCTGAGCGATCGGATCGCCGTGCTCCACGACGGCACAGCCCAACAGATCGGCACCCCGGACAAGGTTTACCACCATCCGGCTAACCGTTTCACCGCCGATTTCATCGGCAATCCACCAATGAATTTCATCATGGTCGCGCTGACTCATGACCAGGAACGGCTGTGGCTGGACGCGCGGAGCTTTCGCCTGGATGTCGGTGTCTTGCCTGAAAAACTCAAGGCCCATCTGCTCCGCACGAAAAGTGACCGCATGGTTATGGGCATCCGACCTCAGCATCTCGGCCTGGCCCATTCCGCGGAGCAGGAAAATGTCAATAGTCTGCAGGCCATCATCGACGTTATGGAACCTCTGGGTGACCGTCTGATCGCCGTGGTCAGCGCCGGACCTCACACGCTCAAAGCGGCGCTGCCCTGCGATGCGCGCTTGCGCGTCGATACATGCGTGACGTTGAGCATCGACCCATGCGGCGTACATGTGTTCGATGCGGACACTGGCATTGCGCTGGGACGGTGAATGGGGCGGGACGCCCCTGGGAGTAGTAGGGGCATCTTGCCCCTGAACTTTCCGGAAGCAAAGGCCGATAGCACAGCGCATGCAGATCCAGGAGCGGGACGTCCCCTCCGCCAGGAACCAGATTGCAGAAGTGATTTCCCCCCTGCCGCCCGCTACTTTTTGATTGCACCAGCCAGCCAAAAACCGCATCATAATCCTTTAGAAAAGAAAGCTTAGACAACATGAAATATCGATCCATTTTCGTCAGTGACATTCATCTTGGCACCTCGATCAGCAAGGTCGGTGAATTTCTGGATTTTATCAAGGATAACCAGGCCGAACAAATTTACCTCCTCGGCGATATTATCGATCTGATCTCGCTTAAGCGCAAGGTTTACTGGCGCCAGGAACACAATACCGCGATCCAGAAGTTGCTGCGCCTGGCACGCAAAGGCACCCGGATCATCTACATCCCCGGAAACCACGATTTCTATTTTCGCGATTTCATTGGCGAAAATTTCGGCAACATCCGCATCGAGGGTGAGTCGATTCACCAAACCGCCGACGGCCGCCGCTTTATCGTGGTGCATGGCGACGAGTTTGACGGTGCCATCCGCAATCTGCCCTGGCTCTACTGGCTGGGCGACAAGGCCTACCATTTCGCGCTTCTGCTCAATAGAGCCTACAATGCCGTGACGCACTGTTTCGGCCTGCGTTACTGGTCGCTCTCCCTATTTCTCAAGAACCGCGTCAAAAACGCGGTCATTTTTATCAGCGACTACGAAAAACTGGTAATCGACAAGGCGCTCCAGCGTGGCGTGGACGGCATTATCGCCGGGCACATCCATAAGGCGGATCTGAAAGAACTGGACGGCGTTCTCTATGCCAATTGCGGGTGTTGGACCGAGTTCTGCAGCGCCATTGTGGAGCATACCGACGGGCGGCTCGAACTCGTGGATGTGATGGGCGCGCAGCAGACGTCCAGCTCGCGCACCGTCTCACAGCAATCCGCACGAGCGGCTGTGTCGTCCGCACGCAAAGCGGAGAACACTTCATTGCAAAGCGGATTATGAAAAAAAACATCAAACTCATGCTGCTCTTCATCGTATGCGGCATTGGCTATTACATGATTCCCTGGTTGCCAACCCGCAACCAGTCCCAATTGAACCGCATCTCCGCGTTTTACCTCCAGGGCAACCAGGAGAAGGCGCTGAACATGCTCAACCGCTATCTCAAAACCTATCCAGATGACGATATGGCCTGGCTGATCCGCGGCAATCTGCACAAGAAAAGGGACGATGTGTTCCAGGCCGAGGAATCCTACCGCAAGGCCTTGGCGCTCCGGCCCGAAAACGTGCAGGCCCTGCTCGAACTGGCCGGTCTGCGACGTGCCCAAAAAGATTACGAAGGCGCCATGAGCTGTTATGAAAAGGCGTTGATCTTCAATCCGAGTCATGCCCGGACCTATGCCGATATGACCTTGATCTGCCTCAAGTTGGACCGCGACCGCCAGGCCCTGGAATACGCGCTGCAAGCCTATGCCCTGGATAAAAAAGATGCCCGCATCATGGCCAACCTGGCCCTGGCCTACCATTATAACGACGAGATCGAAAAACGCGATGAAATGATGCGCGACGCAAAGCGGTTGGGTTATGAGAACACAGACTGGCTCAAATTGGTGTTCAGCGGTGAAGTCACCATCAAGGATAAGGCCGCGGTCGATGATTGGTGAGAGGGAGCAGGGAACAGGGGGGAGGGAACAAGATGGAGCAGCGCATGAGTGAAAATGAAACTGGACCACCTGCCGCAGGTCGTATGAACCCGTCGCCCATGTATTTGCCCATTCGCGGTTCCGCCTACCGGCTGGCCTGTTGCGACCTGCGTGGCAATGGCCGTCGTCTGCTGCTTTACAGCGCCTGGGATGAAGCGCTGCGCGTGCTGGATCCATGCTCCGGCAAACTGGTTGCCGATGTGGCTCTGCCCGCTTTTGCCTTTGCCGTGGCTGGTTGCGAAAACATGATGCTGGCCGCCTGCGCCGACGGTACGCTTGTCGCCGCGAATGCGCAGGGGCAGATCTTATGGCGGTTCAAGGCGCCACTGCCTCTTTTCTGCACTGCTGTCGTTCGTGGGCAGGACGATATAACCCTGGCCGCTGGCGGCCTGGACGGCTCCGTCCACCTGTTTGCCCGCGACGGTCGACAGATCGGTGCCTATCGGCTCGAGTCGCTGGCGCATCGCATGATCGCAGCCGATTTTGACAATGACGGCGCGGATGAACTGCTGGTTTTTGACGGGGCCTGGACCGCGGAACTGCTGAAAATCGACAACAACGGTGCCAGGCGGGTCTGGCAACGGGAGATCAAGGTCGATGAATCCATGCTCAACTGGGAAAACTTTCTCGGCTTTTTCTATGCCATGGGGCTGGACGCCGCGGATGTGGACGGTGATGGCCGGGCCGAAATCGCGCTGGGCGATACCTACAGGAATAAGCAGGCCGTGGCCATGCTGGACGCCAATGGCCTGCCGCGCTGGTTCACGCCGCATTTCAAGCTCTGCTGGCAGGGAAGGACGCATCGCGAATTTTACGTCACGGCCGAGGTCAAGATCGCTATGCTACGCAACGAGCTGTGCGTCATTTCCGTGGCTGGCGGGACGGTGCGCGTGTTCGATCTGGACGGTACGCTGCTGGATGAAGCAGAATCAAATCTGGCGTTCACCGATATCGCGGTGGACGGCGACACGCTCTATCTCGGATCAACGCCCAACGGCGATGAAACCATCTATCGCCTGCTCCTGGACGAAACGTTTCCACACAGCGTGACGTTGATCGAGCGCCAGGGACTGGCGCGCACGATCGGCGAGGAGATTACGGCGCTGCGCAAAACGCTGCAACAACGGCCCGCGCTCGCAACGCCGCGCCAACGTTACACGTTGCG
>CAZOLK010000324.1:347-1210 GCA_964580325.1 uncultured Verrucomicrobiota bacterium | reverse complement strand
AAAGCCTGGCCGAGGCGCGTCAGCGCATACGCTGGCTCGATGATCAGTGGGGCGCAGGTCTGGTGGAACATACGGCCATGTGCGGCGTTCGCGAAAAAGAGCCGCCACTGGATGAAAACGGCAAACCCTGGAACACGTTCCGCTGGACCATTGACGCGTTCAGTCCCGCCAGTGACGTGGACGAGATTATCGAACGCATGCGCTGGCATGAAGCGGCCGGCATTCCGGTCGTGGTGAACATCGGCCATTCCTGCATGCCTTTCGTCACCCTGGATACGGCCCGTCGCATGCTGGAAGCGGCGCCCACTTGCCTGGTCGGCTTCGGCTCCAACGAAGACGAGGAGTTCGCCAATATCCCGCGCTATTTTCAACGCTATTTCGGGCAGCTCATGGACCTGTGCCTGAAACACGGTGGCCGCGCGCGCTGCATGACCAACAACAAGCACGCCTGGTGGACCACGGACACGGCTGTGCCGGGGATGTGCGAGGCATTGTTCGGACACGGGCGGTCAGCAGTGCTGCTTGCGGCCAGCGAGGATTCCAACAGCCGCGTGCACGAGATTAACCTCCTGGGCCGCATGGGCCTGTATATGGCCGGGGCCATTGAACACATGCAGGTCTCGGTCATCGGCGACCTGTTCTCGTTCAACCGTTATTTCGAGTGGGAAGCACCACGCCATGGTCATCCGTTCCTGCGTCTGCTGCTGGCCCAAACCGTACTCGGCGCCGCGGATTTCCTGGTGCGTCTTCCTTTTATGGGCAGGGACGAAAGCGGGTACTTTTTCAACCGGATCGGCTGTGAAGCGATCGATACGTTTTTGTGTCTGCTGGGTAAGGGCCTGGTCTTTCGTCCGACCCCGGAG
>CAZOLK010000324.1:0-337 GCA_964580325.1 uncultured Verrucomicrobiota bacterium | reverse complement strand
GGCCGGCGTCTCGCCAGCCGGATTCGCTGTGCACCCGCCGCCGGCGTTTTGGCAACGCGATGCGCATAATGGACATCATCCCAACCGGGTTGAAGATCCGGAAGCCGTACGCAAGGCGATATTACCCTGTGTCGCCGCGACCTGGGGCATGCATCCCACACCGCCGCACTCGATACCGGCTGTGCTGCTGCATAAAAAGCGACAATTTGGCGGCCATATCCCGGCCACGCCCTACGGTCCGTTTGTATTTGTACCGGCGGAGCTGGATCGCAGCCTTGTCTGTGGCGTGGACACCTGGTGGCATACCGATGGCGTCGCGATCTGGCGCGAGCAGGAC
>CAZOLK010000323.1:0-5804 GCA_964580325.1 uncultured Verrucomicrobiota bacterium | reverse complement strand
GCAGGTCAAGACAAGTTGCGCGTTACACTGACCGCGCCGGCCCGACCGAGTAAAGACCCTTATGAACTGAACATACAGGGCCGTGCCAAAATTGACGGCAAAGAGGTCGTACGTCAAGCCGTACCTGCCGAGGATATGATGCAGGCTTTCATCTACCGGCACCTGGTACCGACCGAAAAAATGCTCGTCATGATCACCGGGCGCCCGCGCCAGCAGATCGACCTGAGCGTGAAGGGGCAAACCCCAATCAACCTGCTCCGGGGCGGCGAAACACTGGTGCATATCGAAACGCGGAACGCGCCGAACCTGCAAGATGTCCAACTGGTCCTCAACGATCCGCCCGAGGGCATCGCCATCGAAGACGTGATGAAAAACAACGGCAACTTGACCCTTCACCTGCGCGTGGACAAGGAAAAAGCAGCCAAAGACGCCAAAGGCAACCTGATTGTCGAGGCTTTTATGGAGCAAACCTTTCAGCCCAAAAACGAAAAGGCCAAACCCGTGACCCGGCGCATACCGTTGGGCTACCTGCCGGCCATACCGTTTGTGGTGGCCAGGTAGCGTTTCGATTTAGTTATAAATAAACAACATCCAGCCTTTGCAATTGCCTGACGCTTTGCTACATTATCCAAAACCCTCCCGTGAACCAAATACGGATGGGATTTTTGTAGTTATTCAACACATAAGGAGTGACTTGATGAAACGAATGAGGTGGATAGCAGGCATATTGACGGTTTTGACGTTTGCCGCACTTGCAACCCGCGGTGCGGTTGAAGCACGACCACAACCGGAGCGGAAAGCAGTGAAGATCGTTGAGCAACCCTTGCTCAAAATCGAAATTCGCGGTCTGGACCCCTTCTTTGAAAAAATCGATGGCGTTGCTCAGGCCATAGGTTTGCCTATGCCGCAGCCGTCGGCTATGCTTGAAATGCAGATGAAAATGGCCTTGAAGCTTCCTTCGCTGGAAGGGATCGATCGCAAAGCGCCGATTCGCATCTTCTTTTATGACATGAACAAAATCGCCATGGTCCTGCCCTACGAAGAAAAAGGCGAGGCCTATGTCGCCGCACTGAAGCAGACCATGGAACTCAAAGGCAAGCAGGACGGTCTGCTCCGCTTCGACACCAAACAGCCTATCCCGACACTGCCCCAGAATCTGTATATGATGCCTTTGGGCGGGCGCATTGTCCAGGGAACCGATGAAAAGTTGATCAAGGATCTGATCGACCAAGTCAAGGCGGAGACCCTGGACCTAACCCAGTTGTGCCCCCTGAAAGG
The DNA here is from genome assembly GCA_964580325.1 of uncultured Verrucomicrobiota bacterium. Lineage (GTDB taxonomy): Bacteria > Verrucomicrobiota > Kiritimatiellia > CAYTQP01 > CAZOLK01 > CAZOLK01. The sequence continues at coordinate 4,526 of CAZOLK010000323.1, read as the reverse complement.
CACGGTCGTCGCCGAAATCGACCTGTCGAGCATCATGGATAAATACGGGGCTATGATGGGTCCGGGTGCGGCGCTTTTCAGTTCTTTCCTGAAACAAATGGATCAGTTCGCCATTGCCCTGGATGCCGATAACCAGGCGCTGACCATGTCCCAACGCGTCGTGGCCGCGCCAAACAGTATCCTGGCCAAAGTCTTTGCCTCCATGCAACCGCCCACAGCTAAAATCGAGGGCCTGATTCCAACCAATGCCTTCTTTGCCTATATCGGGCATGGCGGCGATATGAGCCTGTGGCTCGAACCGTATATGGAGGCTGTGAGCAGCATGATGCCCGGCTATCCGGCGGATATGAAAACGCTCTTTGACAAGTTGGTCAAACCCGAGGATCTCAAGAATCTGTATCCGGGCGACTTCATGTTGGCCATACTGCCGGCCAGCGGCGAACACCTGATGCCTTTGATCGAGGTCCTGCCGGTCACCAGCACGGAAATGATCACCAAGCTCTTTGACGATATGATGAAAGAAGTCAAAGCCATGAGCGAAAAACAAGACCTGCCGTTCTCGATGGTCGAGCAGGCTGCCCGGCAATACAACGACACCGCCATCCGCCGTTTCCTCTATGAAACCAAACCGCAAGCCGGCATGGTCGTTCCGCCGAGCATGGAACAGTTGCTGAAGATGACGTTTGAAATGGCGTTTATCGATAACCTGATGGTCGTGACCATGGGTCCGAACGACCTGATGGACAAAACCTTGGATCTGCTGAAAAGCGACGCGCCCGGACAATTGAAGGACATACCGTCATTCAAAAAACTGTTCCCCCACCTGAAAACCAAAACGATCGGCGTTTTTTATTACAACTTGATGGACCAAATGCGCGCCTCCATGAAGGTTTTACCTGGCACTGCGCACATGGCGGGCAAAATTCCGGATACCCCTGGAACCGTGGCCGGCTTCATGGTGAAACAGGACAAGGCCCTGATCAGTGTCTTTCGCATCTCTATCAAAGAAATGGCGACCATGTATCAGGACTTCATAAAATTGAAAGGCATGGACGCGGGAGGCGCACCGGGCGGCGCATTGCGATAAGAAATTGCTGGGAGAAGGGGTGTCCCGCCCTGAACTTGCATGCGCTGTGCTGTCGGCCTTTGGCTTCTGGAAAGTTCAAAAACAAGATGCCCCTACTACCAGGGGCGTCTTGCTGTGCCGCGTTCCACAAGAAAAAAATTGACCCATTGCGTTGACGCAGGCTCATTTATCCAGTAATTTATGCTTCCTTTATGTGGAGAGGTGCCGGAGTGGACTATCGGGCACGCCTGGAGAGCGTGAGTGCCCCGCAAGGGCACCGGGGGTTCGAATCCCCCCCTCTCCGCCATTTTTATAACAATATGAAACGTGCTTTTCCCCAATGGATGCTGGTGTTGCTGACGGGCGCGGTTTTGGTGCGCATGGTTTTTTTTACGATCAGCGTGCGCAACCTACCACCAACCGCGGACGAATGCTGCCCTTTTATACAGGCCGAATACGAAGTTCAGCGCGGTCAGTGGCCGCTCCTATTCATCGGTCAACCCTACCAGTTTCCCATCGACTCCTATATGGCCGCCTTGTTCACCTGGTTGCCGCGCAACGCATTCGGTGTGCGCATTCTCTTTTTTGGCGCTGGCCTCATCACACTGGCGCTGTTCCTGGTCATTTTGCGCGAACTGGGGCCCTGGCAGGAATGTTGGCCGGGCGTGTTGCTGGTGCTTTTTCCCTCTACCTTCGTGCTCATGCTGCAATGCGCCTGCTCTATCCCCATGCATTCGGCGTTCACGGTGCTCTCGCTGCTCGCGGTCTGGCTGGCCATCCGTCAACGCCGGGCCAAACGCGGGCGCCTGGTTCTGGCTGCACTCACCGGGCTGGTCTGCGGCCTGAATGTCAGCGTGCACATACTCTCGCTCTCCATGATCGCGGCAGTCGCGCTGTTCGTCTGCCTGAATGAAACGCCCGGACGTGCGCTGCGCTCCACGGCCCTTTTCCTGCCCGGCCTGCTGCTGGGCATGCTGCCTTTTATCCTGGCCAAATGCCTTCTCCCCGGCGCTTACGTCGGCGTATCGGCCATCAATTCAAAGCAATCCATGATCCAGAGCATCTGGCCCATGATCGAGCATACTCTGCCCAGCATTATGGGCCTCACCGCCAATGTCTATCCGGACAGTCGCCTGCATCTTTTCCCGCTGACGGTCTGGCCGGCCCGTGTGCTGGGGTTGCTGCTGCTTGTGGTGCTGGCCATCATGCTGGCCGTGCGCGCCATCCGCCTGGCCGCACGCACCGCCGATCACCAATGGCTGGTGCTTAAACCCAACGACATCTTTCTCGGCGCTTCCCTGCTTTCCTTGGCCCTATTCATTGCCAGCAAGCGTGCCCGCGCCACTGAAGCGCGCTATTTGCTGGTATTCGCCTGGTGTTTTCCCTTTATCTTGAGCTATCTTTATGCCCGGGCAAGCGGCGGCATCAAAAAGGCGCTGGCCGGATTGGTTGTCCTGATCTGCATGGTCAACGGCATGGTCACACTGCGGGTGATGACCTACTGGTGCGACCGGGCGGCGATCCGGGCCGCATGGAAAACGCCGGACCTCCAACCGGCGCTGGATGCTTTGCGCGCCCGCAAGATCAAGGCCTGTTACGCTTCGTTCTGGAACTGTTACCGCGTGATACACCAGAGCGGCGGTGCCATTAAGAGCGCCATGCCCTGGAACCTGCGCTTCCACTTTTGGCCCACGCCTTTTCTGGAAGAAGTACGCGCGGAACCAGCCGTTTTTGTGCTTTACCCGGGCATGCGTTTTGACAACCACCTGTTTGAAAAACACCTGCGCGCCGCAAACCTGACCTGCACCCGCGAGCGCGCCGGCGACTGGTTTATCTACACGAACATCCGCGCCGTCATGCCCGACAGCGGTAAACGGCTGCCGGTCGACCGCTATGACGTTCATGTGCCGTTCAATGAAAAAGACGCCCCTTATCTCAGTGACGGTCGGCCGGTCTGGTGTTGGAAAAGCCGGCGTAACCAGGAACCGGGCATGGCCATCGAGCTACGCTTCAAGAAGCCTGAAACCGTGCAGCGCGTCTCCCTTTTCTACAACAAGTATCCCTACGACCAGGCCCTGTCCCTGGACCTTGGCGTGCAGGATGAACAGAAGCGGTGGCATACTGTCATCACCAACCGGCCAGCGCAATTGGCCCCTTTCCTGTTCGAAAACGGACACCCGTTTTATGGCGATGAAGTGCAGACCTACCGTTTCCCGGCAATCGAAGCCAAAGCCCTGCGCATAGTGATCAACCAGCCCAATTCACGCAGAAACTGGGCCATCGGTGAAATAGTGATATACGGCGATTTATAAATGCCTTTTGCAATGCATTACGCTTCCAAAGGAAAGGATCCTGAAAGGAATTGAAAAAATTAACGCTTCGTCAGTTGTGCAGCGGGTTGAAAGATTTTTGTCACAGACCAAAGCCATGTGAACACGGAATGGCTGCAGAATTATGGACTCTTAGTTCGTTGGCGGAATATACACGTCAAAACGCGCCTAAAACTGGGCATGAATGGCTGTGTAGGGTACAGCTATTCACTGGACTACACCACACCAACCTGACTGGTGGTAATTGGACGGCCAGCAAAACATCCCGGAACGCAACGCCATGATCGGCTTTACCAACTACAGCGCCGCAGCCGCATCCTGCTTCCGGATCATTCGTCAATAGGAACTTTTATATGCAGCAAGTAAGTGACATCGTTGACCTGGCTTTCAAGGTGCGTACCGAGTTGCGCAAAGTTATCATCGGCCAGGACCGGGTGATCGACCAGGCCTTGATCGTCATTTTTACGGGGCATCATGCCTTGATCGAAGGTGTGCCCGGCATCGCCAAAACGCTTCTGGTGCGCACGCTGGCACGCGTGATGGGCTGCGAATTCGGCCGTATCCAGTTTACGCCCGATCTGATGCCCACCGATATCACCGGCACCAACGTATTCAACCTCAAGGAAAACAGTTTTGTGCTGGTCAAGGGCCCGGTCTTCACCACCTTCCTGCTGGGTGATGAAATCAATCGCGCACCGGCCAAAACCCAGTCCGCCCTGCTGCAGGCCATGCAGGAACGACGGGTCACGATCGATCGCGAAACGCATCGGCTTTCGCCTCACTTCACGGTGTTCGCCACCCAGAATCCGATCGAGTACGAAGGCACCTATCCATTGCCGGAGGCTCAAAAGGATCGGTTCATGTTGAAGATCGTCATGGATTATCCGGGACGCGATGAAGAACTCCAATTGGCCCGGCGCACGCTCGGGCCGGATGCGCCAGAAGAGGTGCTGGAACGCGACGAGATTTGCAGGGTGCTCACGCCCGACGCTTTAGCGGCTGTTAAAACGGGATTGGCTGCCGTCACCATGCGCGACGAAGCGCTTGCGTATGCCGCGGATATTATCCGTGCCACGCGCACCCACGAAAGCATCCTGACCGGCGCCGGACCGCGCGCCACCCAGGCCCTG
>CAZOLK010000322.1:0-5821 GCA_964580325.1 uncultured Verrucomicrobiota bacterium | reverse complement strand
GCGAACAATGAAACGCGTGTTTTCCATCATCATTTTTTGCTTAACCGTCCTCGGCTTATTCGCGTCAGGACAGGCGCGGGGGCATAGTGCTTCGTGGGCGCAAGCAAGCGGTTGGCAAAATACGCGTACAGTGGGGTTTTTTGATAGCCGCCTAATCTCCTACAATGCGAAGGAAAGACTCGATTCTGTACTCATGCTAGAAAAAGACAACGCCAACGCGCTAGTCACCTACCTCCAAGTCTCTTACCAGGGCAACACCCCCAAAGTATCCGCCCTCACCTGGGATTCCGGCGATGCCAGAATTACTGAAACTTTTTCGGAGAATGGCTCGTCAATCACGCATGACGATCTGCGAGGCGTGAAAACGATTTATCGCTTCCAAAGCGAAAACAAAATGCTCTGTTCGCAGATCACCGTTGGCGGTCGATCCACGGAATTCCAATACAACGCGGAAACGCGTCTTACAAAGCAAATCTATCCTGAAAAGAATTTTGATCGCTATGAATATCATGGAGACTTTACAGCCTCATCCGTCAACGAGACGGATAGGCGGGGCTATGCAAATGCTACCCACATTGTCCATTCAAAAGGCAGCCGTAGCGATCCAAAAGGCGGCGTGGTCGAGAATAGCGTTGGCGATATCTATGAAAAACATGTTTATGGAGGCGAGAACTTTTTCTACCAGAAGCGAACGGCCAAATTACTCAACGCGACTACGCTGCACCACTATGACTACAATGCCCACGGAGATCTGTTCACAGCAGTTTATCCCGGTGGCGGCCCGGCAAATTATGCCGTCAAATTTGAAAGCAACGATCATGGGCAGCAGAAAAAAGTAACGTTCCATCACGGAACGGTCAAAACATATGAATATTACAACAGCAGCGAAGCGCACGGCGATGTCAAAGACCGGGAAGGTTATCTCTACAAAACGTCCGTCAGCACCAAACCGCTCAAAGCAGGCGATCCCGCGATGGTCCAGGAAAGTGTGACACCCCATGACCATTACGGGCGCATGATCTCCATTACCAAACCCAGTGGCGCAACGCAGATCTTCAAATACAACACGCTGGATCAACTCGTTGAGTATCAGGAAGCCCCCTTGGTGGAAGCCGCGGTTAACAGCCGTTTGATCCAAATTTTCGAATACGATGCGCGCGGATTTTTATTTAAGGAAATTGAAAAGAACCCCGTGGCAACAGGCACTGTGGACGACCCGTCTTATGTTCATAAAGAGACCACGACATTTTACGATTGTGACGATGCAGGTCGGGTCTATCGAATCCGAACACCGCTTGATGACGGTCAAGAATGGTTCGTGGATCGCGAATTCTATCCGAACAGCGAGCAACTGAAGTATGAGAAAACGGCAGACGGCAATTTCACCATCTACATCTACGATGCCGCAGGCCGCGTAGAGCGTACGCTCTTTGACATGCCCATGTATGCCACAACACCCGTCAAACCAGGTTACGCCGAGGTATATACCTACAACGACAACGATGAATTGACCGCGGTCAATTACGAATTTCCAGGCGGGGAAACCCGACCCGGCAACACGTTCCGCCTCGATTGGGCGGATCGCGTCGCCCTGGTAGAGGACCCCATATCGGAGCATAAAGTTGAGCGCGCCTGGGATGAACTCGGCCAGTTGGTTTTGATGCGCATGACAGATGGGGCGAACGAATACGCATGCGTTACCAACAGCTATTATCAAGGCTATCTCACCTCATCCACGGATAAATATTGGGATCATAATACCTTCACATATGACGTCGATGGTTCAATCGGGACCATGACCGTGACGGATCCGGAGAACCGGACCCACCAGGAACAGCTTAACGGCATAGGTCAACCCGTCTACAGCAAGCGCGGTTCGCGTCATACCACGCGTAACTTTTCTAAAAACGGCTTTCTCACACGTGCTGCATCAGGCTCGTCGCACGACGGCAGCGAAGCGGAACTGGCTAATGCCGTGCAGCACGGCTACAACGCCGCCGACCGATTGACGTCCATGACTATTCCACCAACCGGCGCCTCGGTTCGTCAAGCGCCCTCAGGCAAAGGCATACCCGGGGTCAAACAAAACGCAGCGCAGGTCGTTCGTAAAAACACGATCAATAATATCGGCGACATCACGTCAACCACTGAAGCCGAATCTTCCGACGTTGAACGCGACAGCAATTATAAACTGGATTATTTTGCCCGCACCTATGCTTTCGTGCGCAACAAGCTGGGCATTAAGGAATACTACGATGTGGCCGGTCGGCTCGAGAAAAAGGAGTATTATTACAATGTAACCGACGTGAACCAGTTGGGCACGCCAACCCATATCGAACGCTACCTCTACGATAACCTGGGCCGTCTGGAAACTATAGAACGACGCGACAACAGTGTACTCCGGTATGTTTATTATTCGCCGAATCATGCCCAAAAAGATAATCGCGACCAGCTCTGGAAAATAACGGATCAGCATTGGAACGTGCTGCGAAGTTATCACGACTATAACATTTTCGGCATCGCTTCAATCATGCGCGAATACTGGAAGCCCGGCGATGAAGACTGCTACGTGGAAGTCGAGTGCGTCTATTATGGCGAAGATCGACGACCTTGTCCCGGCGCGGGTCAATTGAAATCTGAAACCACCCGCATTGTGGAAAACTCCGCGGAACGGCCCAACAGCGCGTTCGAACTCGGCTATCGTTATGACAAGCTGGGCAAACGGATTGGCCTGATATTGCCGGACAAGGACCGTGAGTTGATCTGGAATTATGAGGATCATTATGCGCTGAACAATATTACGTTGGCCAACCTGGTATCCGGCGCCTCACGAAAAATTGTCGAATACGCACGCGACGCCACAACGCTGATGCCGGAAAGCAAACGCTTCTACGAGAAGGCGCTGTTCCATCTGGATTACTCTTCGAAAAGCTTGGCCATGCTCACGAATATCGATTATGTCGTGGAAGGTTCAGGCGAACCTGAAAAGACGTTGTGCAGTTTTTCCCATGAATTACGTGGACTGAAGAACGGCGAGGGCCAGTGGTCATCGGAAACTTCCGGACGCGCATTCGGCTATGACGAATTAGGGCGTCTTCGCACCGCCGATTGCGCCGAGGGTGACCCGTTTGGCAGCGAATCCATCGAGTATGACGCCATGGATCAGCGCATCTCCGCCATGGTCGGCTCCAAAGGGCTCGATTATCATTACGAAGACGTGCCAGGGCAAATGGTAAGCTTCAAGGATGAGAAAAAATTGCACGAAGAGAGCGGCGCGCCCTGGCGACCGGCCATCCACTTTGCCAACATCAATTTCCAGCCCGATAACGTCCCGTTGTTAAACACCAACTTTGTCATGGACGTGGGGCAGCTTTATGGTCAGGACACCAATGCGTACATCCATGGTTGGACGCATGACCGCAAAGCGGTCGTCAGCTATCAACCAAGCCCGGCAACACTGAATCCCCTTTTGCGCAGCTTCTGTCGGTTCGACCAGGACAACATAACCTCCTCGTGGAAAATCGCGGTAAACAATGGCCGTTATATCGTGCGCTTGGTCGCCGGTGACCCGCATTGCGAAAGCGACGCCTGTTACAAGATCGCGGTGGAAGAGCAAATGGCGCTCGTGCATCTTCCGCAGCCTGGTGTTCCATTCGGCACGGGTGTTGTGTTCGTTGTCGTCAACGACGGCTTTTTGGATGTGACCTGCGAACAAGGCTCAACCAATTGCGTGATCAACTGCATCACCATCATTGGCGCGGGCACGGCATACGCAGAAGAGATAATCAACGGACAAGCCCGGCAGAAACAAGCGCATGTGGGCGTGGAAGAACCGGACGATTATATCTATGACATGGAATTCACGGACCACGGCAATCGCAAGAGCGATCAGCGATATACATACGAATGGGACGCATTCAACCGCATCACGCGCGTTATCGACAATACCTACGGTCATGGTGCGATCGAGTGGATGCCTCGCTCCGTGGAATATTTGTACGATCCTCTTGGCCGCCGTATAGCACGCAGATACGAAGGCCACAATAAGAATTGGGATGAATGGCACGACGAACGGGTCGTTTACGACGGCTTCCGCCTTCTTGAAGAGCGCGATTTCGATTCAGGGCGTTTGAATCGTCGCTATCTGTACGAAAATGCCGCGAACATGCCCGCCGTAGTGCAGGAAAACCTGAACAACAATAACGAAGCGGACGATGTTGACGATGCGGCCTGGATCCTTATGACCGACGATTATGGCCGCTTGATGGGCGTGATGGACAAAACCGGCAACATAGTCGAGAAACTGCATTACAGCATAACCGGCTTGATGAAACCGTTCGATCAGGTGGGCGACCCCCAGAAAGACAAGGTGGGCAATCCCTCCTATTATTCGCAATACGTTCGCTTCGGCTTTGCCGGCATGTATCGCGAGGAATTCACGGGCAAGTTCCACACGCATTACCGGGATTACGATCCCTTGCACGGCTGCTGGTTGTCGCAAGATCCCTTCGGCCCTCTAGACGGCGTGAACGAATACCAACTCTATTCGTATGTCAACGGCGTGGACGTCATGGGCGACGTAACGCGCAAAGCCATCTACAACAGCGATTGCACCGAACGCCTTGTGCTGACCATCTATGGCGATGGCAGCAGCGGTTACCGGAAAGATAAGTTCATCAATGACCAATGGGTCATGATTCAGAACTACATACCCTTTGACGATCCTGAAGCGGCGGGTTGGGAAGCCGGCGTGGAACATGCCAAGCGTGGCGCAGCGGTAGCTTTGAATGAACTGAGTTCAGGCACGTTTTGCGGCGACTATTTGCAGACGTTCGACAACGGCGAATTTGGCCTTGTCAGGTTGCAGGCGAATGTATTGCGCAACGTTGTGACTTACTACGTTGGCTCTCCTTTGATGAAGCCTTTAGGCTCGTTTTGCGCCATGGCCGCGAATTCTTCACGGATAGCGGCCGGTGCTGTTTTCCTGGGAAAAGTCGGCTTGACCGCCTATTACATGCCGTCAATGATCGAAAGCCTGGGCCATAACCTGGGCGCAGCTGTAGGCGAATTTGAATCGGGTAATTATGTAGATGCCGCCTGTCACGTTTCAAATGCAACTCAGGATGGAGCTTTTCTGATACAAGGCGCCAGAGGTTTGAGAAAAGATATCAAAGAACTCTTCAGCGGCGTTTGCTTTGTGGAGGGAACCAGGGTGGCCGTGGCTGGCGGATACGTACCCATTGAAAACCTCAAGGTCGGTCATCGCGTTTTAACCAGTGACAATGAATCGCAGGATTCGCATACAGACGTAGATCCAAAGACCTGGCGCAAAGTCAAGCTGCTCATGCCCAATCCTGAATTCGTACTGGATATCATCTCGATTGAAATCATACGACCTGCCGATTGGTTGCATGCACATGGTTTCGAACCGGGTGCAACAGTTTGGTTTGAACTCGAAGAAATGGGTCTCGCAAGCTTCGCCCGCGTGATCTCCGTCGAATCATGCCCTGAAATCGAGCAGGGATCAGGGCGAGTTGTGTTAAGCACCGTCACCCATCTCAATGGAAATGTTTACACAATCAATTTCAAAGAAACCGGTACCATCCTGGAGTTGACCGATCGCCATCATCTTTTCTCATTGGATAGAAATGAGTGGGTTCCGTCGTCTGATTTGCATGAAGGCGAAAGGCTCAAGGCACAAGGGGCCAATTGCACAATTGCTTCGATTGAGAGGAAGCTTGGCCTACATCAGGTTTACAACCTTGAGATTGAAACAGAGCATTGTTATTGGGTTACTGAAGCGAATGTTCTGGCTCATAAT
>CAZOLK010000321.1:0-5840 GCA_964580325.1 uncultured Verrucomicrobiota bacterium | reverse complement strand
TTGCTGGGCTGGGCAACTTGACTCCACAAAATGTCATGTTATTTTCCCGTGAACCGTAAGGGCAATATTTAGAACGATGGTTAAGCTAAAATGTGCGAACGCGGACAGGATATTCAGAAATCAGAAAAATCCGAAATCAATATGGGTTTGGTGGGCACCAATACAGATTACGGCTGTTGACGCCCTGTTCGTTCAGAATGCCGCCCATGATCCGGGTGCAGTCCATCCAGTAGTTGTGATCCGCGTACATCCAGTCCGGGTTGAAGTCCATGCTGTAGTGCACCACGTGGGGCAGGTGGAACCACGACGAAGGTTGCGGTGAGAGCAGCAGCAAGCGGAACGGCTTAGCGCCGCATTTGAGACCGAGGCGGTAGACCAGGTCGTTGATGCTGCTGCTTTCCATCTCGCCGGTGCGCACGAAGAGCACCTCGTCGCAAGCGTTCAGGCTGTACCAGAACCGGTCGGAGCGCAGTTTATAGCGCCGGGCCATGCGTGCGAACACCGGAAAGATGTTGCCGATCGGATCGTCGCCGTCTTCGATCTCGTGGCCAAACGACAGTCCGGTCCAGCGCCGATGGTAGATGCGGTTGTCGTCGGAGCAGTGGTAGAGCAGGTCCGGGTTCCACATGTCCTCGAACCCGTGCTCGATCATGTTGGCCACATCGCCGATATAGTTGGTGCGCACCAGGTCGAACGGGTAGCAGGGTCCGTCCAGTTCCAGTTTGTAGAGCAGCATGCGCACGGCGCAGCGATGCCCCAGCGGCAGCACCGCGGTGCGCCGGTAGCCGTTCAGTTCATAGCGGTGTTTGAGCAGCAGCATGGATTTGGCCGGCGCTTTGATCCTGCTTTCCAGCCCGTTGCTGCCGACGATCATGGTGCGGAAGTCGCGGTCAGGCTCTTCCGGGTCCTGGTACACGCCCTGACGCACTGCTTTCAATGCGTGGCGCACATCCGCCCACATGGGGTGAACATTGTAGGTTGTGTCGGTCGTGTTGATGATCCGGATGGCATCGTCCGCTTCGCGCAGAATGCCGAGACAACCGTCGTAATAGATGGTTTCCGCCTGGTCCGGCGCATGCAGTTCATCGGCTGGCGCGAATTTCATGGCTGACTCGGGCGGGATGGCCACTTCGGTCTCTATGGCATGCTCAGAGCTGATGGAAAAGTAGGCGCTTGCGCCCGCTGGTCGGTCGCGGGCGATGTAGAGGCCAGGTTGCACGATTTCCTGCGTGCGCAAAGCGGCCTGGAATGCGTCCCAGGTTGGCGTCAGGTTGTAGGCGTAACACGTGGCATTGGTGATCTGCACGCCGCCGGCCCCGGGCGCGGCGTCCACCCTGAAACCGGTCGGGTCCTTGAACACGGTTTGCGATGGTTCGGGTTTGGGCAGGCCAGCCTGGATCCGAGCGCGGGTAATGTCGAAAACGGTCGGGTCAATGGCCTCGAACATGGCTTTGTGCCCGGCCGTGTTGGGATGGCCTGCGTCAAAGGACAGTCCGTCTTGCCAGCCGCCCTTGCCGTTGTCCAGCACATCCAGCCAGTCCAGCAGCGGCACATCCCAGGCGCGCATACGTTCCTGGGTTTCATGCAGGAGCACACCGTGTTGTTCCGTGTAGTTGCGGTTAGGATAAAGCCCGGCCAGCACGGGCATGACGCCCAGTTCTCGGCACTGGCGGAGCAGCCGCCGCAGGCCCACTTCGAAGCCGTGCTGAATGCCGCGGCTGTTGTACGGCGTGCCGGCGGCCAATCCTTCATTGCCCAGGGACAGAGCCAGAATCACGACATCCGGTTTTTCCGGCGGCACGACGTCGGGGAAGCGCTCCAGGGTACGGCGCGTGTTGGCGCCCAGCTCCGAGCGGTTGATCACGCGATGTCCGTAACGCTTGTTCAGCAGCAGGCCGAGATGCCAGGCCCAGCCGCGGCAGCGCCAGGCGCTGCAGCCAGCGGCCACGGAACTACCCAGAATGAGGATGTTCAGACCAGTCGGTTCGCGTTCCAGCGGCGCTTGGACGTCCAGGTCTTCGATGTAGCCGTTGGGCCAGGGCTGAATCTCGCTGAATTCGCCGTCATTGATCGTAATGACCACCTCGTCAGGCACATCCACATTGAGCGCCGGCGCCCAGCGGTTATCGCCCAGGGCTTCGTAATGAATCTTGCCGTCCGCTTCGATAAGCACATACTTATATTCCACCCGTTCTTCATCCGGACCGGCGCCCAAATCGATCGGCGTTTCGGTGAACCAGACCGGATAGTGTTCGGCGTCAGTCTTCAACGGTACGTATTGCTCGGTATCCCAGCCGCCCAGCGCCGCCGAAGAACCCACCAGCCCGATGCGTTCACCCATTTTTGTGTTAGCTCGAATATGAAATTGGTACATAGGATCCTCACCCTTTTCGCGATTGTCTAAAACGATGCAGTCTACGAGCGTTAAAATGGCTGCAAACAACGTGCCAAGTCAAGGTGTTCCCGGTTAGATTTTCATGAGTAAAAAGGGGGGGGTGTGGACTGCCATGGAAACACGGATCAGCATGGACCGACACACAAGCCATTATCAAGCCGGCACGTAGCAGTCCGCACCGGTCCGTGTCCTCCCTATGCTATGCCAGGAACCGCCCTGCCCGGCGGTTGGACCATTGGCCCTGGTGCAGGGTAAGGACGCCGTTGACCGCTACGCTCTCAACGCCGCGCGCGTATTGGTGGGGCTGGGCGTAGGTGGCCAGGTCACGCACCTGGCGCGGATCGATCACCACGATATCGGCGAAACAGCCCACGGCCAGTCGGCCGCGCCGCACGAGCTTGAACTGGTCGGCCGGCAGCGAGGTCATTTTACGCACAGCCTCGCTTGGGGACACGGTTTTCCCGTCCAGTGCGGCGCGCAGAAAGCGCGGGAACGCGCCGTAATTGCGCGGGTGCGGGTGGTCCTGGCTCAACGGCCCCTGGGTCGCGCGCAGCGAAGCATCGCTGCAGAGCATGACATACGGTTCGGCCAGCACGCGCCACATGTTAGCCTCGCTCATGCCAAAAAAGACAGCGCCGGTTTTCAACTGGTCGGCTTCGATCAAACGCAACGCTGTTTCCACCGGATCCTGGCCCAGATCGTGGGCGATGTCTCTCAAAAAACGACCGCTATAGGCGCGGTTATCCGGATGCACGGTGCGACCGATCATGATGTCCTGGCCATCGTCAACCGATCGCCGCAGCTCCGCGTGCAGGCGCCAGCGCAGTTCCGGGTCGCGCAGCCGGGCCAGGATCGCTTCCGTGCCGCCTTCCACGGCCCAGGCTGGCAGGATCACGTCCAGTTCCGTAGCGCCCGCAGTATAGGGATAGCGGTCGGCAGCCACATCCACGCCCTGGCCACGCGCTCGGCGGATCGCATCGAGTACACTGCCCAGTTTATCCCAGTCAGCTTTGCGTGCGGCTTTCAGGTGCGAGATCTGTACGCGGCAGCCTGTGCGGCGCCCCAGATCCAGCGTTTCGCGTACTGCTTCGAGCAGGCGATCAGATTCACTGCGCATGTGGGTCGTGTAGATACCCCCGCGCCGCGCCACCACGGCAGCCAGTGCCTCGATTTCCCAGGCCGGCGCAAACATGCCCGGCGCATACATCAAACCACTGCTCAACCCGCAGCCGCCTTGGTCCAGGGCGCGTTCGAGCAGGTCGCGCATGGCTTGCAGTTCCTGCTCTGTGGCCGACCGGTTGGCATAACCCATGACCGAAGCGCGCACCGCGTTATGCCCGATGAGCAGCGCCACATTGGGTCCGGGTTGCGTCTTTTCCAGCAAAGCCCGGTACTCGGCCACGCTCTGCCACTCGCCGGGATAAGTCTTCTCGCGCCAGTCCGACGGCATGCGCGAACCGCCGAAGCGCGGCGCGGCCGAAGCCCCGCAATTGCCGCAAATTTCCGTGGTTATGCCCTGAAAAAGCTTGCTGGACGCGGCCGGCTCGATCAACAGGTAGGCGTCGGAATGGGAATGCACGTCAATAAAACCGGGGCAGACCATCCGGTCCGCGGCATCGATCACGGTTTCGGCCAGCGCTGCGGACAGGTCGCCCACGGCGCAGATGCGGTCGCCGTTCACCCCGATATCCGCGTAAAAAGGGGGCGCACCCGTGCCGTTGTAGACCAGGCCGTTGCTGATTTTAAGGTCCATCTTGCTGCTCTCCTTCAAGTTCGGCCGTGGACCATTCCGGATGACGCCCATCCAGCAGCGCGATCACCCTGATCTGCACCGGTTCCAATTCGTCCAGTTTCAGTTCTGGATCGCGGATCACGAACGATTCACCCGTACCTTTATGCTCATAGATGCGCAGCTTGCCGCCGTCCTCGGTAAAAGCCACATTGCGCTCGATCAATTGCTTTCTGCGTTCGAGCATCACGGTGAGGACAAAAATGACATCAGCCTGGTCGTGGGCCTCGTTTTCCACCAAGTGGCGCAGCAACGATTCGGCTGTCTCTTTCTTGAGCGGTTCCTCGGGTTTGGGCGGCGGTTTGCGAAAAACGGCTTTCCAGGTGCTGATCGTGGTGGTGTGCTCTCTGGTTTTCCAGCAAATCATGCACCAATCCATACGGGCATAGCCTTCGTCGTTCCAGAGCAATTCGGTTTGAAATGCCTCGCCGTCGTCAAAGTTTCGGTTGCAATGCATGCAGGCGTCTGAGCGAGAGCGGATATTCCATTCCTGGTTGCCGAGGGTTGCCATGGGTTTATCCTTTGATGGACGCCGGGCGCACGAACAGGTCGCGGTTGCGCAGGAAACAGCGCCAGCCGGAATACAGGGTAATCAGGGTTATCGACACGGTCACACCCTGGGTCAAGCGGGGCAGGATGTGATCGATCCGTTGCGCCGGCCAGGGCAGGCTCCGCAAGAAATCGGCACGCGCATACAGGCAGAGCAGGATCACGCCGATGCCCGCGGTCTGGACCACCATTTTGGCTTTGCCCCAGGCATCGGCAGCCAGCACGTGCCCTTTGCAGGCGGCGAGTTGGCGCAGGCCGGTGACCGCGAACTCGCGCGACAGGATCAGGACCACGCACCAGGCCGGCGCCAGCACGGCGCGGGTAGCGGTTGTCTGATGCTGCGCACCGGGCGGGTAGGTCAGAGCAGCCAGGCTGACCAGTGCGGCGCAGACCATGACTTTATCGGCCAGCGGATCCATGAGTTTACCGAACTCGCTGACGCCATAGACGTTACGCGCCAGCCAGCCGTCCAGGAAATCGGTGATGCCGCCGAGAACAAAGACCAGCAGGGCCAAGCCGAATGCGTGGGGAAACGGTATCGCCAGCAGCGCTGTCAACGCGGCGGCCAGGAAAAAACGGCTGATCGTGAGGCTGTCGGGCAGGTTCATGATGGTTGTCGGGTTCCAGCCCTGTGGTTCATGGCGCCAACGTGTCGCTGTTTCGCCGGCTGGAAGGCGCCTCGGGTGTGGCAGTAGAGAGGTAGACCGGCGGCGGCTCCGCGATAATGCCCAGATCCAGCGCTTCGCGTGGTGTCGTCAGAGTGATCAAGCTTTCCTTGCTTTTAGATTTCGGGGGCATATTCACCAGGATGACGATGGTGTAGATCAATACGCAAATGAGCGCCAGGGCGGCAAGACCGGTGCCGATCCGGATCAGCAGCATCCGGGAAATGGCGGGCAGGCGGATGCTGCCGGCCAGTGTGCGCAGTTTGCCCTGGAGATCCCATTGCCCGATGCGTACGACAACAGCTTTGAACCGGACAGCCACAGCCTTGAACCGGTCGGCGACAGCCACTGTTTGGCGAGGCATTTCGGTGTTGCGCAAAATCAGCCGGGCGCACGGCGTGCGCCGGCAGGCTCGCCACGTCGAACAGGGCGTGGCCGGCGT
>CAZOLK010000320.1:0-5954 GCA_964580325.1 uncultured Verrucomicrobiota bacterium | reverse complement strand
TTGCCCCTTCGCCTCGCCCGTGCGCAGGCTCACCGCATCCGACGGCTCGGAATACGGGCCGAACTCATCGACCGCCTTCACAGCAAACCAATAGTCGCGGTCGGGCAGGAAGCTCGAATCGAGCGCCATGGTGAACGAAGTCTTGTCTTGTCGGCTCGTCAGCAGAATTTGTGTGGGAGTTTTGTAGAAATGGGGGCCTGTGGTGCGAGTAGCCGGGGCGCTGCGGCGGCATCAAGAACCAATCCGGCATAACTCGCTTCGCTCGGCCTTCGGCACTTATTCCGTTTGGTTCTTGACCCCGCCTTGGCCCCTGCTGGTCGGTCTGTATCGGTTTTGCGTTGCAAAACCCTGTGGGTGTGCTGAAAGAAAAGAACTTGCGAATGGCGGATACGGACGTTGAATGGAATTGCGACAAAACAAACAACACCGCACCCGCCCATTCAAACCACCCTTAAAACACTTTTCCGCCGCGTGCAAGACCTTGCTGGTTTTGCCGTGAAGTCCGTCAACCACTTTCTCGATGAAAAACAGCCTTACATCGAGTTTGTTCTGGAGGCCAATGCCAACCACAAGCGCCGCTGTTCGTGCTCTGGCCGAACCGGGCGCGTGCATGACAGGCTTCCCGAGCGCCGTTGGAATTACGTGCCTGTTTGGAACATCGTCGTTTACCTGCTCAACGCGCCGCGCCGGGTGATCTGTCCTTTGAGCGGAAAGCCGACTGTGGAGGCCATGCCGTGGAATCATGGAAAAAGCCCGTATGCCATCACCTACAAGATTTTCCTGGCTCGCTGGGCCAGGCTTCTGTCCTGGAAAAAGACGGCCGAAATGTTCCACGCGAGCTGGGACGCGGTCTTCCGCTCGGTGAGATGGGTCGTGGACTGGGGCCTCGAGCATCGCGACCTCTCGGGTGTCACCGCGCTCGGCGCCGACGAACTCCACTGGGGGCGCGGCAAGAAGAGCGCCAATTTCCTGACGCTCGTCTATCAGATCGACTCGGGTTCGCGCCGGTTGCTGCATGTCGGGGCGCGCCGCACCGAGGCCGCGCTGCGCGAAGGGCTCAAGGTGCTGGAGGCCCATCACGCGGGCTTCCTTGCGGGGGTGAAGGTGGTGTGCAGCGACATGTGGAAACCCTTTTTGAAAGTGGTCGCCCACATGTGCGTCAATGCCATCAACGTGCTCGATCCCTTTCACATTGCCAAGCACCTCAACGAAGCAGTGGACCTTGTGCGCCGTGGCGAGCAATCCCGGTTGCGCACCAAGGAGCAGCGCGCCCGCGCCAAAGGCGGGCGTTTTCTGCTCTTGAAACGCGCTTCCAAGGCGCGGGGCAAGGCCAGAACCAAACTCAACGCGGTCCTCGCCTCGCTCGGAGCCACATCCCGCGCCTGGGAACTCAAAGAGAGCTTCCGACGCTTCTGGCTCTATCGCAGTCCGACCTGGGCCGCCGCCTATCTGTGGGTATGGACGGCCCGTGCCATGCGCTCGCGCCTCGAGCCCATGAAAAAGGTCGCCCGCATGCTCAGAGCGCACGAGGAACTCTTGCTCAACTATTTCCGCGCCAAGCGCCAGTATAACAGCGGCGTGGTCGAAGGATTGAACAATAAGGCCCGTGTTTCGCTTGCGATGGGCTATGGGCATCGTTCCTCGGAGATCATTAAACTCGTTCTTTATCATGCACTTGCAGATCTTCCAGAACCCCCTTCCACACACAAATTCTGCTGGCGAGGCGAATTGTTAACCATGGCATGGGAATGCCAGAGGGTGATGTTCGCGGCGAGTTTCATAAAGTCGCTTTCTTAAAGGCTCACCGGTTGGCCGAGTGCCGCGCTCTGCAGGGCGGCTTCTGCCAGGCGGACAATGTTGAAGGTGTGAGATGCCGGGCACACCGGTTCACTTTTCCCTTCGAGAATATCAAGGAAGAGGGCGTGCTTGTTGAATTGCGGCAATTCCCTCTGCTCGGCACATTCCTTGGGATGCGTCTGGAGAACCAGAGTCTGCCCCCACGACTGGGTGTAGAGTGAGCCGGTCTCCCCGATCACCCCACGATAATATTCGTTGATCATCGCCATCTGGCTCCCCTCCAGAGTTGCGCACAAACCGGATTCATACCCAAGGGTGAGCCACGCGTGCTCGTTGGCATCGGAATGATCCTTGATTCGTGCCACAGTCTTGCAAAACACCGTCTTCGGCAGGCCGACCAACTCAACGATCCAATCGAGTTCGTGAGTGAGCAGCTCATGGATGATGCCCCCGCAGAGTTCGTGTCGTCCGCGCCATCCCTGGATCGACTCCAGAGGCCAGAACGACAACCGTCTCGACCAAAGGCTCACTGCTTTGCCCACGGCATTCTGCCGATAAAGCTCCATCATTCGCATGATGGCGGGATCAAATCGCACAGAGAATCCCACAAAAGAATGAACCTTGTGCCGCTCCACCGCTTGTGTGATGGCAAGGGCATCCCTGCTGTTCAAAGCCATCGGCTTTTCAATCCAAAGATGCAACCCCGCCTCCGCGCAGGCAATGGACTGTTCGGCGTGCAAGAAGTTCGGGCTCGAGATAATGACAGCATCCACGCAGTCAAACAACTCATGGAAATCGTCCGTTGCGCGGGCACTGAGTTCCGTCGCCAACTTCGTTGCGGCCTCGCGGTTGGGGTCTGCAATGGCCACGATTTTGCAGCGATCCGGCAGCGCGGCAAATTGCCGCATGTTCCATGCGCCGTTATGACCGGCTCCGATAAGTCCCAGACGGGTGATGTTGTTTTGTCTCATTTAATGAATGT
The DNA here is from genome assembly GCA_964580325.1 of uncultured Verrucomicrobiota bacterium. Lineage (GTDB taxonomy): Bacteria > Verrucomicrobiota > Kiritimatiellia > CAYTQP01 > CAZOLK01 > CAZOLK01. Next base: position 3,175 of record CAZOLK010000320.1, on the reverse strand, counting down.
CAAAGAGCCGATGGCGACGAGCATCTGATTTGAGTTGTGGAGATATTCTGGGAATAAATCACTTACTTTGTTGTGCCTTTCTTGACTGGCGGTGTTCCCACTCATATTGCGGCATCATGATGACATCGTCGCCGGTATCCTCGACATGCAGCTCGTGCAAAAACGGTCGCATGGGCGACGTTCCAGACCACTGGAGGCTGTGCCATTTGCCTTCCTTGTCTTTCATGACGAAGGAATGGCCGGCGTGTGGCATCATGACTCGCGGCCTGCCGACCGGCCCCCAGATGCTGTCGGAGACCCAGTATTGTTGGTCGTAGCCGCCGACGCAGTTGCAGGTGAAGAAGACGTATTTGCCGCCGATTTTCACCACCGAGAAACCGATGTCGTAATCGAGGGTCAGCCTCTCGCGGTTGAGGACGCCACCCGTGAAACCAGTGGTTGCCTTGTGGTTCTTCATGAACTCGGTGTCGATGCCGCTGAGGTCATCCTTGAGCTTGGCTACTCCGGCACCACCGTAGAGCATATAGACGCTGCCGTCGTCGTCTTCAAAGAGACTCGCACCGCTGGCAGGCAGCATGGCGTGATAAACATACGGTCCCTCGGCCTTGCCGGTGGCGCTGCGAAAGATCGGGTAGTTTCCGCCGTCCTTCTTCATTTCCTCGTTCACGATCGGGTTGGAACTGATGATTTGATAAAGGATGTAATAGTTCCCTTTGATGTAATGGATTTCGGTGCCCCAGGCCACGCCGTCGATGTTGGGATTCTTTCCCGGGCCGCTGAAATCAAGAAGGCCGGGAATGCGCTCCGCCGCCCGCTGGATGGCCGGTATCTCGCTGTAGGGAGCCACGCGAATTTCCTCCCAATTGTCCGGCTTATCCGAACGGGGTTCGAGAGTCTTGGATTTCCAGATCGTGGCGGCGCCATGCCGGAAGTTATCCCATACCGAGCCAGTCAGGTAGTAGTGCCCGTCGGGTGCGTTAAGGATTTGCTGGTCGTTCAGCCGGACATCCTGGATGAGCGGCATATTGGTCGCCCATGGGCCGCGGGTCGGAAAGTCCTTGAAATAGAAGAATCGGCTCGGGCGATCTTGCGCCTTGTCGTAGTTCATGGTCACAATGCCGGGACGGTCGCGAAAGACGGCCTGCCCGTCGGCTCCGTAAAAACTGCCGAACCAGCGACCCTGTGCGTCTTGGAACACATTGCTCTTTCCGCCGTGCTCGAGGAGAATTTCGTGGCCCGTGTATTCGCCGAAAAGAGAATCGGACGAAAAGATAAACGTGTCGCGGGTGTGGGTGCCGAGACGGCTGGAATCGGCATCGACAGCAAGATGGTAGCGCGATTGGCCGTTGGGTTTCGCTGTTCGGAAAATGGATGCGCCCCTCATGCGTCTCGGTGAGGATTCATGCGGGGGCTTGTGGCGTCCGAGTTGATCAGCGGCCAGCAGCGTCAGTTGCCGGGGAGCCTCGGCCAGCGCGGTCAGATTGTCGTTCAACTTGGCGATGCGTCCCATACCCCAGACGAGATAAACCGCGCCATCCGTATCCTCAAAAAGCGACGCCGGGCCCGCGTCGTCCACCAGCCTGCCGAGGTCCTCGTAGGGCCCTTCAGGTTTGCCGGATGCGCTCCTGAGCAGACCGGCACCGCGCCCGTTCATCGAGTAGGGAATCCACCACGTGCCCTTGAGAAAGTGCAACTCGGGCGCGGTGATACCGCGGACGAGCGGGCCGTCGGGATCGTCGGGATTGAGACGTTGTTCGAGCTGCCAGACGCTGGCGGGAGATTTCGCCGCGTCCCGCTCGATGCTCCAGACTTGCCCCATGGGCTCCCAAGCCTTCATGTCGGACGATTTCCAGAGAAATACGCCGTCGTTGTTTTGGAAGTCCACGCCTTTGGCGTCCTTTGATACCGTGCCGGTCATATAGTAAATGCCATCGGGAGCCCTTGTGATAAAAGTGTGCCGCAGCGGGGTATCAAAGAGCGGTTTCACCTCGATGCGCTCGCTGAGATAGCCGCTGGGATTGTAGTTTTCGGGGCGCGGCGGCAGTTTGACTTCGGCGGCAATCACCGTGGAAGCGATTGCCAGAGGCAGGATGAAAGAGAGTGTGTGTTTCATATTAGCGGACTTCTCCATTGAGTAGTTGAGAGACTTTGGGTGTGGCATCTTTGAGATACACGGCGCGGAATCCATCCGCACCGTCGCGGAAAACCGAGATCGGGCCGGCATCGGGCAGGAGCAGCTTCGGTTTCGAGTAGGGGCCAAGAAGCGATTTCGATTCGCAGATGACTGTGTCGAAGTGGCCTTTGCCATCACGGCGATTCCAGGCGGAATAGACGAAGCGGTAGGTATCGCCCTCTTTATAGATCGTTGCGCCGCGAGCGCCCGTCTGGTCAAGCAGCGGCGATGACTTGGGGGATCCGTCGATGGCCATTTGCAAGGAAACCGGTTTCTCGGCGATGTCGCTCATGTCGTCCTTCATCGGCGCGATGTAGCCCTCGCCCCAGACGAAATAGACCTTTCCGTCCGAGTCTTCGAAGAGCGAACCGTCGCCGCCGAGAAAGAGATTGGTCAAGCGTCCGACTTCTTCGTAGGGGCCTTCGGGAGTGCCTGTCGAGCTTTTGAGCAGGCCGATCTCCTGGTCGTTGAGGGCGAAAACAATCCACCATGCGCCTTTGACACGGTGGATTTCCGGAGCAGTCACCCCGCGCGACCAAGGCATGTCGGGTTCGCTGGGCACGGAGCGCAGATGTTCGATCCAGCGGCCCTTCCGGTATTGTCCGAACTTGCCTTTGGCTTTGGAGAGATCGAAGACCAACCCGTTGTCCTCCCAGGTTTTTAAGTCGCCGGACTTCCACAACCGGACGCCATCGTTGTTTTGGAAGTCGGCATGTTTCGGATCAAGCGTGTTGATGTTTGTTGTGCCGGTGAGGAAGTAAGTCCCCTCCTTGGCGCGGATGATGCTGGGATCAAGGAGATGGCCTTCCACGGGGAATCTTGGAGCATCTGCAGCACCCGCTGCGCTGGCAAATGCCGTGGCAATAATTATCGCCCGAAGATGATTAATTTTTCGATTGCTCATAGAATTGTTATCTTTCTGATTGTTGGATGCGGTTCACTTTTTTATTGATAGGAACTTGGTTTTTTCATGAAGGCAGAAATACCAATAACTCAAATGAC
>CAZOLK010000319.1:0-5958 GCA_964580325.1 uncultured Verrucomicrobiota bacterium | reverse complement strand
CCCGACGAAGCCGACAATCCGTTCGTGTGACGATAGCCGAGATCGTACGTGGTTCTTTACTCATGGCGCGATACCGGCAGCCGTTTTTTGATTACCTGCGGTATATCAGCGAACCGGCGCATATCGACGCCGTGACCGAAGGCTCGCGCTACGACCTGTTGCTCGAGCACCTTGGGCTGTCCAGTGACAAGTTGGAAGTTGAATGGGAATGGTACGTGAAGAAAATGGCGGCCGACCCATCCGACCTTTTGCGTTGACCCCATCCGCTTCAATTGAAAGGAACATTATAATGAATATGAACGTTATGGTCGCCATGATCGTCCTGGCCCTGGCGAATGTGAATGTCATGGCTGCATCGTCATCCGCGTCAGGCAGTGATTCCGCCCAAACCGAGATCGCGCACAAGGACTCGCGTACGGGCATCGTCTTCCCCTTGAAACTGGCTGGCCTGGATTTTGTCACTATCAAGCATTATTCCAGGCCAGAGTTGGGTTACAGCTTGCGATACGAGGCCGGGCTCGATGCAAAGCTGGATATTTTTATCTATGACAACGGCTATGCGCGCATTCCCGACGGTCATCAGAACAAGCTCGTGTTGGCAGAAGTCAAAAATATGCGCAAAGCAATCAAGCGCCTGGAGGCCAGGGAACAGTACAACAACGTGCACGTATGGAAGCATTATGTTGTGCCTGTCGACGGTGATATCAAGTTTCAATGGGACCGCATCCGCTACGACCAGTTGAAGCATACGATCGGCACGAGGAGCCGCCAGTCGGAGCGCCTGGTAACCGCGTTTTCCAACGCTTTTATCAAGGTTTTCTACACCGGCAAAAGCAAGCCTGGAAGGAGCCGAAGGGACAGAACCGACGCGCAGAAGGACAAGATCACCCTGTTACTGAACGAGTTGATCGCGATGATGGAGACGGCGCGCAAAGGTTCGTTGCCGGCAAAGACCGGTGCCGTGGAACTGGCCCCATCAGCGGTCACCGTCGAGACTTCGCCTATAAAAGATGAACCGCAAGGAAACGATGACAGACCGGCCAAAGTGGTGGAGCATAAACCGGAAGACCAGTACACGACCCGGGAACTGCAGGTTAAACAGACCGACCCATCGCCTGTTCACCGCGGATGGCAAGAGTAAAGTGGGCCGGCTGAAACAGCGCACGGACGAGGCCGTCGTGTTTACCGAGCAGTTTGGTGATTCCGGAGAATTTGCCGCAACATATCCCATTCAGCAAGTCCGCAAACTCGAACCGCTGAAGATCGCGTTGCCCGAGGTGACCTACCGCGATGTGCGCTTCCAGATGGAATATCCCGAGTTGTTCATCTATAAACAACCACCTTTTACCGTGGCCAGCGATGAATCCTACTTTAACGTGGAACATGCCGTGAAGACCTTACAAGCGCTTCATACCCGATTTCTGCGCGTATTCGGCCCGCTTGCCCGTACACGTACCGGCGAGACCATCCAGGTGCTGTTTCTATCCGACCAGGAACAGTTCGAGCTGTCCGCCACGTGACAGAAACGCTTGCGGTTTCTATTGCCAACCCATCGATCGCCTGGTCCTGTTCAACATCTATCGCTCCGAGGCCATAGAAAAGGTCAAGCTGCGTCTCGAACAGCGTCTGGAGCTGATCGGCAAGCTACTCGGCGCCACGAATGAAGCGCAGCAGTGGAAGCGCGAAAGCCGGCGTAAACTGATGCAACTCGCGGACGCCGAAACCACGCGCACGATCCGCCATGAGGGCGCGCACCAGATGTTTTTCGATTACGGCATTCACGGCCTGGATGGGCTGGAGCATATATGGCTGATCGAGGGCCTGGCCGTATACTGCGAGGAACGCGAGCCCGGCGACATGTTGTCCTACCGGGCGCTTGTGCTGAAAAAATTACAGCATAGCCGCTATGCGATGAGCCTGAAAGAACTAGTCAACAACAGCGATGCCAGGGGCTTCTACGAGTTGCAGTCATCCGGTGCTGTGGAATACGCCTATGCCCAGGCCTGGTCGCTGGTCCATATGCTGATGACCCGTTACCAGGAACCGTTCTTCGAGTACATCCGTTTTGTGCGCGACCCGGCCAACAGACAAGCCCTGGAAAAGGAATCGCGATTCAGCCTCCTGACCCGTATCATCGGAATCAAGCCACGCACGCTGACCAGGGCATGGGAACGCTACATCGATGATATGCCGCTCGATCTCGCTGCGGTACTGTAGCCCTGGCTTTCACTTCCTGTTGGACGTTGAACGTTGAACGTTCGATGATGGATGTTCGCGAAAACAGACCACGCTGCCGTCACGGGCACTCATATACAGCCTGCCACCCGCGGCAATCAGGCCATCAAAAACCGGGGGCGAGCCGAGTTTGAACTCGGCCAACGGTTGGCCGTCGGCTGCGGTAAATGCGCTGAGCAGTCCCCCTTTGCGGCCTTCAAACGCTGCCAGCGGATCGCCGGGATCCACCTCGTCAGGCGGACCGGCGACAAACAGGACATCGCCGGCCTTGGTCATGGCCCGGATGCGCAACGGCAGCATCTTCTTCCACGAAACAGCCGCGGTGTCGATATTGTCGGCATACAACTTGTAGCCCTCTTGACCCGGGTAAAACACCGCGCTCTGACCGCTGTGGCTGAGGAAATATTGTACGCCGTAAACCAATCTGTCGTCATGTACCAGCAGTTGACCCGTCAGTTTCAACCCCTGTTTTGTACGTTCTCCAATCGTGGGAAAGTTCGCTGAATATTTCCACAGGTTTCTGTTCCAGCCCCGGTCGTCCAGCAAGCCTTCGGTGGCCATGATCCGCTTGCCGCCCGTGTCGTCGGGTTGACGTTTCAACGAGCGGTCCAGGATGATATTGCCCAGGTAGAGATACGTGCCGTCCCAGCTCATCACATCCATGACCACGCCCTCGAGTTCGTGGGGATGGCCTTTCTCTTTCGCGGCGTCCTGCAGCGGTTTGGCCAGGTGTGCCTGGCAGCGCAGTTCACCGGTCGCCGCATCCAGGCCCACGACATGCAAACCGCCATCCAGGTAGACATTGCGGCCGGCCGCGATATAAACCATGTCGTCCACCACCACGGGATTGCCGTGCAAGGGCCAGACCGATTCGACCTGGTTGTAAGCGACCAGTTGCTCATCCCCGGGTGCGACGCGACGGGCCCAAACCTGGCTGCCATCCGCAGCGCGCAAAGCGTGGAGCCAGCCTGTGCGGGTGCCGAAATACAGGATGCCCTTGTGCCAGCAGGGTGGCGCGTCAATGCGGCCGTCTACGGTATGCCTCCAGCGCTGCGTACCGTCGGTGGCATCGAGCGCGTGGAGCGTATGCGCGTCCGTGGATGCGACAAACAACTGGTCCCCGACCACGATGGGCTGGGTCAGTTTACCGCCCAGTTCCATGCGCCAACACTGGACCAGGTCGGCGCTGACCGGTGAAGCAGTGGCGCCGCTGCGCCGCGCATTGCCGCGGAACGTGGGCCAGTCGTGGGATTGCGGACCGGGGATTTCGGACCATTCGATTTCGGCTGTCGGCTGTCGGATTCAGGATTGGCCGGCGATGCTTCACGGGTCGGTGCGCGCCGGTTGGCGGCCAGGGCGTTGAAGCCGGTCAGCAGCACTTCCGGGTAACACGAACATGGCGTCGGCGTGGAATAGATCAGGCCGTTGGCCGGCATGACCCCGTACCGGCACATCCCGCGCACCCAGTCGTTCTTGATCGACACCCCGTCCTGCAGGTCGAGCATCTCGATGCCGCGCTTGTTCTCCAGCAGGTAGCGCTGCGTGGCTTTGCCGCGATAGCAGCGGAAATGGTGGCCGCCGGTGTAGATGTATTTGGGCAGTTCCAGGCTGCGCTTGTTTTCACCGGTGCGCAGGTCGCGGCCTGTAGCGTTTTTAACCGGGCTCCAGACCAGGCCGTCGATCACGTACAGGTTGACCGGGTTGGATCCCATGAATCCGGGGCGCCCGCCTTTGCCTTCCCATAACAGTTCCCCGTTTTCAGCCGCATAGGCCTGCAGCTTTTTGGGTGTACCCACCAGCAGCACCCCGTCTTGCGCCAGTAACGTGTGGTTGCTGTTCCAGCGGGTACTCTTGACATTGGTGTTCTTCATGTTCCAGCGTTGTTTGCCGGTGCCGGCATCCAGGCAGATGACCTGTGTGCCGTTGTGGAAAAAGACATGCTCCTGGTCGACCGTGAGGGACAACGGCAGCAGCTTGTTGCAGTTGACCTGCCAGCGAATGGAGCCGCTGTTGGGGTCGACGGCCATGATCTGGCCAGGATGGTTGAACACGCGCTTGTCATTCCGCTGCAGGCTGGCCTGCGGATCGGTATCCAGCGCTGCGCCGCTCTGCTTGCGCACGCTGATGTAGAGCATGTCCTTGTGAAACAGGATCTCGTCCGTGCCCAGGGTGCCTTCCACCGTGGTGCGGATCTTACCGCTGGCAGCGTCCAGGATCGATAGTGGCGCATGGTAACCCAGTACCGCGAAAACGCTGTTGCCATGGGCCACCAGGCGGCGCGGCAGTGTGATCGGGATCAGGCGCCGATGAGCCACCAGCTTGGACCAGTCCGCCTGGTTCAACCCGGGTTTCCACTGGGGCCAGCCCATGTTCGGCATGGGCTGCTTCCACAGGACCACTCCGCTGAATGCATCGCGCGCTGCCAGGGCCCAGGTCTGGGGCAGGAACTTGCCCATGAACCCGGGCAGGCCCTCGTCCACGATATAGAAGAAGCGGCCCTGGGCAGTGACGACCGCAACCACGCTGGAGTCGATCTCGTGGTTGCGACTGTACTTGGGCCCGCCGGTCCAGCGCAGGTAGCGCGGCGGCCCTACGGCTGTGTCGTGGGCCACGGCATTGTTGCCGGCGCTGTGCAGGAAATGGGTCCACTCGTCGATCTCGTCCGGCACCGGCTTGACCAGGCGCTTTTCACCCAGCAGGGCCACGCCGCACGGCGCCAGCACGCGCAACACTTCATCCCGCGACACGCGTGAAGAGGCATCAGCCACCAGCAGGTTAACGACATTGTCGGCAAACGGCAGGTATTTGGCCTTCCACAGTTTGACCGAGACCGGACCGCACAGGTTGCGTTCCCGGATAAAGGCCCGTGCCCGGGCAACATTTGCCGGATCCGGTTCCAGGCCCTGGACCAGGTACGCGGGGTTGGCGCGCAATCCGGCGAGCAGTTACGGGTCTTCCACGCCGAGTAACACAACCAACCCGCCTTTGACCGCGGATGATGCCAGGATCTTGTCCGCGTGGTCTGCCATGCCCTGGCAGATCATGAGCCAGCATCCCAACCACAAGGCACTGTAACGTTTCATCGCTTATCCTCCAGCAAGGGTTGATATAAAAACGAAACGGAAAGTATACCCCTTTCCCCGGGAGGGCACTATGGGAATTCGAAGAGAAGTGAAATCCGTAAGCCGATTCAAAAACGCCTGGAGGGCGAGACGGTGTCGAGCCGTGCTTTGCCCATGCGTATGCGGATGTTTCCGGAAGCAGATGCTTCATTGGGGCTTAAGGGGCGGGACGCCCCTGCCACCAGCCACCACCAGTTGCACGTGCTGGATCAGCACGGCTGCGTGCAGGCGGCGCTCCTGGTCTTTGGCCTGCAGCCAGGTGGTGCGCGCCTGTTCCAATGCCGGTTGCTGGATCAGGCCCTGGTCGAACTGGCGCTGTCGGCTTTCGAAGCGCTGGTGTTGGCGCAGGGCTTTTTCCCGGGCGCTGCGCCAGATCTCTTCGCCATGGATCCGGTGGGCATAGGCCTGGCCCAGGTCCATGATGGCGGCCTGGACCGTGTCGCGGTAGAGCGCGGCGCGTTGCTCAGCCTTGCTCTGCTCGCGTTCAGCCCGTTGTTTTTGCGCAGGCGCCAGCAGGGGCAGCCCCAGGCGTACCCCGGCCCAGGTCATCCACTCTTCGGGTTGTTCCACGGGCGACGGGCCTTCGCCCTCGGCCGCGGCT
>CAZOLK010000318.1:0-6034 GCA_964580325.1 uncultured Verrucomicrobiota bacterium | reverse complement strand
AACCGCCGCGCAGCCATCGATTTCAAGCGCCGCGCCGAAGCCCTTTACATGCAACAGCCCAATCCTGAGCTGCGGCAATCCATTGCGCACACCCGCGCCTGGCTGCGCGACACTATGTAGCGTCAAAAGCTTGTCATTCACCTGCCCGATAGATGCGCCGGGGATGCGCCGGGGATGGATAGGTCTCCAAGCAAGAACTGGAGCGCACCATCAGGCAATGACTCGAGACCGCGGGATGAAAAAAAAGCCGTTGTTCCGCCTGCTCACTCAAACGGATCCGGACGTTTGGTCTTGATCCGGTAGAAGATGGCGTCGGCGTTTTCCACCAACGAGGTGACCGAGGTGTACGGTTCGACCCCAGGCACGTTGGTGAACAGAGTCTGAAAGCCCTGGGGCAGGTTGGTGCTGACATCCACGTCATAGGCCTGACCGCTTTGCCCCGGCCATTGCAAAATGACGCCATTGGTTTGCGGTTGCAGGTTATCGCTTGATTCAAAACCCAGTTGCGATGTCGCGTTATGCGGCGACGTGCCGGCGATGAACTCGTCGACATCAGACTGGCCATCATGGTCTGAATCGGTCTGGCTGTTCATGGCGTCCAGGCTGTTGGTCTGGATCATTTCCCACCAGTCAGGCAAGCTGTCGCGATCAGTGTCAATGCCATTGACCAGGTTGATCCGACCGCTGGTCTTGACGCACGTAGCCAGGTTGCTGATCAAGTCCACGCACTGGAGCACGCGGGCGACGCGCTGGGTGACCGAGTCATTGGGATGATTCAATGCCATGAACGCCGTGGCGCCGACCACGTGGGGACAGGCCATGGATGTGCCGTTATAATAGTCAAAGGCACGGTCAGGCGAAACCGTATTGACCACGGTGACCGTGGTGGGAAGAGAGGTCAGCAGGTTGGTGCCCTGCGCCTGGGACAAGGTGACGACCGGCAGCCAATCGTCGTCCGACAAGGTGCCCAGGAACCCGCCCGACACATTGTTGTAAAGAATCATGGCGCCTGCGCCCTCATCCATGGCGGTCTGCGTCACGGTGTTGAAATCCAGGTGCGAACGCTTGACCAGGGCCACGTAGCCGGTTACGCCGTCCGGGAAATACGTAGAGTAGCCGATGTTACAATCGTAGAGCTGACCGGTGAACCCTTCGGTCTGACCAGAAAAACGCATCAGGTTACCGGTATGGGTAGTGTCGCCCTGTTGCACTTCCGTGACATAGGCCATGTAGGACGGGATGCAAGAATAGATGGACACGCCTGGAGCGGCCACGTCGACATTGGTCACGCCGTAATTGGAAAAGCTGGCCCGCTGGTCGCGGTTGTCCGTGGCAGCCACGCAAATGATGTTGGACGCGTCGTAGCAAGCTGGGTAGGCTTTGAATAGATCGATGTTGCGGTTGTCATTGCCGGCGGCCGCGCACATGACGATGCCGAGGTTGCCCAGTTCGCGCAGTTCCTGTTCCATAACCAGGTTGTAGGACCGACCGCCGTAAGAGGCATTGACCGCGACAATGTTGACGCCGCGGGATTTCATCAGGTTGATATATTCGTACGAGGCCAGGGTGGCAGCGTCGTCCAGGCTGCCGTAATCCTGAACCGCAACCTTGAGCGCCATGATTTTGACGTTGGGACAGACGCCGATCATGCCGCGTTGGTTCACGGCCGCGGCAATGGTCCCGGACACATGAGAGCCGTGGCCGTTCCAGTCCTTGGGATCGTTGTCCGGCGTACGCACACCGAGGTTGTCGCCGGCCATGTCATACCCGATGATATCATCGACATAGCCGTTGCTGTCGTCATCGGTGTCGTTGTCGGGAATCTCGGCCGTATTGATCCACAGGTTAGGCACCAGCTCAGGGTGCGTGGCATCGATCCCGGTATCGATGACCGCCACCACCAGCTCGCCGGTCGGCGTACGGCTCATGTCCCATGCCTCGGGAAAATCGATATCCGCGTCAGCGTTGCCGAACTGGAATTCAATGAACTGACCGGTGTTATGCAGGCCCCACAATTTGGCATAATCCGGCTCGGTCACGTCATAGATTTCGCGCCGGTAATTGGGCGAAACCGCTTCGACATCCGGGTGTTTGGCATACAGGTCGATCAGTTCGGCGGTGGTGTGCGCTTCGGAGCGGATCAGGAACGTACCCTTGGCGCGAACCCGCGAAAGCCAGGCATACTCACACGCCACGCGGATGTCGGCGCCAAACAAGGCTTTGCGTTTTTCATCAGGTACGGGCCGGCGAAACCGGATGAGCAGTTCATGTTCAACATAATCGGATCCCATGACGGCAGGTTCAGTCAAACCCAAAGCTGCCCATCCCCAAAAAATACCAGCCAAACCAAGAAACAATCGCTTATGCACAACACACCTCTAAAATATATGTATCGAATAACGTAAACCCTGTTAGTATGCACAGTTCCTGCTGCTGGTCAACAGCAAAAATCTCGCGTTTTTGTCGAACAGGGACAACTTGCAAGGTCCTTTTGCGCCTCGGGCACGCCCTGTGATCGTGATCACGGTTTTGGCACGTACCAGAGCGATTCCCAGTAGGCGCGGTCCAGCACAAAAACGTCGATCGGTTCTTCAAGACAGTAGTCGGCGCGCAGAATGCCGTAGCGTTTCATCTCGCGCAGGTAATGGTCGTTGGGTCGGAAGCCTTCCATGTCACAGCGTTTGCGCCAGGGCCTCGCCTTTTCGATCTGCTCGAGCAGCGCCAGGTAGTCCGGGTCGCGGCGATCAGTAAAAGGCGCGCCCACCGTTTTGAATACGGGTTGCTCCGCGGTTTTAACGTCAAATAAATCGCCGCCGCTGTCTTGGCCATCGCCGTCGAGCAGGTCGTCCAGCGCTTCATCCATTTCGCTGCGCTTCTCGAACAGCGCGGCCTCGTCAGGTTTGGGTTTGCGTGGTGCGATCGTGCGGCCGTCAGGGTATTCGATGTAGACGCCGCGGCACAGACCAAGCCCTCCCTTATCTTTGGCCAACGGCGCGCGCAGCATGATGGAGCGCCGCGGGTGTTCCAGGTCCCACTTGCCGTCGCCGGTGGTGCTGAAGCGGAGCAACAGACTGCCGTCCTGGCCGGTGTAACCGTGGCATGCGCCGCAGCGTTTGGTCAGGATGTCGTTGGCCGCGTACATGCCCGTGCCGCCGCTGCCCTGCTTGAATTTAGGCGCTTTCCTGACCGGTTTAGCCGGCTTTTTTTGGGGGCAGACCGGCTCATCGAGCCGCGCCATCATGTCTTGCGCCCGAGTGAGCGCAGCAGCCAGCAAAAAACAAAGACCCGCCGTCAGCCAACGCCGGATCCATCTGACAGTAACAATATGAATATGCCATGCATTTCAGCGATTGTCAACGCTTCCGCGATCTGGTTCCTGGTAGTGGGGGGGGGGGGGAGCGTCCCACCCCCAACCTAAACTTAACAAAGGTCTGACAAGAGGAAACGCCCCTGCAACCAGCCTGCTCCCGCGGAAAGCTCAGGGGCGGTACGCCCCTGCCAGAGCGGGATCAACGCCAAAAAAGGCGTGCGCAGAAAGCACACCTTTAGAGCCGGTACATTATGATTGTATAGGGGTCTAACGAAAGCCGGATGGTAGAGCATGTTATTCAGTACAATTGTTTTGCACCATGTATATCCGAACGCCTAATTGACAGACTCATGGAAAGGGTCCCGCATTCTACCCTTTGTGTCCGAATAATTTGCGCACTAAATAATGATAGTTAAACCTCTTTTTTTTTATGTTTTTCGCATTGACTTCTGTTTATGAAAGACGATGTTGGTAGTAGAAGTAAACATATAAACAGGTGTTAGAAAAATGACTATGGACAACTATCTCGGAACCCACGGCTGTAAGATCATTCATGAATTCGCGATCCGCATTCTGACTCAGGTCGGCATCAAGCTGGATCATGAAGAAGCGTGCGATCTGTTGCTGAGCAACGGTGCTCGTGAAGGCAGAAACAAGCGGATGTTCATTCCCGCGAAACTGGTAGACGAAGCCCTGGAAATGGCCCAGTCCAGGCTTCAATTGTTTGACCGCACCGGCAAGCCGGCCCTGAGCCTGGAGCCGGATGGCAAAACCTATTTCGGTCCCGGTTCGGATGCGCTCTACCAGATTGATCTGGACAGCAACCAGCGGAGAGTTGCGCGACTTGACGACGTCAAAAAGAACGCGCGCCTGATCGACAGCTTGAAGCATATCGATTTTGCCATGTCCATGGCCCTGCCCAGTGATGTGAGCGAACAGCTCTACGGTCATGTGTTCAAGACCGTGACCGAAAACACGGTTAAGCCCATTGTCGCAACGTCCACCAATATGAGGGACCTGGAACAGATCCACAAAATCGCCATGATCGTCACCGGAGGTAAAGAGGCCTTCAAAAAGCGCCCTTTCTACATCCTCTACCTCGAACCGATTTCCCCGCTCTATTCGGATAGAGACGGCGTGGATCGTTTACTCTACGCCGCTGAACACGAAATACCGTTTCTCTACTCGCCCGGCGCCAATTGCGGCATTGCCGCGCCCGTCACCCTGGAAGGCGCCTTGATCCAGGGCACAGCCGAATTCCTTTCGGGCCTGGTCATGGCCAAGCTGAAAAATCGCAACGCCCGGTTGATCTACGGCGCCAACAGTTCAGGCAACGATCCCAGGACCATGAAGGTTAAATACGGTTCGCCGGAATGGATGAAGACCGTCGCGCTCTATGCCGAAATGGGCCGTTTCTATCATATGCCCAGTTGGGGCACCGGCGGGTGTTCCGATGCCAAAGCGATCAATGCCTATGCCCTGTGGGAAGCCCAGGAAGGGATCGATGCCTGTCTGCGCGCAGGCATATCGCTGGCGCACGATGCCGGCTTTTTCAACTATGGCTTCACCTATGATCCCAGAATGATCGTGGTCATCGACGAAATGGTGCGCAGGGCAAGGTTTCTGCGCGAAGAGGTGGAGGTTTCCAAGCAACGCCTCAAAAAGGCCGTGGAAGCGATCGACGACGTCTGCAACGGCAAAGGGATCTTTCCCTGCCACGACCACACGCTGAAGTACTTTCGGGAGTGTACCTACATCCCGCCATCCTGGGCCGAAGAGATGAAGGAACAAGCCGACGGCATACTCGAGCAACTGACCGAAGAAACCAGGCGTAGAATCGCCAAACACAGATCGAAACCCATCCATGGAGATAAACTCGCGGCCATGAAAAGGGTGCTCGAAGGATCCGTGTACTACTCGATTCAGGAAGACAAGAACTCTATCCCGGCGTGAACCAATACCCAGACCCATCCAGCAAGACCATTGCGGATGTCGTCATACATAACTTTGCCGCGGACACATAACCGACACCGAGATGCGGGCCGGTCGATTCATTCATACACCTTGCCCCAGAGCAGCGGACGACGATGGCGATTGACGATCCAATCGTCAATCGTCCTCCATTCCGCGGATCCACGGCGCCATCAGCCGTCCAACATCCCCGCGCAGCCGTCATCATGCAAAATCTTGTCAATATTCATGGGCGGCAGCGAGTTGAACCCGTAAATCTGCTCCTTGCCCACAATGCCGACCAGCAGGTATCGTTTAGAGATGGGATCGTACTTGAACTCCTTGACCAGGCGAAACTTTTCGATCCGTGCCGACGATTGCACGTGGATCCGTTTGCCTGTGCAGTAGATTTTCTCGCCGTCGATCTCGATGTACTCGCCGTCCAGCGCCTGGATTTTGACATCGCGATGGATGATGTCGAGGATCTTTTGCTCCAGTTCGCGTATGTCGAAGTCCGGCTTTTCCGTAAACACGATCACAAAACCATGCTTCACTTCGGAATGGAGTTCCGTTGGCGTATAGTTGTAATCCCGCGCAAGGATATAGGACGTGATGTCTTCGGCGGAATGGGCCATCAGACGATACTTGGTCGCCTGGTTGACCTGGGTTTTGATGTGCAGCGGTGATGGGCCGAAAACCGTGGGACGGTAGACCCGCAGGTGAAAAGGAGGGAGCGTAGGACAAAAACAAGGGCAAGTGGATGCTTATCCTGTT
>CAZOLK010000317.1:0-6040 GCA_964580325.1 uncultured Verrucomicrobiota bacterium | reverse complement strand
CCGCCGTTGAGCTGGAAACCATGCGGCGCATCGACCAGTTCCAGGTTGATGGGACCGTCAAAACCGTCGCGGCGCAAAGCCTGGATGGTGATGGGCATGGTGCTGGCGGCACGGATATTCAGGCTGGCCGGTACGACACGCAAAGCAAAAGCGGGTTCGGGCGGCGCCAAGCGCAGGCGGTAACTCAACGTCTTTCCGCTCTTACCCTGGATATCGCTGACATGCACGTAATAAACGCCGGTGGCCGGCAGCTTGAACATAATGCGCGAATCGGCATGGTGCGTGGCCAGCCCCTGGCTCAGATCGACATAGTCGTCGTTCATGGCTAAAACGCGGCCTTGCGCATCGGTCAGCTTAAGAAAAGAGTCCACCGGTGAGTTCAACCTGCGCGCCAGGATCTCGGCGACTATGGTTGTGCCGCCACGGGCCGCGAACTTGAACAAATCTGTGTCAGCCGGTTTGTCCATCAAGCCATTGACAACCAGCGGTAACTTGACATCCTGCGCTTCGTGCCGCTTGTCGTTGGGCTCGCGTTCGTAGCGCTCCATCAACGAGTCGACGGCATAGGGAAGTTCGATGGCGCTGCCCTCGCTGTTACGGATAGAGACGAGCTGTACGCCCGGTGGATGGGGTTGCATGGTCAGCGTACCAGCCGGCAGGTTGAATCCTTGCACCTCCAGGTTACGTCGCTTATGCGCTGGCCCGCCCAGGGGAAAGATGCTGGTCACATAGGGAATTTCGCCAACCGTGATGCGGTAGACGAAATCCTCGCGGCCGCGGTAGATGGCATCCTTGATTTCCAGTGTGTATTCGCCGGTTTTCTGGATTTCGCAAAAGATCAGCGGGTCGGGATGGAGCCGGTGGTCGTCGACATAGGCCACTTCTTTGCCCTGTTCGTCATAGAGCGCCAGCGTGGCTTGGAACCAGCCGGGAACGGCATCGGCAAGGTAGGGTACCAACTCGCGCGCGCTCACTGCACAGACCAGGTGCTGCCCTTTGCGGGCCTTGAAACGCAGGAAATCCATGTCGCCGGGCATGATCTGACCGTTGGCCGTGAACGGCGGCTCGTAGACCAAGTTGCTCTCCGAAAACTTATTGTTGGGTTCTTTTTCCATCCGTTCGGGCCAGGGCGCCACGTAGAAGGTAAGAGGGTTGGTCAGCCCATTGGCCGCACGCAGGCGCACTTCGCGCTTACCCGGCCTGGCGTCCTGGGCCAGGGTCAGTTCGACCTTCACGTTTTCTTCCAATTGCGCGTTGGGTTGCCGCTTTTTATCCTGCATTTTTTCGCGCAGTGTCTTCAACTCCACCAATTCTTCCATGGTGAGCCCTTGCTTCAGGGCCGCCTGGATGATCAGGTTGGTGTTCATCATCAGGGACCGCAACGGCTTGCCGGCCTCGATCATTTTCTTGCGCTGTTCCTGAACCTCTTTGGTGGCCATCCTGAACTTGTCACGCATTTGATTGATCTGCCGTTTACTGGGCGGTTTGTAATGCTCGATAATCCGCGCCTGGATGCCTTCGCCGCTGATAATGGCATCTCTGGCGCCTTTTAGAAACTGGCCCCCGATCTCGACCTTGACCGACGTGCCTTGCTGGCCGCCGGCCGGGTAAATGTAGCCGATGTGCGGTTCGCCCTGGCCCGGTCCCAGTTGGGCCGCGGCATTGAACGTCAGCAGGATTCCAGTCAGGGCCGGCAGCAAAAGGCCGCGTTTTTTCATTTCAGGTCAACTCCTTTAAGCGTCCGCCGATTTCCACGCCGTCTTCGGCCGTGGGTGTCAGCCGGATATCCATACCTTGAGGATGACGTATCGTGCCGTCCGGATCGATGCCCAGTTGGGCATACATGCTGCCGATCAGGTCCCAGGGATAGATTGGCCGTTCGACCACATATTCGCCGCGTTCATCTGTGGCGCCAAGTACATAACCGCCTTTGAACCCGCCGCCGGCGATGACCGTCGAGAACGCACGGCCAAAGTGTCCACGCCCACCGTTCCACGGCGGCTCCCATTGAACCCTGGGCGTGCGTCCGAATTCACCGCCCCACCAGACAATGGTCGAATCCAGCAGTCCGTGATCGGCCAGATCGCGCAGCAGGGTGGCGAATCCCTTATCCATCTCAGGCAACATACGCCGCATGGCCTGGAAGTGCTGCTTGTGCGTATCCCAGCCTTTGTAGTTGATGGTGACGTAAAGCACGCCATATTCCACCAGGCGCCGCGCCATCAGGCAGGATTGACCAAACGTATTGCGACCGTATTCATCGCGCAATTCCTCTTTTTCAGTATTGAGATCGAACAGCTTGCCCGCATCGCCGAGGATCAGGTCATAGGCCTGGTTTTCGCACTTGGCCAGCGCCTCGATTTGCGCGTCTTCATGCATGACATGGGCCAGCGTATTCATTTTATTCAGCAAATCACGCCGCTTGGCCTGACGCTCGCGGGTGATGCCCTCGGCCACGATCCCTTCGACCGCGAATTGCTTTGCCCCGGGATCGCCGCCCGTGGAAAAAGGTTTGTAGCGCTGACCCAGGAACCCGGCCTCGGAAAAACGGCCCTGGGGTTGAGTCAGCACAATGTAAGGCGGGATCAGGCCTTTGTAGCCGGCGTCATAGCCCTTGAACATGGAGACCACCGCGCCCACGCAGGGATAGACCAGGCGTCCACCGGCTAGGCGTCCGGTCTGCACCATGTACGACGCGGTTTCATGGCCGTTAACGCCATGGGTCATGCCGCGCAGGATCGTGTATTTGTCGGCCTGTTGGGCCAGCAACGGCAGCGCGGCGTTGATCACAATGCCGTCGATGTTGGTGGGTGTGGTCTGGTTCAGCGATCCGGTGTAATCGTTGCCCGCGTTGGGTTTCGGATCGAATGTGTCCAGGTGCGCCGGTCCACCCCACATCCATATCTGGATGACCGCCTTGGCTTTGGCCGGTTTTACCGCTGTGTTCGCGGCCAGGCCGCGTTGTCCCGTCAACCACCATCCCGCGGCGCCCATGGCACCGAGTTTCAAGGCTTCGCGTCGCGATAGCCGCGATCCATGGCCGTTTTGTTCATACGTATTCATGGTCATCTCCTACCGATCTCATCTGACAACATGCATAACCCATATTGAACCTTGCATCCTCTGCTAAGAACCCACAGAAAAATAACATGCCATTTTGAGGGCCAACTATCCCATCCAGCGGTGTTGCAAAAATTCGAAATATTCCAATATTCCTGCGTTTTTGCGCCTTGCTGGGCTGGGCAACTTGACTCCACAAAATGTCATGTTATTTTCCCGTGAACCCTAATATAATGTCCTAATGCTTATACAAAAACTCAGCGCTGTTGATCAAAGCCCAGGCTATATCCGTAACCGCATCGCGCAAGACCGTGGCATTGCCGCTTTTCTGACCGCGCTGAGCGAATCGGCCGCGTTGAGCATACATCTTGCGCTGGTTTTGTTTCGCGGCATTGACGTCGAAACCTGAGGCAATAAAGAAATCGCGTAATACATTGCGTTCCTCGTCTGTTGGTAAGCGTGACAGCACGGCCAGGTATAAAGCGTCGATCGCTTCGCGCGGCGTATTGCTTTTCTGCAGTTGGCGGATGGCGTTGCTCTGCCGCAGTTTCTTCTGAACGTGGCTTGAATTGAGCAGGTGCAGGCGTTGCGCCGGCGTGGGGTTGTTGTTGCGCTCCGACAGCATGCCCGTATCACGCGGCGGTCGACCGAACATTTCGAGGAACGAGCTGCTGATACTGCCGTCAGCCAACGTGATGGAACGGTGGTGCTCAGGAATGAAGGTGAACGGTTCCGGGATGGCGCTGGAATAGGATTCCGTGGTGTCGGTCAGTTGGCAGAGCGCATCGATCAGCACTTCGGCATCCAATCGGCGCATGGGGTAATAGGCTAGGTAGGCGCCAGCTTCTGGATGGGTCGAGCGTGGAATACAGGAGAGCTGGTAGACTTTGGAGTTCAGGATCACCCTGTAGATATGTTTTAAATCATAGTGCGACTTGACCAGTTCCTTTTCCAGCCAATCCAACAACTCGGGTTGGCGCGGTGGATTGTCGGGACGTATATCGTCAGGCTCATGGATGATCCCCTGGCCGTGCAGCCAGTACCAGATACGGTTGACGACATTGCGCGCAAACCATGGATTGTTCGTGGCCAGCAGCCAATCGGCGAATTGTCGACGCGGGTCGCACTCAGGGTTCAGGCGTATGCGTTTGCCGTCGGGCAGCGTGCCGATCACGCTGTTGGTGCCGAGCGACTGGGCCTTGATGGCGTCGAAATAGACGATCTCCTCTTTCCATTCCGCGGAGCGTTTGTAACCGACATAGGAAAAGAAAGCTGACAGGCCATGTATCTGATTCTCGTTCATATACTTAGAGCGCAGGCCCATGAAGGTCAACGCCGTGGTCTTGGCCAGGGATTCGGGGTTTTTACCCTGCACGGCGCGATAGAAATTGACCGGCGGCACGCGGAAATTACTGCCGCTGGAGGTCAGCAATTCGCGCGCGAACTGGTCGTAAGGCATGTTGTCGCGGATGGCCGTGTGCACCCAGCGGTAATAGGCCTGCACGGCATTGGGCCAGAGGTTGATCGGAAACTCAGCCTTGACGCGCAGCATATCGCACCACTTGAGGCTCCAGTAATCGATGAACTCGTCCCGCTCCAGCAGTTTGTCGATGAGCCGGGCGCGTTTGTCCGAGTCGCGACTGTCCAGGAAGGCGCGCGCCTCTTTCACCTTGGGCAGCGTGCCGATCACATCCAGGTAGACCCGGCGCAGAAAAACACTGTCAGAGCAGAGCTTTGCCGGCTTTATCCCCTTCTTACGCAAACGGTTGAAGACAAGTTGGTCAATCGCGCAACTCGACGTTAAATCGTCGTCACTGGTATACAGTTTCGGATCGGCCAAGCAAGTTTGCATGACCAGGCCCATCACAACGCTTAAATAAACAACTTTCACTATCAATCCTCAAACATCTACACCTATAAACATAGTATACACCATTTTATTGCATACGAACATAGTTTTTTTTGCAACGTCATTGGTTCCCAGGTCATGTTGATAGGGGACGGCAGCGCCATCCCGCAGGTGCATTCCGCCCCTGATCTTGCCGAATGCTCAGGGACCGGTCGCGCCCGTTACCAGCTTCAACCTGTCAGCCAGCAACGTAATACGCTGGTGTGTATCGACCCGGTTTACGGCCATGGCCAGGGCCTTGTGGTTGCCGATCAGCACGACCAGCTTGCGGCCGCGGGTGATCGCGGTGTAGAGCAGGTTGCGCTGGAGCATGATGTAGTGTTGGGTGTGGAACGGGATCACCACGCAGGGGTATTCGCTGCCTTGGCTCTTGTGGATCGTGATGGCATAGGATGGGACCAGTTCATCCAGTTCCTGGAAATCGTAGATTATCTCCCGCTGGTCAAAACGGACCATGAGTTCGCGCTCTTCCTGGTTGATGCGCACCACCATGCCCATGTCGCCGTTAAACACTTCCTTGTCGTAATTGTTTTCCGTTTGCATCACCTTGTCGTGGAGTTGGTAGGTATAGCCGAATTTCTCGATTTTCTCCTGCTGCGCATTCAAGGCCTGCTGCAGCACTTCGTTCAGGTGTTGCGCGCCGAGGATGCCGCGCCGCATGGGGGTCAGCACCTGGATGTCGCGCACGCCGTCCAACCCGAACTTGGCCGGGATCGATTCGGCCACGCTCTTGACCAGCAGCTCTTTGGCTTTTTCCGGCTCTTCGGCCGGGATGATGTAGAAGTCGGTGCGCCGTTCCTGGGTGCCGGAAAAAGGCATCTGGCCTTGGTGCACCCGGTGGGCATTGGTGATGATCGCGCTTTCCGCGGCCTGGCGGAAGATGCGCGTCAAGCGGCACACCGGGCAGATACCCGAAGCGATGATGTCCTTGAGCACCGCCCCTGGTCCGACTGATGGCAACTGGTCGATGTCGCCGACCAGAATCAGCGCTGCATCGGGCGGAATCGCTTTGAACACGCGTAGCCGCCGATCCAATCGCCTGCCGCGAACGCTTCGGCGAAGCTCGTCACC
>CAZOLK010000316.1:0-6091 GCA_964580325.1 uncultured Verrucomicrobiota bacterium | reverse complement strand
TGTTGTCCGTCGATTATCCACCAGACCAGTGCAGCCAAAAGCACGACCGTAATCAAGGTATCGATCAGAATCAAATTTTTCAGCGATATAGTCTTTTTTGCTTGCATAGTATTCTTCTCCGACCACACTATGCCGTCGACATTCAACTCCGTAAAGCAAAAAAGGCAAACAACTTAACCGGAGAATACCGTATGAAACGGTTGGTCAACGCGCAACGCCGGGAACAGGACGGTTCTTTTTCGCTCAAACGGGTTGGATGCAGCTCGCCGTCCCTGGGTAAAAATCCGCCCGAAGGCGCTGTAGTCCTGCTGAACGGTCAACCGCTCGACGAGATGATCCGTTCCGGCAATCGGCCCTGGTTTGTCGGCGATATGAGCCACGACGGCTGGGCTGTCTGGGAAGTGCCGATCCGCACCATCGTGGCCAACAACCCGCATGACTGGCCCAGCGTGGAAAACGTGATTCCTGACGGCTGGGAACTGGCCGACCAGCGCCAGAAAGTTGATGTGGTGCTGGGTATTGGCGAAGACGGCTCGCTGCAGGTGCCCCGAGGCGGCATGCAATCCAGACAGGCGATCCAGGGTGATTTTGACCTGCATGTCGAATTTCTGTGCCCCTTGAAACCGGACTCGCGCAGCCAGGGGCGCGGCAACAGCTGCGTATTTCTGCCTTGCCGCACCGAAATCCAGGTGCTCTATTCGTTCGGCATGGTCACCTATGTCGGCGGCGGTTGCGGCCGCCTGTACAAGTGGAAAGATCCTGACGCCATGGACGCGCTCAGAAGCGAGAAGGAATACCTGTACAACGCGGCCTCACTGCCGCCGTTGACCTGGCAGACTTATGACGTGGAATACCTCGTACGCGAAGATAACGGCAAAGAATGCGGCTACTTGACCGTGCTGCACAACGGGATAATCCACATTCCCAATCCCAAAATCCGTAATCCGAAATAAATATATTCTGCGATACAATGTTAGTATTTTGTTAAAAATCGGCGGTTTTGTGTTTTTTTATTGCTTTTCCTTAGATAGGCCGGATCATTTTTGATTTTGGCGCGAACAACCACATTGGTTTTTTTACGGGAAAGGAACGGTATGAACATAATCGGCATCGATATCGGAGCAACGAAGATCGCGGTTTGCCTGGGCAACGACCAGGGGCAAATATTTGCCTCACGCAAAATGCCGACCGGCTTTGATCCGCAACGTGACATCGAGAACCTGCGCGTGCTGGTGGATGAGATGTGCACGGAGCACTCTTTGAACCTGGCCGATTTCGCCGCCATCGGCATGGGCGCACCTGGCGCTTTGTCCGTGGAAAAAGGGATGATTCTGGATACGCCCAACATGCGCGCCTGGTGGAACGTGCCCATTGTCAAACTGGCCCGGGAACAGTTCGACAAGCCGGTGTTCATCAACAACGACGCCAACGGCGGCGTGCTGGCCGAATACCTGTTCGGCGAACGTCGCGGCGTGGCGGACATGGTCTACCTGACCGCCAGCACCGGCATGGGCGCGGGCATCATGACCAGCGGAACCTTGGTGCAGGGCGCGTCGGATACGGGCGGCGAGTGTGGGCACCACTGCCTGGACCTGAACGGTCCCATGTGTTCATGCGGATTGCGCGGCTGTTTCGAGGCTTACTGCGGCGGCAAAAACCTGGCCCTGCGCATCAGCCGCCAAATCGTGGATGAAGACATCAAAACCGCTATGACCGAACTGGCCGGCGATATTGACAAGATCGATTTTAAAGTGCTCTGCGAGGCGGTTCGCAATCGCGACAGCTTTGCGCTTGAGGTATGGGACGAATTCGTGCTGCGCCTGGCCCAGGGCGTGTCTAACGTGATCATGATGTTCAATCCCAAGGTCCTGTTGCTGGGTACGTTCGCCATCTACCAGGGCGACCTGTTCATGGACGAGTTGAGCAGCAAGGTCGCCCGGTTCACCTGGCGTATAGCTCGTGAGGCGTGCGAAATCCTGCCCAGTACACTGGGGCATCGCATCGGCCACCTCAGCGCCCTGGCCATTGCCGCCTATCACGGCAACAACGGAAAGGTGCCCCATGCCTGAGCCGGCCTCTGCGTATCAGCCCAGTGGACGGGTGGCGCTGGCTGCGTTTCTGTGCCTGGGTGCGTTGGTGCTGGTGGTCGCGGCGCTGATGGCCGAAGTTCTGCTCCTGGCCGAAGCGCAGCTCTACTATTATATCATCACCCCGATCCTGCTCTCTTTACCGGTCATGCTGGCCACGCTCTGCGCAGTGCGTTTCGGCCAATGCCGCCATCCGCGGGTGGGCCTGATCCTGGGGCTTGTGGCTTCATCCGTCTTTTATGGCGGCTACTGGCTGCGCAGCTATCAATACAATGTCGCGCGCCATGGTCCTCAAGCCGTGGAATCCGTAGAACAGGTCACGGGCTGGCCCGGAATGGCCGGCTACTTTGTCTATCGGTGCGGTAATACAGCCATCGATTTCTCGCCGGTCCCGTCAAACGAGTCGGCCAAACCTTCGCCATTGGACCGCTATTTCAATTACATGTTGTTCGGCGCTGAAATGATCCTTCTGCTGCTGTTCGGAGGTTTGTGCGCACAAAAGGCCGCCGGCTGCGTCTATTCCGAGCGGCTCGGAAGATGGTCCTGGTTCCTGCACGTCAATTATGCCCTGCAGAATCCAGCAGACATGGTGCGCCTGGTGCAAACCTGCGACTGGCCGGCACTGGCCGGTATGACCCGCATGCCGGCCGGCGAAACCAAGCTGACCCAGTCAGCGAGCCTGCGTTTTGAATATATTCCGGGTTTTTCCGATGAGCCGGTCTACGTGAGTCTGGTTTTGACCATCATGAATAAAAACACGGAAAAACCGGCCGGTTATTGGCCGGGCATGGCGTTGCTCCGCCAGGTTCAGGTGGATCCGGCCTCGCTGCCCGCCCTTTTTGAAACATTACCGGAACTGAAACAGGCGATCGCGAAGAAAGCGGATGCAGCCCCTTCACTGGCAGGGCTGTTCAAGCCGGCAGCGCAAAATGAAGCAGCGGACACCTGGCAGGCACTGGTCGAAGAGAGCAACCAGGCGTTGAAACAGGTCGGCGCCATGACGCCGCCATTGAAAGCCGGCCTGAGCCTGTGCCTGGACGTACCGACCAGGTCACGCCTGCCGTTGCGCGCGGTCATCGGGCCTTCGGCGCCATTCATACTGATGTATTTAGTCGGCTTTATCGGCGGCCTGGCTTTGCTGGCGCTGGGCACGGATACACAACCGCATGAAGCGGAGCAGATCAGTATGCCGGGCTGGCTGTTGATCGTACCGGGCGGAGCGCTGACGATGCTGTCATTGTACAAGCTGATTGCCATGCTCTGCGCCATGAACGGCAGCCGGGCTAGGCGCCTCTTGAACAGAGCCGATGCCTGGATTCGGCGTGAGAAAAGAGCGGACACGCTCTACTTCCAACTGGAAGATGCACGCACCTTTCTCCAGGCCAAGCTTTTTCCCGAAGACCTGGTGCTATGCCTGGTGGATAACGCGGAAAAACGTCTGATTCTGGAAGGCTGCCTGCGGCGCTACCTCATCTACGGCCGCGATGTGACTGCACTGGAAAACATGGAAACCGCCAGTGCCGTGGCCATCAAGCTGAACTGCCGGATCGGCAAGAGCACCATGAACCTTGTCTTGTCCCAACCTTCGGTACTGCGCAGGAACAGCGAGGTGGCTGCACGGATTTGCGAGGGGTTGGGTTTTTAGGTTCCCCGTGTGGTTTGGCTCCGCCTATCGGGGATGGCTGTGACGTTTTCTAAGGACTTGCGCAAAAATAAGTTCACTATTTGTGGAGGTAAGTCGCTCGGTTCCATCGACAAAAAGGTTGAGCTTTTCGATTACCCCCGTTTTTCAATAGCTCTGCGCACAGCCTGACAAGCGTTGCGCACATCGTCCCAACCGCGATAGCGCCGCTTGCGTTCCGCGGCCAGGCCCAGCTCGATAAAGGGCTTCAATACCGGGATGGCCATGAATACAATGTGCTGGTAAGACACGGCAGGCGCGGTGCCTTGCCAGCGTTGCGCAAATTCCATGGGCAGACGCTCGACGCGGGACGCAAAAGGCAGATCCCCGGTCAACAGCTCATATATGCACGCGAAGAGTGAAAAGATATCCGACTGTTCATCGCCGCGAAAGTCAGGCCCTTCCCTGATGAAATCGGGCGCCATGTAATCGAAACACCAGTTTGTATAGCCGCCGGCCACAATCTCGTCGTAGGTGAGTGGGTTGATGCTGAAATTGAGCAGCTTGAGCGTCTGATCCCGGGTGATCATGATGTTGGTCAGCTTGATGTTACGGTGGATAATCCGGCGGCGTTGCGCGTATACGAGGCCGGCCAGGCATTGGTCGAGATAAGCGAATACCTTGGTCCAGGGCATGCCGTAAGGATAGTCGGTCAGCATCTCTTTGAGGATTTGGCCTTCCAGGTATTCGGTGACCAGCGCGCGGCATAAATCGCCGTGTTCGTTCCTGGCCACGAAAGCATCGAGGTAACGCACAATGTTGGGGTGCTCGAGTTGGCGCAGCGGGTTGGTTTCGCTGGATGAGATGGTTCGGTCGAACAGTTTGATCGCTACGATCTTCCTGGTGTTTGTGGACCAGGCTTTATACCAGACGGTTTGCGCGCCTTGGGCCAGGATCTCCAGTTGGGTATACGCGCCCAACTCCCGGGTCGTTGAGTTCAAGATAAAAACATCCGTGGGCTTGGGCACGGTCGTAGGCAGGGCTAAGGCTTTCAATAAATCCGTGGGCAAAGAAGCAGTTTCTTCGTCCGTCAGTTGCACATTGCCGTAACCCGGAAGGCTTTCGTCCATGGTCAGCGCTTCATCAACCGACACTTCGTCTCCCTGCTCTGCCCCCTGCTCTTTTCCCTGGTCAGGCTGGTGTTCATCCAGGGTCAGCGCTTCGTCAACCGACACTTCGTCTCCCTGCTCCCTGCACCCTACCCCCTGTTCCTTCCCCCTGCTAACTGCTCCCTGCTGATTTTCGGATGACAGGTCGAGGGCCTCTGTTTCATATTCGTGGCTTTCGAGGATGCAGCGAAAGGTGAATATGCCGACATGCAGCAGGTCGTCGTGAAAGAGCGTCCCTTGTTTTATGGGGCGCTTGTTGATCTTGGTCATTTTCGTCAAGCTCTCGCTGGTGACGACAAGGCGGCCCGGGACAGTGAATCCGAAGCGGCAATGCAGCATGGAAACGGATGGGTGGGGCATGCATATATCGCAGATTTCGGCGCGTCCTAAACTGAACCCGTCGTGCGTGATCGTGAAGCGCATGCCCTGCATGTCGCCATCTATTATTTCCAGTATCGGTTGATTCATACCGGTTGTTATACAGGAGCATGGTACAGAATACAAGTTTCTTGGTTTCCTAGCCCATCCGAAACGCATCGGCAGGGTTTGGCCATGAATGAAGGCCATTATTGTACTTCAGTTCTTTTTCCCGTTCTAATTTATGTGGGACGCCATTCTAAATTATCTTGGGATACGGCAAGCATGCGGGCCTGCGCAACTGCAATCTGTTCCAGACCGTGCTTGTCGGCGCCGACCTGACCGGCGCTCATCTCGACCATTCCAACCTGATCGAAGCCAACCTGCGCGGCGCCAACCTGTTGGGCGCCAGCCTGCGCTACGCCATCCTGAAAGGCACCAACCTGGAAGGTGCCAGGCTGGTCAACGCCAACCTGGAAGGCGCCATCCTGCTCGACGCCAACCTGTGCTGCGCCGTTTTGACCAATGCCGTACTGACCGGCACAGAACTCGACCACACCCTGTACGGACGGCATGCCGCCACCTCATTTCACCCTGGCATCGGGAAACGCAGCCAGCAGTGAGTTTTCCGCCTGATCCAGGCGGCGTAGCACTTCCTGTTCGGCATATTTCCGCATGCGCAACTGATCCAGCAGGGTTTTGCGTTCCGTACCCTTGGCTTTGTCCATGCGCTGCACCAGAGCGGAACTCTGCGCCAGAAACCCGTCGTATTCCGCGGATCTGCCGGCAGTTCACCAGTGTCGGGCGGTGCCCGGAGGAACATCCACTCCACCATAGGCTCCGAACTTGACGTATCT
>CAZOLK010000315.1:0-6093 GCA_964580325.1 uncultured Verrucomicrobiota bacterium | reverse complement strand
CAGTAATATGTCAAGCTCATAATTTGGTATCAACTATTACGGAACGCGCTCTAGTTTGTTTAGCCCGGCGCTGGGCAGACGACAATGATGACGGTTAACGATAGCGGATTACGATTATTATTGAATAAATCGACAGATCCTGAATCCGGTGCTCCCTGCCCCTGCATCGCATCACACCGGATTCGGAATCTCCAGGAACGTGGTGGCAATGTCGTCGAAATGGACTTCCAGGTTTCGGGCCAAAGCTTGCAGGCCGCAGCGTTCGGTCCAGTAGTGCCCCGCGTTGATGAAGTTGGAGGCGGTTTCATAGGCCCGGGCTGCCGTGTCCTCGCCCATGGCGCCACAGATATACGTGTCAGCGCCGGTTGTCAGGAATTTGTCGTCGCGGTAATCCTTGGCCGCGCCGCCCGAGATGACCACCATGGTCTCCGGGATCTCTGGCCCTTGGTCGTAATACCAGAAACCGTAGCGGGTTTTGGGCATCAACACCGATGCAGCCGGAAACGTACATTCCGGCGAATGGTAACCGCGCGGCAACAGGTTCTCGCTCAACACCCGCAACATATCCTCCAACGACAGGTTCCGCGTGTTGCGCGCCAGAAAACCGACGTCAAAAGGTTCAATGACCTCAGCGCCGAGAAAAGCGAGCAGGCGGCTGTTGTTGCCCAATTCAGGATGCGCGTCCAACGGCAGGTGCAATCCAAACAGCGAAATTTCATGTTTAAGCAAAAGAGCGATTTTGGTTTTCAGCGGACCGGTCAGATGGAACAGGTCCTTGCCGAATATGCCGTGATGCACGATCAAGGCGTCCGCACCCGCGGCAACCGCTTGTTCGACCAGCGGCAGACTGAATGACACGCCCAAAGCGATGCGCCTGATGTCGGCCTTGCCCTCGACCTGTAATCCGTTCAAACAGAAGTCCTTGAACTTATCGGTCGAAAGTGTTTCATTAAGGTATCTTTCGAGTTCCATGCGTTGCATTGTCGTTTTGTCCTCGCGCTTAAAATGGTTTATAGCAAAAGCCTTTTATAGCATGCTATTCGCAAGATGGGCAATGGAATCAATCTCGAGTTTATCCTGATCAATGTCATAACGGTGAACAGGCTATCGCATGGCTGGCGGCTGGAACGTCAAACGTAGGCTGGTTGCATGGATGACCTGTTCCCCATGGGATTTGGTTCCGCCAAACGTCTTGTACTGCTTGAGGTTGATGCAGAGAGGGCGTTGTGCGGAACACAACCCCACGAGGCGGCTCATGTAAAAAAAGTAGCCGGATCATTGGCTTGGCGGGTTCGAGCTTACGGACCGGCTATAAAGCCGGTACTACAAAAGCTTGGTCTTCGGGGTTCAGCCCGGGTTTGTGCAATACATCGAAATCGGTGAAATAAACCTGCCGGTTATTCCAAACGCAGCGGTGCCGGTTCATGCCGCGCAGCACACCTATGCCCCAGCCTGACATGGGGCCCTGTCGTGCGTCCTGCAGCAGGACCACGTCGCCGTCGCGGCCGCTGCAGATGCCGCACATAGGCCAGCCGGTCTCGTCATGGCCCGATACCCAGCGAGGAAAAGCTTTATTGTTCTCGACGATGATGCACTCACCGGTGTCGCAACGGATGAACTTAATATAGCCGCCGTCCGGCATGGGACGCAATTCGACCACACCCGTACGAATCAGGTAGGCCACCTGGATCCAGCTTTGCTCGTTCTCGACTTCGGGCGAAAACACGGCAGCCTGATCCGATACGAGCGGGCTGCGGCGGCTAGCCCAGTTGTCGCCCAGCGAGCCGTGGGGAATGTGCAGCACGCGCACACCCAACCGGGCCAGGGCACAGCATGGATGTTTATGCCAGATGCGCGAAAAGTGCAGGTCAATGCCGCCGGCATTATAGAAGTTCTCGTTGCACAGCAAAGGGAATTTTCCGGCAATGGGCTCAGCACGCGGCGAGAATAGCTGGAAATAACCGAACGGACCGTTGTCCAGGTAATGCACCTGCTCCAGCCCGGCGCGTGTTTCATGGTAACGCCGCAACCATGCTTCGCGGTCATAGTCCGGTATATTGAAGCGATGGGCAAAATAAAGCGTGTCGCGATCCAGGCTCAGCCGTTCCAGATCGGCACGCAAGTTTGGTGGGAAGATGATGTCCGCATCGGTAAACAGGAGCCAGCCGTCGCCGTCAAGATGACGCAGCCCGGCATTCATCATCCTGCCTTTGTTGAACGTGGCGCCGCCTTCCAAATAGGCGTCGGACACCACCAGCTCAGCGCCGCATTCGTTGGCAATGTCCTGAGTGGCCTTATCGCGCGATGAGGTGACCACCACGAACGTATCGAAGTGTTCCAGGTTGAGCGGCAACGTCCATTGCAGGAAATCGGAGTATTCCACGCAGACCAGCATTCCCTCCAGTTTACGGATACGCTCCGGCGGCACAGCGTCCCGGCTCAGGATATTGGCCAGCTTGCGGTCGGCATCGTCGGACAGCTCCGCGCCGCAACGGGTCCAGTTGTCTTCCTCGTATTTTCGCGGACGCTCAAACGACCAGTAATCGGCAGAATCGATGCCCAGCGGCGTAAAGAAATCGGTGACACCCAGGACCATGACCGCATCGCTGAACTTGGCCATGGCCTGTTCGCGAATGCGCTGTTCGTAGAAATCGCTGCCAATGAAGATCAGGTCAAGGTGCGGCGCCTGCTCCGGCTTGATGATCGGGACGCCCATATATGTATTGATCTTGAATGCCTTGGCCTTGGGTGCATCGTCAAGCATGCAAACCAGGGCCGGCGCGTTCTGAACGGCCAGCAACTCGGCGAGCAACTGCTTGAGCATCCGACCGCAACCATAGATGGCCATGCGTGCGCCAGGCCCATGACGGCTGGCGATACGCTGCCAGAGCATATAGAAAAAGGTATCCAGATCTATCACCCGCGCTCTGCACGGTTGCGGCGTATGCACAGTTGTCGCGGCGGATGTACCCAGCGCATCGTAAAGGCGTGGTGCAACCGCGGAAATGCTGAAATGCCGCTCAAAAAAGCGGTGTGCGGTTTGGGCCCGGCGCTGTTCTTCGGCAGCGGATGCGCTATCGGCCAGGTTACGAATGGTACAGGCCGATGATACGTCCCTAATAACGCGCCAAACAACATCGCCGTAGTCCAACCGCGTCTCACCCGGCAACGGTCCGTTGCCCAGGACAATGGGCATACAGCCCGAAGCCAGGGCTGCAAAAAACAGCAGGTGCTCGGTCAAACCACCGCAGGCGGGCGGTGGGGCAAGGTAATAGCGCGTAGCGGCAAGCGCGTCGTGCACCAGCTCAGGATGGGTCAGGATATGTGCAGGATCGACATAACGTGTGGCGCCGCACACGGACAGGTGCGTCAGCATTCTCTGCCAGGTCGAACAGAAACGGTCAGGCTTCTTTATGCCATACGGGATGTGGCGTTGCTCGCGGCGTACCGGCACAACCGGGCCAAACCAGGTCAAGTCCGCGCCGGGCGCGAAAGACAGCACCCGGAAAGGCGGGCAGTCCGGAAAATCGGGCAGCGCGGTCGGCACGACCACTTTATCCGTATAGGCCGGATCGTTTAGCAGCGGCTGCGCATGCAGGTATTCCGGCAGGGCTTCCGGGTGGTCGGGATCGTAAAATGCGTCCAGGTCTACATCAGGCAGGATGACGTCGGCTCGATCCGCGTCGTCGACCAGCGTAAACCAGGGAGCCAATGCGTTGCTGTCAGCCTTGAGCGAGGCGACGAACGGCGATGCAAATTCGCCGGGCATGGGACAGGCATAAAGATTCATGAACGCTCGCCCCAGGTCGACAGGTTTTTGACAAACGTGGGCTTCGCAAAGTGGAGGTAGGGATTGATCGCCCGAACCGTGGGCCACAAGGCCTGCGCCCGTTCGGTCATGGCTGCGGCATGGGCATCGCTGGAAATCACCAGCACATCCAGGTCTGCTGCACCAACCTGGTCAGAGCAAATCACGCGCACGTTCTGAATCGACGGCACGCTCGGTTGATCGTCCACAATACAACAGGGCGCGCTCAACGCGGCCTGGTGCAACAACTCGAGTAAGAACCGGGTATGCTTGCCGGCCCCGTAAAGAGCAATGCGCCGTTCTCCGGCGTTCAGAACCGACCACAGGGAGAGCAGGTGCGCGCACATCAGGCGCGTCTTGAGCCGTTCGCTGTTGTTGACCACTGTTTCGACCCGTTCGTCGAACCGATCGTCCAGCACAATGCGTTTTTCCGGCGGCCAAAATTGGGCCAATGCCTGGAAATTCAATGGCAAAACGGACTGGTTGCGCACCGCCAAGGCGCGCCGGTTCAGGAGCAGCAGCAGGCCGGCGTCAAACAGGTCTTCATCGACCCAGGCTAGGTCGTGATCGGTTGGCGCGCGTGGATTATAGACATACAGGCAGCCCGGGTTGAGCACTACGGCGCGGATGCGCTCCGCGAAATCCTGCGCAAGGCGCACGCGCACGTTGCGCAGCACGCACCAGTCCTTGAATTGCATGGCCTGGAAGTCTTGTTGTTCGATGGTCGGCATGGCGCCGGTCGCGTCGGTGGGGCCGGCGACAAGCGTCAGATCTCGGGGATAGATGCTGAGGTTGGTACCGGCTACGCGTGTGTTGTTGTCTTCGTCGGGCAGGTACCACTCGTAGCTGGCGGATGGATTGCCGATATACTCCTGTTCCCGGTAATGCGCGGTATCGAAAACATCGACCTGTCCCTGTTTCAGTTTGGGACTGCCGGTCTGCTCCAGCTTCTCGAACAGCAACGGCGAAACAATGTCGCGTTCGGCCTTGGCCATCAGGCGCGGAACGCGCAGCGGCGCGGAGCACAGCTCGCACCAATCCAGTTGCGCACCGAACTCGGCGGGCGTTCGCCGCCACCAGCCCGGTTCGATAGGCCAGCCGCCCGGACCAGCGAACAGCATGTCCAGAGCTGCCGCTACCTCGCAGAAAAAAGCGCCTTTGGGCGTGATCGTGGCGCTCCACAGATTCTGGATCCAGCAGTTATCGCGCAACGGATACCATGCTTCATCGGCAATGCCCAGTTCCTTGCGGCTGATCAGCAACGCCTGGTGCAGTCCGTCGTTCATGTGGTCGTTGATGCACTGATAGGGAAACACATCCTGGATAAGCTCGAAGTGGCGGTAATAATGCCGGCCAAGCGAGGTCCACAACCCGCGCTTGTTGCGTTCGACATTCCGCAAATGTCTATTGCGGTAGGCCACGAAATTGACGACCGGCTTTGTCAGCGGTTCAAACGACGGAGTCGCGATTTTTTCCCGGATATACAGCGCCAGGGATTCAAACTCGGGGTGCAGCGTGGGTTCGCCGCCCATGACGCCAACCATACCGCCAAAGCCCTGCATGGCATCCACGGCCTGGCGGAAAACAGCGGGATCCATCATGAACGGCTTGCGGTGATGCCCGCAGAACCGCGTGCAATTAGAACACTTGTGGGCACAGGCATTGGTGACGTCGATCTGGATGATTTTCTGTTCAGCCGGCGAAATCATGGCGTAATCTCCGCAATATAAAGCGTTAGAATGTTGGGTAAACGCTGGGCATGGGCTTTCAAGGTCAGCCGCGTTTGCGAGGTGTCGCTGGAAATGACCACGGCCGTGTTCCGGGCAACGGCGCCCGGTTCCGGCCGATGGACCGGCAGGCCGAGGAATTGCTTCCGCTCCGTGTAATCGTCCAGGATCCCCTCGGCCATGTCGCGGACGAACGGGACCGTCTGAAGCAGCCGTTCGGTATGCTGGCCGGCGCCGTAGAGCAACAGCTTGTCGAACTGGAAATAGGCCATGCGGGTGGGCAGATAGGAACAGGCGATTTCCATCGCATGCGTGTCGCGGTAGTTGTCAGGCGAGACCCCTCGCTTGAGCATGAGCCAGCGCCGCAGGATGCGTGTATAAAGGGATAGGCCCGGTCCGGGATGCTTAAAGCAGAACCGGTTCAAGCGGGCGAACAAGGGTGCCCGGGTCGCGGTGGAAAACAGGCAGGTCGCAAGCAGGCCGGCCATGGCGACCGGCACGACGCAACGCGCCAGTTCCCGGGCCGTCCGCGGCTGACCGCCCCGGGCGCTCATCCAC
>CAZOLK010000314.1:0-6184 GCA_964580325.1 uncultured Verrucomicrobiota bacterium | reverse complement strand
CCGACCCACGCGCGCGCTGATGTTGCTGAACCCTGCTGTCGCGGGTGCGCCGGCCATGGTCAGGGTCAACGTATCGTCCGCGTTCAGATCCTGCCCGACAACGTCAAAACTGAGTTCGCGACCGGCCCTGGCGCTGAACACGGTGGATGCCAACGCCACAACCGGATCCGATGGCCCGATGTTCATCGCCAGGTCAGCGTAACCGCACGGCATGAACTGATAGCCGTTGGTGGCCGGCAGCGAGGTGTCATATTGAAGTAGAATACCGGTAATATGGAACGAACCAGTCGGCGCTAACTGGCCCGGAATGTCCGTGTCCTTGTCAATGAACAACCTCAACGCATTTCCGGATGCATTGGTGATGGAGGTCAGGAACGTGTCGCCGCCAAAAGGCCAAAGCGTGTCGGTCCCTTGCATGTAGATGTTGGTGATGACGATCAGGCTGCTCTCATAACGTTCTGGGTCAGCCAGGATGGCTTCGATGGTCAAGTTGGTGGGCGCCGCCGGTAGGCGGTTTGTGTCCTCGATGTAGAAATCGTAGCTCGTGTAATAGTTGGGTGTTTCATAATACTCGGGCCGGATGATGGCCAGTCCGTTGGTCTCTTCTACACGACCGAATACATACACTTGCACGCCTTCGGCAAAGGCGGTGTCATTGGTTTCAAACTGGAACGCCGGTCCTTTACTCTGCATTTTAATGCCGTCGCATCTTGGAGGAATATCTCCGTATCGCCTTCGGAACTCATGAAGGGCGAGGTGACGCGACCGTGAATGGTGAAATAGGATGGGCTGCCGGCGTTTTGTTTGACTTGTTCGATGGTCTGCGCCTGGAGCGCGCCGGTGATCAGCAGACCGTATAAGATGAGCATTGTTTGTTTCATTATGGACTCCACGATGGATTTCGTTCGTGAACGTGTTCGGCCTGGTTCATTCTCGCATTACGGACCGTGCCGTATGCATGTCATACCTACTCAGAAAAGACCTATGGCTGACATTTACCAGCCGTGCAGATTCGGGTTGCTGGGATTCCATTGAACCCCGCCGTAATTCATGTATTTGCCTTTGCCGGTCGCCATATCTTCATGATGGATGTCTTCTTTGTAAAACGATTCGACATGGCCGTCCGCGAAACAGATATTGGCGCGACCAGCGTGGCGGAACGAGTCGACCGACGATTCGGCCATATATTTCGCATGCGTGTGCGCGAAACGCCAGCCCTCGCGACCGTTCCACACGCCCGTGGGACCGTCGGCCCATACCGCGAAAGCGGTCGCGTTTTCGATATCGGAGATGCGCAGGAATTCGCCTAATCGTACGTTGGGATCCTTACCGTTGCGTCCCCGGTTTGCGGCTTCGATCCAGAGGTTTTGCGGATAGGAGCAATAATACGTGCGTGGGTCGCCTTCCAGTTTGGGCTCTTTCTTGGCGGCCGGACAGATGAAAATGGATTGGTCGCCGGGTCGGGGCATACGCTTGTTTTTCCAGTGTTCATAGAGTTCGACTTCTCCGACATAAGGCGGCAGGCAGTTGAACCAGGCTGTATCCGCACTTAGCGACGTGGGGCGTGGATCCGCAGCCCAGCTTTCCGTCGCGCTCGATCCCTGTCCCGGCATAATGCCGCGGTTATCGTTGCAGTACAATTGAAGCGCCATGCCGATATTGCGCAAATTCGCGGCGCAACGGATCATTTTGGCCCGGGCAACAGCGTTGCGAATAAAAGGCGCCAGAATAGCTAGTAGAATCAATAGAATCGCAATGACCACCAGCAATTCAATCAAAGAAAACCCACGCTTTTGTAAGGATGTTTTTTTCATTGCCACCTATTATGGTGACTATTATTCAAATCATATTAAAGCGAGGTTCAAAATTGGTTAAAGTCTGCGCAACTTGCGTGTGACTATAAATTATGCGAATACAAGCCAATGGTGGATTAGGTAACCTGCGTCTCGATCATTCGTCTGTTAAGGAAGGTGCTCCTCAAACTTTTCGGATTGCCACTCGCAACCCTCAACCCAACACGCAACATCCAACACGACCGTGGCCGACTTAAAAAGTCCAGGCACTGATGTGGATTAATGCCTGAAACGGGTCTGGGACACCTCAACCTGGGGCGCGGGCGCCTCGGCTTCAAAGAGCAGATCCTCCATCATCTCACCGAGTGAAGTGTATTCGTGGTTAGAGACTACTTGGTCCGTGGCGCAACCAGTGATGAGGAATAAAGCAAGTAGAATTACCATTATTTTCATAGTACACCATCCCGTTAATTTTTTCATGGTATACTATAATACACCTGCTAAAAAGATCAAATAAATATCTGCAAAAATAATTACAGCAACGAGCGTTGCAAAAATAGTATCACGGTATTTTTGTTGCATTACATATAATATCTATAATCGATATATTCTTCCTTCTCTACTATCTAGTGTACATCATGAATTTTTTGTTACGCCCGATATGGCTACATAGAGGTAAAGATGCAGGTATAATAAATAAGAGACAATAAATACAGCGTTTGGTCAGTCCTTTTCCGCGGGCAGGTCCACCAGCAGGTTTTCGAGGTAAAGCTTGGTGATCATTTTCACATCCAGGCCGTGTCCGGCTTTGTAGGATGCGACCCTGCCAACGAAACGGCCTTCTTCCACCAGGGACAGCGCGGCCAGCAGATCGAGTAGGGCCCGATGCCAGACCGCTTCCAGCGATTTGTCGCCGTGCATGAGTTTGGGCTCGTTGACATAGGACTTTTTGCCTGCAATCAGGATGTTCTTGGTAGAATAGCCCAGGTTGCGTACATCGGCAAACAGTTTGCCGATGGTCTGACAATAGAACTTACGCGCGGCAGTGGTGTTGGTCCGCGATTCAGCGCCATAACGGAAGTGTTTGTCCGTGACGGTCAGCTTTATGCGCTGTTTGCCGATGGCGTTGTTGAAGTCGATGGCGCAGTCCAGATCCAGGATCGGTCGCCTGGGATCAGCCGGCATCAGGGTCAGGAATCCACCACACTGATCCATGATCGTGACCGGTTCGCCTACAGTAAGGTATCGGGCGGGGCGGTCCAGCTCGCGAACCTTGGCGCGGTCAATGGCCTCGATCAGGGCCAGGCTGCCGCGAACAAAGAGTGGCGGATCGCCGGAATCGATGCGGATCATCAGGTTGTCTATGCCGAGTCCTAGTTTTAAGGCAATGATATGTTCGACAATACGAATATAATTGCTGGGCGGCCCGCTGCGCAACACGATGTTGCTGACCAGATAACCCGTGGTCCAGACATCCCTGACCGATACGCGCGTGGGCAGGTAATCGGGCAGGTCAGCGCGGTCAAACCACCAGCCTTCGCCGTCATGCGGTTCGAAGCGGATGGTGGTGATGGCCTTATGCGAAAACGTACCAGCGCCCTGCGCGGTTTCCGCATTTTCGATGGTGCGCTGTTTCGCGGGATAAAACACCGGGTCCTTTTCAAAGAGGTCCAAATCTACAGGCTGGTTTTCATAAGCCTCGACGCTCTGTTTGAGCTTTTCCGAATCGCCTGCCAACAATCTGCCAGTATCAAATTCACTCATTTCTACTTCCTTCCTTAAATCAAGGCGCCACATCATAGGCTTTTTTCAATGAAACGCAAGTCCGCAGTCGATGTTCAACGGCGTCATCGTTTTTTTTCAACCAGGACCTTCTATTCGGCGCTTGACACGAATGAACAGATCGCATAAGCGGGAAAATTTTGTACCAAAACGTACAAGAACAATAAAATGGAATGTACGTCCGCTTGCGTAAGCGGCTGATCGGAACAGGTCGAAACAGATCACTATCAACCCCAATTAATCCCCGGAGAACATGACGGAATACATTGTGTTACGTGCAAAACCTTGTTGGCCGGCCTGCTCGCCGGCGCTCTCATGGCTGGAGGGCCCTCGGATGGACAGCTATCTCGTGGCCCTGGGTCAGAGCGGGGCCGCCCACGCCCTGGACGTCATCCTGGAAAAAGCGCACACATTAACGTCAAAGCATGCTTCTTCACATTTTCGTGCCATCTCACTGGCCATGGAACAGTTCAAGGATCCCAGGGCCGCAAAGGTGCTGGCCGCATTGCTGGAGCAGCCTAAATTTCAGGGGTATGCGCTGGACAGCATGGAAAAAGCCGCGGCGATCCGCAGCCAGCATGAGGAGATGACCTATCGTGAACGGGCATTGCGTGAGCTGGTCCTGGCCCGTGCACTCTACCGCTGCGGTGACCACCAGGGATTGGGCAAAAAGATCCTGGTACAATACACCCGGGACCTGCGCGGGCTTTACGCCCGTCATGCCGAGGCGATACTTGGAAATTAAGGGCGTGCACAAAAATATCTTCACCATTGAGGGGCAATTCATCCCATCCGGCTTCGTTGCGAATGTTTCGATGCCTGCAAATTCGCGCATTGCCGGCTGGGCGACTTACCTCCACAAATGGCGAACTTCTTTTTGCGCACGCCCTAAGTGGATTTTCCTTCGCCTTGCCTGTATATTGTTTCAGCAGCCTTTTAATTAGAAAGACATACTGATTCATATGCGCGTACGGTACATAGCGAAGGACGTTTTTCGCAGAAACAAACGGGAAATCCTGTTTTTTGTCCGTTTTGTTCTGCTGTTCGGCGTGTTGATGCTGATCCATTTTCTGAGTCGGTTCCACACCGCTTATTTCCTGGTCTACAAATGGACCACCGTGGTCAGCGCCAGGATCATCAATTTGTTTGATCCAGCGCAGAACGCGTCAGCGCTCGGGCAGGTCATCCAGGGGCGCGGCTTGCGGCTGACCATTGCCCGCGGCTGTGAAGGCATTGAGGGCATGCTGCTGGTGGTGGCTGCGCTGGCCGCCTTTCCCATGGGCTGGAAAACCAAGCTGGGCGGCATCCTTACGGGTATACTGTTGATTTATGCGGCCAATATCGGTCGCATCGTGGGGCTCTATTTCGCATTCCACTATCGCCCCGCCATGTTCGACTTCATGCATATCTACGTGGGGCAGACCTTCACCATTTTTTTCGGCGTATTTTTCTTCATCATTTGGACAGGGTTGTTTGCCCATGAAACGAACGCGGCTAATCAAAACGCTTAAACTCGCGGGAGCGCTGCTGCTGGCATTCATCGCAGTCTCCATGCTGTTCATGGGTTGCGGTCAGCGGTATATCACCCTGTATGTCCCGTCGATCTCCGCAATGATTGAAACCGTGAAGCCCCATTACCACGTATTCGATTTCCACGTAGGTCACCGTTGGTCGGAACTGTATGTGGATGTCTATAAAATGATCCGGCAGCAAGACCAATGGTTACGTGCCAGGCGTGCCTTTTCCTCCAAAATCGATACTGCCGCATTCTACATTGTGCCGATCATCATGTTTTCGCTGATCCTGGCCTGGCCCGGTTTGAAATTGAGCCAGCGCGTGCTGTCGATTTGCATGGCTGTTCTTCTCATTCCGCTGATCACCCTGGCCGATGTCCCGTTTGTATTGATCTGGGAAATCGAGGATCAGCTTGCCGCCGAGTCGCCGGAAGCGCTCAAAACCATATCGCTGACCAGTACAATCGATATCCAGGCCCGGGTGCAGAACGATAAGCTGCTCTCGTTCTGGTACGTTTTCCTGCAAACCGGCGGACGCCAGTTCCTGGCGCTGGTGGGCTGCATGCTCTGCCTGTCCCCGTTTTTGCTCGATATGAGCTGGTCAGCCGACGCGAGACTTGCCGCATCGTCCGGAGCGGGCAAAAAGACCGTGGAACGTAATGCTCCGTGTCCGTGCGGGAGCGACCGGAAATATAAAAATTGTTGTATGAAAAAGTAGGAGCCTTCTCATGACTTATCGATTGATACCACTGCGCGCGTGACTGAATAAGGTCATGCTTGGCGTAATCCTGTGCGTTATCTCGCTTGCACCCCTGGGTCGGGCTGTGCCCCGGCATTCGGCCCTGAATCCGCCGGTCGCCGAACAACCGGTCGATGGTGTGCCGTTTTTCCGCAACGAACCGACCTACGCCGCGCCGCCCGACACCGAGTGGACTTTGCATAAAACCGCGGACGGCGCCCATCCTGACGGCAATGAGCAGAAAATGATCTGGCTGATGAACCGCGCCCGATCCTTGCCTTCGTCCGAAGGGTCATTCCTACTGGAATCCCAACGGGATTCCGTCCCGTAGCCCAGGGTTGCCGCGTCCGCGCGGC
>CAZOLK010000313.1:0-6189 GCA_964580325.1 uncultured Verrucomicrobiota bacterium | reverse complement strand
CAATGCGTCAGCTTGTTGGCGCAGATTGCGGCTGTAGCCGGGATGATCGGCGAACAGATCGTCGCCCACGACCAAGAAACGGGCATCCGGCCATTGCTCGCTAACGATGCGGGCGCAGTGCAGAAAGAGGTCGTGCCGCTTCCATGGCACGAGTTGGCCGGCCATGACCAGCAACGGGTTGTCCCGCTTCCCGAATGGGGCGCTTTCCGCGACCCGACGTAGCGCGGTCGGGTCCACGCCGTTGTGGATCAGCTCGCGCTTGTCCGGCATGCTTCCCCGCGTTTGTTCCAGGTGGTCATGGACGGCGTGGGAAATGGCGATGACCCGGAAGGCTGTGCGATAGAGCCAACGGCCTGGCGCACCGAGGCGGATCAGGTCGCGGCAGTGCCAGACCAGGGGCGTATGGGTCAGGCGCGCTGCCGGAGCAGCGTAGAGCGCGGCTATCGTGCTGTTGGCATGGACCAGGCGAAAGCGCTGGCAACGCAGGAGCGGGACCAGCCGGAGCGTGACGCGTAGGACGCTGAGCGCATAATGCAGCAACGTCCAAGGCACACGCGAGCGTTTCAAGCGCAGCAACGGGGCGCTGTGGATCGGCACGCCATGCTGTTGCAGTTTTGCGGCCAGCGCGCCTGCACCAGGCAGCAGCGCGGCGGGACAATAGGGCGACACTGGTCGGGCCAGGCTGGCGGCTATGTCGAACAGGCTTTTTTCCGCGCCGCCCATGCCGGCGACGTGGTTGACCAACAGAATCCGCGCTGCACTCACGGCGCTTCTCCGGAAGACATCATCCGCTCTCGCAGCCAGGCACACGAGGCGTCGATGACCTGGCGCTCCCAGTCCAGCGAGTAGAAACTGTGATTGGCGTCGGCAATGTACATGACGCTGTGTCGAATCCCCTGTTTCGCGCACCAGCCTGTATATTCGGCTGCCGCGGTTGGCGTGGCCGGATCGCGGTCGCCGAACACGAACAGGATCTCTCCGGGCCAAGTCGCGAACCGGCCCAGGATCGCGGTTTCGCGGCGGATCTCTTCGCTGTCCGGTTCCTCCTGCTGGGCCACGGCTTTGCGCACCATCCCGACGTTGACCCGCAAGGTCAGCAGTTTGCGCCAGGTCTCCGGTCGCAGCAGCTTGCGCGCATAGGTCATCCAGGCGCGCCGTTTCTTACTCTGATTCAACGTGCGTTTACGCAGAAAGCCCATGGGTTCCGCGGACCAGAGGAGCAGCCCTTTGACCGTTGGTTCGTCTACGGCCGCGCCGATGGCGGTTTTGCAGCCGGAGCAGATGGCCAGCAGAAACACGCGGGACACGTTCAGCGTGTCGCGCATCCAGGCCACGGCTGCGTGCGCGTCTTCGGTCATGGACTGAATCGAGGCGTCCGCGGTTTCGCCATCGCTTTCGCCGCGCCCGCGAAAATCGAAGCGCAGGCAGGCGCAGTCTGCATCGCGTACCAGTTCGCGCGCGGTTTTGACAAACACGCGATGTGGCCCAAGCCGGCAGCCG
This sequence comes from uncultured Verrucomicrobiota bacterium, assembly GCA_964580325.1. Taxonomy (GTDB): domain Bacteria; phylum Verrucomicrobiota; class Kiritimatiellia; order CAYTQP01; family CAZOLK01; genus CAZOLK01. The sequence goes on along the minus strand of CAZOLK010000313.1, from coordinate 4,689 downwards.
GACCAGCCGTGGAGCATGATTACACCGGCCTTGGCTTTACCCGAATCCGGCTTGTGCACAACGCCGCGCAGGACGCATTCGTTACTCCGGAATTGCACGGGTCGTTCACCACCGGCATCGACTGAATTTCCAAGAAAAACGGCCGCCGGCGTCGAACCTGCGCCGGTATGCGGCAGAGCAGGCAGGGGAACGACCGATGCGTCGACCACGCCCACCAGGCTCCAGAACGGCGGACAGCTTACACAGGCCAGTGAAGGAGTCAGTCCGCGGGCGCTACAGGCATCGTGCCATTTGGCGTAAGGCGCACGGAGCGCGTTGCCGGCCGCAATCTGGACCAGGCTGACGTCCAGTGGTTCGGCCGGCGTGGTTGACCAAGGTTCGAGGTTGCACTGGGCTGCTTCGCGCAACAAGCGCGGGGTCAGGGGATAGCCGTCGAAATCAAGGGACTGTCCCTGTTCCAGTCGGCGCAACAGTTCGCGCCGGTTGCAACGGGCCTGGCCATAGGTCAGCATTTCCTTCATGATCTTCTGACGCAGCGCTTCTTCGATGTAGCGCCGTCCGTCAGCGAGGGGTTCCCACAGTATGCAGCCACGCAACAGGGTTGGGGCGCCCGGATCGCGGGTCATGCGCCAGGCCAGGTTGGCGCCAAAGCGCAAGCCCAACAACGTCAGGGTGGCACAGGCCTGTGGCCCGGTCAGAAACGCGGCGGCCGCGGCCAGATCGACCAGCCAGTCATCGGGAGCGAAGTCGGCCAGGGCGCCGTTGCTGTCGCCGCAACCGCGGTAATCGATGCGCAGTACGGTCCAGCCGGCACAACAAAGGCGGTGCGCGGTTTCGGTCAAAACCCGGGCAGCGGCTTTGCGTTCTTCAAAGAGCGGCGGGCAGAGCAGCAGACCGTGACGTGTGGCCGGCTCGTTTTCCGGCGCCGGTTGGTGCAGCAGCGCGGCCAGGCTGCCGTCCGCGCCGGCAAGGCGTAGCGCGGTTTCGCGCAAACTCATCCAGCTTCGCTCATCTTCTGCCGCACGAACGCGGCCAGCGCGGTCACGGTTTCGAAGTTGCTCACGCTGAATTCCTCGTCTTCGATCAGCAGATCGAACAGCTCTTCCAGGCCAACCACCAGTTCCAGCAAGCTGACCGAATCCACGCCGTAATCGTCGATCAACGACCGGTCGTTTTCGATTGCCGCCGGTTCGATTTTAAGGAACAGGCGCTCGACGATCATCTGTTTCAACTTGTCTTCCATACTTTCCGCCATTATCCGCTTCCTTTCCTTTCAGTGGATCGTCACGTATTGATCTATACTTACCCTGACCGAGCCGCGCGCGGTGAAGCTGACAAAGCCCATGCCATCCGCGCACCACGTTTCAAAGGGGATGGCGGCGTTCGCGGCATTCTGCACCGCGATGCCAGCCGGCTCGTTCGAAAAGACCGCTTCGGACAAGCCAAACGCTTCGGCGTCATAGGTGATCCGACCGTTATCGACGCGTACGTCGTTCAAGTGCAGGCTGGAGCGCAGCAGGCAAGGCTCCATGCCGCCGTCTTCCAGCACGACTTCGCTGTGGGGCCGGCCTTTGAGCAGCGTTTGGGGCAGTTGCAGCGTATGCAGCACCTCGACGCCATTGATCTTGAGCTTGGCCAGGCGGTCGGTTGAATTAAAGACAAACGAAACGTCGCCGTTGCGCCAGGCATAGCGATCAAGTCGTGCGAAAACCTGTGTTGCACGCACAGCCAGCCCGTAGGGCAAACGGCGTACGCCCAGTCCGCTGCAGGCGGCCAGCCAGGAGCTCTGGGCAAAGGCCTGAGGCCGGATATCGTGGAAACGATTGCCCTGAGGCGCGTCGCATTTTTCCGGCATGGCGCCGGGCATGGGCAAATAGCAGCCGGAATTCCAGCTCTGGCGCACGATCAGATCGATCGCGCCCATCATCTTCTGCTCCGGGCAGACCCACGGATCGACCGCGGCGATGACCGAGCAGATCGAATTGATCCAGTGGCCACCGGGCTGATCCAGCAAGTCGTCGAGCAGACGACAACGGATCCCGTCCATGCCGCGTACCGGTGCAAACGTGGGCAGCGCCAGGCCCCAGACATAGACTGAGCGCGCCGGTCCGTACGGTTCGCAAAGCGCCATGGTCCCATCCTCCAGCAGCAGCTTGCCATAGGGTGGCAAGCTGTCGCCCAGATCGGCGAAGAACGGCGCCAGGTTATGCCACAAACGGTCCGCTTTATCCTGGTACGCCTCGGCTTTTGCGCCGCGAGACATGGCGGCCAGCATGGACCAGGCCGCGTGCATCAGCAGGTTGATATAGATGTCGTAGGAACGCATGACCGGCTGATCGCCGTGCGTAACCCAGGAGCGGCGCACGGGTTTGCCCACGGCCAGATCCCAGCCGCAGTCACGGCAGTCCTTCATCGGGCTCTCGTCCGCGAAATACCCGCCGAAAAGCCCTTTTTCTGGGTCAAAAATATAGGTTTCGATCCGGTCCATGCAGTCCTGCAACAACGCCAGATGTTCGCCGGACGCAAAGGTGGCATCACCGGTCTGGGTCCAGTACGTGAAAGCGGACCAAACCGCGTAGTAGATCCCGTCCTCCTCCAGTTTGCCGAACCGGCGACTGACCAACTGGCCGAATACGGGGCCGGAGGGCACGCCAGGTTCGTCCGTGATCTGCAGCGGGTTGTGCAGCAGCAAGCGGCACCATTCCGCCAGGCGATGGGGCCAGCCGGCCATGGCCTGGTAGCCGTAGCAAAACGCACTGTCGCGGATCCAGAGCAGGTAATAGATGTCTTTGAGCGAGGCGCGCAGCGCACCTGAGTCGTCGATCGCGCTGTGCAGACTGCGGATGGTCATGTCGCGCAGGGCATTCATGGCGAGTTGGTCGGGGACGTGCCACTGGCCGTGCTGGACCTGGCCCGCCAGGTTTTTTTCCGTGTAGGCCATGGCTTGGTCGCGATCACGCGCGATTTTTTCCATGGCCGGCAGGGACGTGGCATCGTCGGCCAGGTGGACGCCGATGACCAAGGTCTGGTCGGGTTCCAGTTGACAGCGCGCATGGGTGCTGCGTTCCGGGTCGCGCAGGAACTGGTGGGTGAACGAACCCTGACCTGGACCGAGCAGGGCCTGAAACTGGAATGTGTCACGCGGTTCGGCATGGCGCACCTGGAAGGCGTCAGTCTGCTGGCGCACGGGTTCGTCGCAGCGGTAGGTCTTGAAATCGACCTGTTGAGGTTGTTCCGTCCAGACCAGGACCGCAGCTTGATCGATCAGCGTGGCAATGTGCAGGCGTTGATGCATGTAACGCACCACCGTATGGTAAGGATCGTATTCGCAGCAGGAAAAGTCGGTCAGGGCAAGGCCGCTGAACACGATTTTGTCGAAAACGTCCAGGTGATCGTCGCGGTTCGAGAAATTGCGATCCTGTTCTTCGTACGAAGCGCCTGCCCGTGGCGACCACCACAGGATGAGCCGGGCTTCGTCGACCAGGTATTCGATGCGCAACGCTTTCGGGTTATGCAAAAAAATGTGCGTCGGATGATTGGCCATCAAAAATCTCCACTCTTATAGCTTAACTCATAACAAAAAGATGACCCATTCAACACGGGTCAGGGCAAAGATGCAATCTTAAAACACGGATCAGCACGGACTGACACGGACCGACACGCAGCAACCAAGCAAATACCGATGCATTTGTATTTTTGACAGAAAAATGCATGAAAAAATGCTCTCATACTTCTGTCTCGAATGTTTCTGTCAAATAATGATCCTGATGCGGCGAAGCCTTACCTTTGACGCAGTTGGTTCATGGGCAATCCTTTGGGCGAGAGGATGACGCGGAAGCCGGTGCAATGTCTTGGGGCAGGCTGAAGCCTGGACTATAGCGAAGTCAATAATTGACTTTTGTGTTGCTAATTGATTTTGAGCTAGTGAAAAAACAAACCACTCTCGACATGCGAATGACGATCATGTAACGCATTATTTCCAAGAAAAACCCTTCTTCCTTCTTATCTTGTGGCTTGACTGCCTATTGATACTTGCGTAATTTACGAAATTATTTGCCTGGGTGGCGAAATGGCAGACGCATCGGACTTAAAATCCGATTTCCGCAAGGAAGTGTGGGTTCGAATCCCTCCCCGGGCACCAGCTATATCAAGGGCTGGCGATACTTCGTGATGATTGCGGCGTAGGCTGGCGGCGCCTGTTGATAGATGTTCACGTGGCTGAAGCACTGGCCCAGGTCGAGCATGCCGGTCCCTGGCAGGCGTTCGCCGGTGTCAAAGGGATCGTCGGTGCGGCTGAGCCAGTCTTGCAGAAGCCCCTCCATCTCGGTAAGTAGGCCGGCACATGGGCAGGGTTTCCAACCAGGTTGTTCTGCTCCAGCGAATTCGAGATCTGGTCGAAAAGAAGGCAGTAGGTGTAGCGCGAGGTGCATACTCCGTGCCAGAGTCCGGCGAAGTCCGTGCGCAAGGGCCAGCCTTCAGTTTGGACAACAGATCTGAACTGCGATGACATGCGCTCCAACCAGGCGATGAAGCGGCTCGGCGTGGATTTCGGATTCCCATGCCTGCATCCTGCTCCTTGCACCCTCTCCCTGCACCCGCTCCCCTATCTCGCCAAACTCTCTTCCAGCAAGCGCAGGTTTTTATCCGCCGGTTCGGCGGGACCCGGGCCGGGTACGACCAGGGTCAGGG
>CAZOLK010000312.1:0-6260 GCA_964580325.1 uncultured Verrucomicrobiota bacterium | reverse complement strand
TGATTGGATTCGCATGCAATACCTTTCAATGACCGATCAACTCCTGATTTATGGCGATCAAATCGTGACCGCAACGCCGCTGCACAATGGTTCAGAACCAGATGTTCCCGGAAAATTCCGCCTGTTGCGCAGCGGTCCGACAACCCTGCCATTAAACGTTTTCTTGAAATTATCCGGTTCGGCAACGCCACACCTCGATTTCATCACAGTGGACAGTGTAGTCATCCCTGCTGGCTCTTCGAGTTTTGAATATACGCTTACCACCCTGGACGATGATCTGGTCGAATCGGAAGAAACAGTGGAATTGGCTTTTGCTCAAGGCAACTATCGCACCGAAAACGCATCGTTTGTTTTAACCATCAAGGATGACGATGTCGACAGCGATGCCGACGGCATGGCCGACGCATGGGAACGATTGCATTTCAATGGATTGGAACGCAACGGTTCCCTGGATGCGGATCAGGACAGATTAAACGACCTGCTCGAAAATCGTTACGGTTCCGATCCATTCAATCAGGATACCGATGGCGACGGTCTTCTGGATGGCGACGAAGTCCTCATCCATGCCAGTAACCCATGTAAAATCGACAGCGATGCCGACGGTCTGCCAGACGCTTGGGAAATTGCCCACAGCTTCAATCCTGCCAATCCCGAAGATGCAATGCAGGATGCGGACGGCGACGGCATTCTCAATCTCAACGAATACCTGCACAACCTCGACCCCCATCTGGCGCATGGCGACTCGGATGGCGAGGGCCTGCCAGATCTCGAAGAAATTGCCTTGTACCATACCAATGTCCGACTCGGCGACAGCAACCAGAACGGCACCCCCGACGGTGTTCCCATAATTCACCTGGCCGGTTGCGACACGAGTCGACGGATAGGGCGCTGGCATGAAAACAACGGCATACTCGAAGCCGAAACCAATATCAATATGCGCGCCGAATACCTGCTGGACATCGATCATCCTGGTATCCATCGCCTACAGGTAACACTATCCAATATACATCCCGAACGAAACAAGTCCTTCCATTTCCGCCTGGAAATGCTGATGGATGGCATTCCCTTCCAATGGTTGAACATCGACGTTCCTAAAAATAGTACCGCAACTTCCGTCATTATTACGCCTTGGCTCAATAAAGGACAACACTCCTTGCGGTTGGCATGGTATTACCAGAACAACAAACGCCTGTTGGCCATCCACGGCATCGAAGTCTGGAGAATCGATGGCGCAGACCATAACTCGGACACTATCCAGGATTGGATGGAGCCTTTTCTGGAACACGACACCGATGCAGACTCTCTGCGTGATCAAATCGAAGTCAAGACAGCTTTGAATCCGCTGCGTGTCGACAGCGATGGCGATATGCTCGGCGATGGCGAAGAACAGTCCCTGTTTGGCACAAATCCCCGGGCATACGATACCGATCAGGATGGGCTACCGGATGCTCGCATCATTCTTGAAAAAAACGGCATCGATACCTCACTGCGCGAATTCTGGCACCGCAACAGCATCTGGATCGAAGATGGCGAATCCTTGATCACATCCGGCAATTTCAATAACTCCGCCCAGTGCCACTATGATCTCAACATCGAAGAAGCTGCTTGCTACCGTCTCGGATTGCGTATCCGCAATTACCGACACGATCCGCCCGACCGGCATACCTTCAAAATCAAGGCGTTCATCAATAAATATTACATAGGCATGTTCCATATCTTCGCCGATGTCGACCTCGCCGGCGTCGGATACCTCAATACGCCATGGATCACGCCCGGCGTGCATCGAATCACACTCAAATGGTTCAATGAAGCCGAGGACCAGGGGCGCAATGCCGATCTCGCCATCGAAAAATTGATGTTGATCGCCGTGGACGGCGCAGACAACAATGACAACGGCATGCAGGATTGGATGGAAACACTTCTGCGATCCGATGCCGATACCGATGCCGACGGGTTAAGCGATTATGATGAAGTCGTGCTGCATCGCACCAATCCTGTGCTGCGTGATAGCGATGCCGATGGATTGGACGATATGGAAGAAATCTTGCGCGGTTGCGATCCCAACAATCCGGATACAGACGGCGACGGCGTTTCCGATGGCATCGAGGCCCTCGAATTGAATACCGATCCTTTAACTCGCGAATTTGACGGAACGTCACAACTGACGCTCTTCAAAGATGGATGCGAAACCAACAACACTTGTGGAATATGGCGCAACTGGGGACGCGAGGTCGTATCCTTTGGTACACGCGGTTATGTCGAATACGAAATCGATTGCCCGTCGTCAGATATTTATCGTTTGCGGATCATTGCCGCGCATATGTGGAACAGACATTCCTGCTTTCCTGTTCCCCATCAGGACACCAGCAAGTTGATGCTTTATATTGACGGCGTCTATATCGGCGAGCGAACCTTGGTGTCCAAGGACCGCGAATTCAAGGACCTGGCATGGCATACACCCTGGATGACGCGCGGACGGCATACCCTGCGCCTGTTCTGGGATAACACCTCCGAAACCGTCTATCTCCGCCTCAAACAGCTCTGCCTGGAAACACGGGAAGGTCCTGACGACAATCAAAACGGTGTTAAAGATTGGGTCGAAAAATCCATGGCCAATATGACCGGCATCGACAAAGGACTCGGCGCATCCTCCATTTCTCCAGTCTGCTTGGAAGGCAAGGCCAGATATGTCGAAATGATGAAGGCTTCCTCCAGCCCCATTTGCCAAGCTGTGGGCGATCGCTGGTATGCACACATCGACTTGCTGCCCGATGTGGAAACCGGCGTGGACCTCTCGTTTCAGAACGGCGGTCGCATCGTCCATGCCGCTCTGAAATGGGCGCCTCTGGATGTCTCCTCCCAAGTCCGGGATCTCGTGCTCCATGTCGGTTCCTCCGTCAAATTCGGCGCGCTCAGGAATAGCGCTATCCATATAAACGGCATGCTGCAAACAACCTTGCCGCTCGATCGCGACCAGATTGTTCGCTTCGATCAGGCCGGCGATTACACGGTGGAAGTATACCAGGACGCTTCCCGCTCGCACGCCTTCAATGTGCTGGTGTTTGAGACGTTCTTGCCACAAGCTGATCCGGCCTTCCTGCTGGGTGAAGAACGCTCATGGCCGTGCCCCGACCTGCCCCGAGAAATCTTGCTGGAAACAGACCCGACCGTTCAGCTCGAACGGGACGCCGATACTCTCTGGATGACCATGTGGAAACTGGGCCGACCGCATGTGGTTCAGACGCGCCTGTATGAACACGGGCCTATTACCGCAAGCAAGACGCTGAAGGGTTTCTGGCTGCAAGCCGCGGTCGATAATTTCGTCCGCGTCATCGAACGCTACGACGACGGCAGTGCCTTGTGGGAAAATCGGTTGGTGGCCAAACAAGTGCCGGACAGTGTCGCCATCGAATTGAAGATCTTTGTCGGCGGCGTCACCTTCGACGACATGTCCATCGAACGCTGGATCACCAATAAGGATTTTGACGAAAAAGGCGAATACGTCTTCCGCCTGATCAAAGCCGGGTCCGTAAAAGCATCCATTTGCCACACCATCAAAGCCTATCAGGACGGCGTCTACTTGGGTGAAGCCTATTATTCCGGAGTGTTGATGCCCGAACAATAAGGTTACCAAATTTATAAGAACATTAAGGATATAGGCGAAGTTATGAAAAAACGATTAATTGTTACAATAATGGCACTGCTGGGCATGTTGTTGATCTTTTTTGCCCGTGAGTTGTTGGCCAATTGCAATCCATTAGCGGTCGATTACGAGCCATGCGATACCTGCGATGAGTGTACCGGCGAACCGGACTGGACGTGCGAACCTGCTCACAATATTACCATCACTCCGGGCGTCATGCCGGAAGGCAATATCTGCATAAACTGCATTGATATTGAATACGCGACATGGTACTGTAAATGTGGCGAAAGCGGAACCTGTGATCCCAAAAATCTGCCGGATGACTCTTGTGGCTTTAAAAAAGGCGTTGTGACCTGGAGTGCGGAATGCTCTTCCGGGTGCGCATCCACCAATATAGATCAGAATTATGATTATGCTGCTGTGGAAGCAGAAGATCTGCAGATGGATGGCAAAGGCGCGGGTGATCGATATTACATGGCCAACGATTACTTGGATTTGCCCGAAAAACGACCCGTGAAGACCGAAGCCATTACCGCAGTCTTGTGTCCGGATGTCGACGATGTCGCTTGTTTGACCTGGACGCCCTGTTGTCGCGAGGAAAGCGAGTGTTATCCATGCGTGACGCCTTGCTCAGGCAACAAAGTTACTGTTGCCCATGTGCGCGATCATGAAGACTTGCTGACCGCTGTAGTAACCTGCTATGAAACCCTGTACATCGAAGTGGTCGTCGAAGGCATCAACCTCTTCACCACCATCAGCGACGAAGAAGAAGAGGAAAAGCCGTACCGCGTGTTTGTCAATGAAAACCACACCCAAAAGCTGGGTGATCCCTGCCATCCGCGTGATTTTACCGACAATACTTATCTCGGCGACAGTCTGGACGAGTTAGGCAAAATCGTTTTTGATATCCAACGCTGGGATGACGAGGACGCAAAAGTCATCTTCGAATGCGATGGCCCGATCCGGCTTTTCATGCCTGACGAATCGATCATGCCTATAAATGCCATAGGTCAAGACATAGATAGCGCGGAGGGCGTTCTGGCCAGTGAACTGGAAGAAATCTCACATCTGGTTGTTGAGGGATTGGCGCCGCACGAAGGTTTTGAGTTGATCGCTAAGATCATAACCCAAGACGGGCATGTGGGCGAAGATGTCATTTTGATAAGAACTATCCGGCTGAATGCTGTAATGGATATCGTCGACGACGAAACCGAGGAACATTGCGGTGGCTACGTACGTTGGAACAATAACGACGACAATGGCAATCGTGTCATGGATTGGAAAGAAGATCCATTTTATGATGCCGAAGATAACCTGGTGGATGACGAGGACCTGTTCGAATTGGTTATCGAAAAACCCGTTCCTTATGCTGAGGAAGATGCGGAAACCGTAATCCTGACTTATTCCGGTTCGTTGATGATCTGGTCCAATAAGACCAAGGAAACCTATTACGCCAGCGGAACGAGTTTCAAGACCGAGGACCTGCCGGTCACGCTGTGGGTAGAGGGCGATGAATGCAGTGGAGCTATTGCTGCTGACTATATTCAGGTCAGGATGGACTTAAACGAGAGCGACGTAGTGTGCCGGGATAGAATCGCGACAACCGTCTACAGCATCGATGTGACTGGTCCTTCCAGGTTATTTAAGGAAACTGAATACGACACATCCAAGGCTCGCCAGGGAAAAGCCAACAAAAATGACGAAGCCCAAAGACGGACATCGATTATCAAGGGCATCAGTTATGAGTTCGATGAGGATATCGATGAGTTGGAGTACGAACTGACCAAAGGCTGTTATGTCGTCTTGAACGACGATGATGATATTCAGAAGACACCCGAAGGCGAGGAAGACGGCAACTACAAATGGGATTTTGAAGACGAAAACATGGATGAAGAAAACCCCTACCAAAAAGTGCCTTTGACAGGAGGCGCTATTGATCCGAGGATCCGTCAACATGGATTTTCAGTTGATGTCAAGCCAAAGGAAATGCCATGGGCCTTGTTCTCCGCGGACCAGGGCGGTGGAACCATCATGTATATTCAGGCTGAGATTGATAAAAAACAACACTTGATCGAGCAGGGTGGCCCCTTCAAGATATTCTTTCGTGAGAATGAAGAAACAACTGTTCGTAATATGTATTTCGAGGGCAAGCAAGGTTCTTCGGATATGCGCGACTGTTCTATTAGCGTTGCCACGCTCGAAGCCGTCGATACGGTTAATTTCACGGTCATGTCCGTCGATATCGATGGTGATTCGAACCATGACGGCTTGCATGACGACAAGGACGATCCTTTGGAGATGCATGGCACGTATCCCATCTGGCTGCAGGTGAACAACGATAACGACAACCTGGACGACGATTTGGATCATGAAGACAACACCATCGATGGGTTTTGGGATTATTTTGATATGCAGATGTTGCCGCTCCGAGACATGACGCCGACTACGATCCCCGAAGGAAAAATCACCTTGTCCGGAGGTGACAATGTCCGCATATTCGGCTATGATAAGAAGAAAAGAGCCTGGGTTGTGGTGAAAGATATGAACGAGGATGACGATGACGATGATGATGATGATGAACCTTTTAACTTGTGGCCCTATAAAGGCTCCATCTTGT
>CAZOLK010000311.1:0-6261 GCA_964580325.1 uncultured Verrucomicrobiota bacterium | reverse complement strand
GAGCAACCTGACCGGCTAGGCTAACGCCGGCGCGGCACTTCAGAGATTATGAAAGCGTTGAGAATGATCCTCGTCGCTGCAGTCATCCTGGCAGGTTTGCTGCTCGGGCTGAATAGCATGCGGCCCAGGTGGGCGTGGCGCGCTTATACCGAGTTGGAGCAGCAGCACCCGCTGACCGGTATTGCGCACCCAGGGTTTTGCGCCTGACCGGTTGGCCGCGGAAAAAGGCAAGCGGCTTGAACCGTAGATCAAGCGTCCGATCCAGCCTCTGTTGGACCAACGCATGCGCGACCCCAGTATTTGCAGCTTTGTCGCGAGCTTTGTCGCGAGCTTTGTCGCCAGCCAGCCAAGGGCCTTCAATCACGAGAACCTTAAGGAACTCTCACAGAGCCTGCGCATGCTGGTGGGCTTAAAGAAGTCATGGGCGAGCAGGTCGCTGACTGTCAGAGAAGACACGGTCGAGTTGGGGGCCGAGCACGAGGAGATCGACAAAGCTCGCGACAAAGCTTAGGACAATTAGATTCCAGTACTATGGGTAAAGCCGCTCCTCGGAAGTGGCCCCCAACCAGGCGACCGCACAGTCCACAGATGGTTTGCGCTGTTTCGTGCGTTGGGTTTTCAGGTGGCATACTTGGAAAGCACCTGGCGCTCTTCGTCGAAATCGGCGAATTTAAGGGCTATGCTGCGGAATCTGTTCTGCAGGACCAGAAAGGCGTCCACCACGTCAGGGTCAAAATGTTTGCCTTTGCCCTCATAAATGATCTGTACCGCGTCTTCGTGGGGGAAGGGCGGTTTGTATACGCGCTTGCTGATGAGCGCGTCGTAGACATCGGCGAGCCCCACCAGCCGGCCCCAGACCGGGATCTGCTCTTCTTTCAACCCCTGGGGATAGCCTGTGCCGTTCCATTTTTCATGGTGCGTGTAGCATATTTCACTGGCAATGGTGAGAAACGGATTGCCGCCCAGCATTTCCTCGGCCTTCAGGATGGCGTCGCGGCCCAGGATGGTGTGGCGTTTCATTTCATCGAACTCTGCCGTGGTCAGGCGTCCCGGCTTGAGCAGAATGCTGTCGCGCACGCCCACTTTACCGATATCATGCAGCGGCGCGGCCTTGTAAACCAGTTCAATGGTCGCAAGGTTCAGGTAAGGCGAAAACTGCACGTCGTGACGCAGGTGCATGGCCAGCGCCCTGGCGTAATGTTGGATCCGCCGGACATGACCGCCGGTCTCGTTGTCACGCGTTTCGGCCAATGCAGCCATGCTTAGAATGGTCGCTTCATGGGTCATCTCCAGTTCGCGTGTGCGCATTTTCGTCTTTTTGTTCACGGTTTCGTGCTGCTTGCGCAGATCGTTGCGCATGCTTGTCAGTTGCAGATGCATATGCACCCGGGCGCGAACCACGACGGGACTGATGGGCTTGGCGATATAGTCCACGGCCCCAACCTCAAACGCTTTGGCCGCGTCCTTTTCCTGGGTCATGCCAGTGACCATGATAACCGGAATATTGCGCGTGGCTGAATTGGCCCTGAGTTGACGGCATATTTCGTATCCGTCCAGTCCCGGCATCAGGACATCCATCACGATCAGGTCCGGCGGATTCGGCGATGCCGCTTTTTCCAGCGCCGCGTCACCGTTGGTAGCGGTGTCGCAGGGATAGTCTTCCAATACATCGCAGAGCAAATCGAGCATGTCGGGATCGTCGTCGACAATGAGAATGGTTTGGTTTTGCGTTTGGTTTTCCATGGGAATTCCTTATTTAAGTTTGTTCAGGTAATTGGGCAGGGCAAACGTGGCGCTGGCCGGCAACACAATGCCCTCCAGCGCGCGTGGCGACGTTGCGTGATGCGCCGCGTCCTCATAGGTGATCGCGCCATTTTCGCACATTTCGCGCAATCGTTGATCCATGGTGATCATTCCTTCGTTGCGTCCGGTTTCCATAAGGTTGTAGGTCTGGTGCGTCTTGCCTTCGCGAATGTGATTGGCCACGGCATGGTTCTTGATCAAGATTTCCGTAGCCAGCACACGCCCTGTGCTGTTGCTGTGTACGATCAATTGCTGCGCAATCACGCCCAGCAGCACAAACGCCAGTTGCACCCTTACCTGGTTGTGCTGATGCGGCGCAAAGACATCGGTGATGCGGTCAATGCTTTGCACGGCATCGTTGGTATGCAGCGTGGCAATGACCAGGTGCCCGGTTTCAGCCGCGGTCAGGGCCGCGGAAATGGTTTCTATGTCGCGCATTTCACCCACCATGATGACGTCCGGGTCCTGGCGCAGCACGTATTTAAGCGCATTGGAAAACGAAAGCGTATCGGCATAAACCTCGCGCTGATCCACCAGGCTTCGCTTATTTTCATGGATGAACTCGATGGGATCTTCAATGGTGACGATATGACAGCGGCGCGTCTGGTTGATCAGGTCGATCATGGCGGCCATGGTCGTGGTTTTGCCGCTGCCGGTTGGCCCGGTTACCAGAATCAGGCCGTTTGCCCGCAAAGTCAGTTTTTTGACCACTGGCGGCAATCCCAGTTCCTCCAACTGGGGGATGCGACGCGGAATCAGGCGAAAGGCTCCGGCCACTGAACCTTTCTGGTAGTAGATATTGGCACGAAACCGTAGGTTGCCGGTCACGGCCAGCGAAAAATCGAGTTCGCGCTTACGCTCGAACATTTCCTGCTGGGTCTCGTTCAGTAAGCTCCAGATCAGCTTGCGCGTTTGCTCGGCTTTCAGTTTGGGTTCAAACGCGGGATACAACACGCCATCCACCCGCACGATGGGCGGCGAACCGCTGGTGACGAGAATATCGCTGGCGCCGACCTTGGCGGCATATTCAAACAACACCTTCATACTGAACTGATTGACTGAATCGAGATCCAGTTGATCAATATTATCCTGAGAAAACTGCATCGAAACCTTTCATGTTGAATCGCCACATATATACATGCCTTTCAACCTTTTTTCAAGTGGCGAGGGACCAGGGATCAGTGATCAGTGACCGGTCCCTCGTCACAACTCCAGTTGCTCGATCTCGTTGACCGCCCACGCGAATCCCGCTTCGCGCAATTTAGTTGGCATGACCCTGGCGCTGCTGAGCAGCAGTGCATCGGCCATCTCGCCAACCATCAAGCGCAGAATCAGAGCAGGGACCGGCGGCGCCATCCAGCGGTTCACTTTGCGGCACAACGCTCGGATGAATGTACGGTTGGTCACTGGTTCGGGCGCAACGATGTTGATCGCCCCTTCCAACTCTGAGTGGTTTAATGTAAAGGCAATAGCTTCGACGGCATCGCGCAGCCCGATCCAGCTCATGACCTGGCGCCCTGAGCCCAGTGGTGCGCCCAGTCCCCGCTTGAACACCGGCAGCATGGCGGCCAGCGCGCCGCCATGCGGACTGAGCACCATGCCAAAACGGAGATGAACCACGCGCAGTCCGGCTTGTCGCGCTGGCGTTGCCGCTTCTTCCCAGCAGCGGCAAACTTCGGCCAGAAATCCCATTCCCGGAGCACTACCTTCGGTCAGTGCCTCATCGCCACGATTGCCGTAATAGCCGATGGCCGAAGCGCAGAGCAGGTGTCCGGGCTTGTTCGGCATGCCGGCCAGCACTTCACTCAAAACCAGCGTCCCGTATTTGCGGCTTTCCATAATAGCACGCTTTTTCCGCCGGGTCCAACGTCCGTTGGCAATAGGTTCGCCGGCCAGGTGAATCACAGCGTCAAACTGCTGCTCCAGGTCGTGCGATTCAAGGTCCCATGCCACAGGTACGGTGCAGGCCCCTTTACGTTTCAAACGCACCACCGTATGTCCGTCCTGTTCGAGCCGCAGTTTTAGTGCCTGGCCGATAAATCCGCCAGCGCCGCTCAAGAGTATCTTCATTATACAGCGGTCCTTTCTTCTATTGTTACAGGTCCTGTCGTTCGGCTTTCAACAAGCAGACCTGGCGCTCCAGGGCTGTCAGCTTTTCGGGTTCGGGCAAATTCAGGCCCACGCGTGACAAGACGGATACGGCAAATGCTGTCGCCCGTCTGGCGCGCGACTCCAACGGCAGTTTGGCGCAAGCTCCGGAAACAGCGCCAGCCAACAGAGCATCGCCAGCGCCCACAGTGCTGACCACGCGCTCCGGCGTTGCCTGAGCCATGACCGCATCACTCGTTTCCATAAACAGCGCACCTTTTTCACCCATGGAGACGATTACCGTTTCAATATCCCGTGCAAGCAATTCACGCGCGGCAGTCAGTGGATCGACCATCGCGTTTGGACCGAGCAACTGGCCAAGTTCTTCGATGTTGGGTTTGACCAGATGCGGCTTGGCGCGCACCCCCTGGATCAGGGCCGGTCCGCTCGTATCCAGCGCAATGCGGATACCAGTGGGCCGCATCACCTCAATGATGCGCTGGTAGAGATCCTCCGGCGCGTCCCTGGGCAAGCTGCCGGCAAGAACGAGCCAGACTGCACCGACAGCTTCGGCTGCGATCCGTTCCATAAGCTCATCGATCGCCCGAGGCGCGGGGGTAATGCCTGGGAAATTTATATCCGTCGTCTCCTGCGCATTTTCATCGATGATTTTAATCCCCGTGCGGGTAGCGCCGGGAATGCGCAGACAGGCATCACGGATGTTTTTTTGTGCAAATAGCTGCTCGAACAAGGTCGCGTTTTGTTGGCCCAAGAAACCTGTGGCACAAACGGAGCAACCCCAATCAGCCAGCAAAGAAGCTACATTGATGCCCTTGCCACCGGCATGCAGAAGCAACCGGTCCACCCGATTGACCGCACCGGTGCGAAAACCGGGCACAAAAACCGTCCGATCAATGGCCGGATTCAAGGTAACGGTCAGGATTTCAACACTTGTGGACATAAGGTCAAACTAGGCGAAACAAATAAAATGGTCAATACTATTCGGAGCGCTTTGCGCCTTTATGGCGCTGACCGCATTTTCGACATGATGCGTAACGCGGTAAACATTGCCGGAGATGCTTCGTGTGTCGCGGTTATTGACCAGATCGCCAGATCGGATTCAAAGAAAGCTATCAAGGATCTTGGTTGACAAACCGGTTTTGTGCGGGCAACCCTAGTATCCTCAGGCTTTAACGCGATTTTTACCGCCATCCGGCCCGGCATGCGATAGCCGTTGATTATTCTTGACGCTACATGCGAGGATATCGCACATTATGGCGTACGCTTATTTTTTTGGAATATCAAGACCCTCGGGTCCGGGAATTTATTTGTATGCTGGGACGTTTTTTTAATTTTTTTTCCAGTGATCTGGGCATTGATTTAGGAACGGCGAATACGCTGGTCTATGTCCGCGACCGTGGCATTGTCTTGCGGGAGCCGTCCGTGGTCGCTATTCAGGCCGGCACGAACCGGGTTCTGGCTGTAGGCGAAGAAGCCAAAAGGATGCTGGGCCGGACGCCTGGCAGCATCGTGGCTATCCGCCCGCTGAAAGCCGGGGTGATCGCCGACTTTGAGATCACGGAGGCCATGCTGCGCTACTTTATCCGTAAAGTACACAATCGCAACAAGATGATACGTCCGCGCGTGGTGGTTGCAGTACCTAGCGGCATCACGGAAGTGGAGAAACGGGCAGTCAAGGACTCGGCTCAGCATGCCGGCGCCAAGGAAGTATATCTCATTGAAGAACCGATGGCCGCGGCCATCGGGGTGGGGCTTCCGGTGCAGGAACCGGCTGGCAACATGATTGTCGATATTGGCGGCGGCACCACGGAAGTGGCGCTGATATCGCTGGCCGGCATAGTTTTCAGTCGCAGCGTGCGCGTGGGCGGCGATGAAATGGACGAATCGATTGTCCAATATATGAAACGAGCTTATAATTTATTGATTGGCGAACGCACTGCGGAAGAGATCAAGATCAAGATCGGCTCCGCCTATTATACCGGCGAAGACCGGCCCATGGAAGTCAAGGGGCGCGACCTGGTGGCAGGTTTGCCTAAAACCCTGACCATCACCGAGCAAGAGATCAGTGAAGCGCTGCAGGAACCGATGAGCGCCATTGTCGAGGCGGTGCGCATCACGTTGGAAAAATGCCCGCCGGAGCTTTCCGCCGACCTGGTCGATCGCGGCGTTCGGGCGGACGTCTTGTACAACCGGCTCTATGCCTCCCTGCCCGCCGCTCGCATGCGTCTGATGACCCGCATGCTGGAGACTCTGGAGTTCTTGTCCGATGGCAAGCTGGCCGTCATGGCGCTCACCAAGGACATGTTCGAACAAGCGAAGGCCAGCCAAGGTGACGCGGAAGACTTGGTC
>CAZOLK010000310.1:0-6268 GCA_964580325.1 uncultured Verrucomicrobiota bacterium | reverse complement strand
CATTCTAATTTATGTGGGACGCCATTCTAAATTATCTTGGGACACTGCAGCGGCGAATCCGCTTCAGGCAGACGCTTATGCCACTTCAAACGTGTCGAATCCGTTCCAGGCAGACGCCTATGCCACTTCAAACGTGTCGAATCCGTTCCAGGCAGACGCTTATGCCATTTCAAACGCTTTAAATCGGGTCTGGACAAAGATAGATGCCACTTGCATGCACGCAAGCCCCCCAAACATCCCAATCCAAAAAATACTGACAACCCCCAGCTCATCCGCTACCATGCGCGAACAATGAAACGCGTGTTTTCCATCATCATCTTTTGCTTAACCGTCCTTGGCTTTTTCGCGCCAGGACGGGCGCGGGGGCATAGTGCTTCGTGGGAGCAAGCGAACGGTCGGCAAAATGCGTGTGCGGTGGAAATTTTTGATAGCTGTTTAATCTCGTACGATGCAAGGGAAAGGCTCGAGACCGTACTCATACCACAAAAAGACGACCCCACCTCTCTAGTTCCATACCTCCAGGTCTCCTACCAGGGCGACACGCCAAAGGTCGCTTCTCTAACCTGGGGCTCCGGCCCTCAAGTCTCCGAAACCTTCAGCGGCAACAATCCTGTCATTCATACAGACACCTATAACGTACAAACAGATTATTCATTCAAAGCAGACGAACTTTTAATGCTCTGTGAGGATGTTTCATCATGCGGTCGTACTATTTCATTTGAATACAATTCAGAATATAACTTGGCAAAAGCAACGTTCCCGGAGAAAAACCATCGATCATTTCTATATTATAGAGATGGTTCACCGACAGATAAGCGTGGTTTCAATAACATCACTCAAATAACGTCATCAAAAGGCCAGAGAAGCAACCCATCTGGAGGCGTGACAGGAAACGACACGAGCGATCAGATTGTTAAATATACTTACGAGTCTAAATTCAAACAAATCAAAGACATCGAATTGATTCCATCAGTTGCTTTCCACTTCGATTACAACACAAAAGGCAATGTGGTCGCCGCTGATGTACCTCATCAATCTCCCACCTTCTTACCACAACATGTTTTTGAGTATAATGAACACGGCCAAGCAACAAAAATTACTTACCCCGATGGCACGGAAAAAACCATAGAATATTACAAATCAAATGACAGCCATGAAGATGCAAGTGATCGGGAAGGCTACCCCTACAAAACCACCATTGTCGATCAACCTGATTATGAGGGCGAAGAAGTAAAGCGGCTTGAAATCATCACCACCCACGATCACTACGGGCGTTTGATTTCACAAACAGATCCTTCGGGAGCAACTCGAATTACAAAGTTCAACGATC
Source organism: uncultured Verrucomicrobiota bacterium (assembly GCA_964580325.1). Taxonomy (GTDB): domain Bacteria; phylum Verrucomicrobiota; class Kiritimatiellia; order CAYTQP01; family CAZOLK01; genus CAZOLK01. Next base: position 4,938 of record CAZOLK010000310.1, on the reverse strand, counting down.
TCGATCAAATTGAAGAATTGCTCGATGTCCCCCAAGTTGAAGGCGATGAAAATAGTCGCTTGATTGAGCGTTATAATTATGATCATAGGGGGTTCCTGAAACAACTTCTGACAAAAAATCCAGTGGCTACCGGTACGGTTGATGATCCGACCTACGAACATGTCACGTCCGTCGTAGATTGCATTACAGATGGTCTCGGACGCCTCGTTCGCGCTGAAATGCCCATTGAAGGCAACATTTGGTATGAAGAACGGCATTATTACAACGACAGCGACAAGCTGCATTACGAAAAGTCGGCTAACGGCAATCATACGATTTATTTTTATGATTTAGCAGGTCGACTTGATCTTGAATTGCGAAACATGCCAACCCATGCAGCTCTTGAGCCGCAAATGCCTGGATATGGCGTCCATTTCAATTACAACAAGAACGACGAATTGACTGACATTGATTATTCCTTCCCTGGAAATTTATCACGTCAGGGTGTTGATATTTCGCGTGACTGGGCTGATCGATCAGCTTCAATTACGTCTCCTATATTCGAGCGTCGTAGCGAAAAAAAATGGAACGAGGAAGGTCTTCTCACTCAGCAAAGATTGCTTGTCGAAAATCACGAAATGCTGTGTTATTCCAATTCCTATCAAAATGGCTTTATTGCGGGAAGAGTTGATAAATATCGGAACGATGCACGCTATTCTTTTGAGGCAAATGCAAGGCTCAACACCTATACCGTCACCGATCCTAACGGTCGCTCTTATGTCAATAAATTCAATGGTGTTGGAGAAAATGTTTATAGCCAGTACGGCACTCGTTATATAGCTCGAGAATATACTGAATTAGGCGCACTAAAAAAATTCGCCCTAGGTGAATCAGAAATCACGAGTAAAGCCAATCTTCAAAATGCGACTGAGCGTTCATACAATAATGCCGGCCGAAATGATGGCCTCACCATTCCCGAGTTAGGCACATCCATGCGTAAAGCACCATCGGGCGTAGGAGGGGCTGCTTTAGCTCGCAATGGCAAAGATGTTGACTCTAAAGCAGTAATCAATGAAGTCGGCGACGTTCGCCAGATTCAAGAAGCCATCAACACGCCTATCGAGCGTAATAACGATTATAGCATTGACTATTTCAATCTGACTGAAACTTTTGTTCGAGGCAAATTCGGCATAAAGGTTGCATATGACATAGCCGGACGGATTCGACGAAAATCATTTTTTTATAACACTCAGGATATCAACAACCTTGGAACTTATTCCGACAGAGAGGAATACGACTACGATCCGTTTGGCCGCATTGAAGAAGTACGTTTAAGGGGAGAAGGGGTTCTTAGGTATCTTTATTACCCCGTAGACCATGCCAATGTTAACAATCGCGAACAACTGCGGTTCATAATAAACGCCGACAACAAAGTTCTTCGTTCATGTCATGACTATAACATCTTTGGTGTAGCGACATTGTACCGCGAGTATTACAATCCGGGGAACATGGGCGATTACGTAGAACTGCACCAGGAATACTATGGTGAAGACAGACGTCCCTGCTTAGGCTATGGTCGCTTAAAATCAGAAACCACGTTGATTTATGAAAACGGCAATATATTGCCCAACAGCGAATTCTTTATTACATACAGCTACGATCAGCGAGGCAAGAGAACCGCGCTGAGGCTACCGAATCAACGTGATGTTCTTGCTTGGAATTTCCAGGACGACCATTTCTTGCAGAGCATCACATTATCCAATACGTTGAGCGGCGCATCACAAGAAATCCTTAGCTTCATTCGGCATCCAGGAACACTGACTCCAAGTCGCAAGCGCATTTATGACAAAGTAAACTTCCGGATCGGTTACGCTACTCCTCACGGCAACTATGGCTTGATTGAAGATATAGATTATGAAGTCGACGGTCCCAACCCAACACCCCAACCTTTGTTTTCCGCGAGTCATGATAAGATCGGTCTGAAAAACGGCGAAGGTCAATGGGAGAGTTCTCCTTCTCGAACTTACACCTATGATGAACTCGGCCGCTTGACCAACGGCGCCTACTCTTCATCTGATCCGTATCAGGGCGAAGAATTCGTATACGATGAATTCGATCAACGTCTTCAAGCCGTGATTGATGGGAAAAAACTTGAATACAAATTTGGCAAGCGCTTGGGGGTAATAGAAGAGTTCAATGATGAGGACAAACTACATGAACAAAGCGTCCCCTTACGTCCTGTCATTCATTATGCAAAAGTGAATTTCGAACCTGACGGTGCAGAAATTGCAACCAACGATTTGATTGATGTAGGCCAATTGTTTGGCGAAGACCAACTGAAGCATGGCTGGAAAGATGACCGGAAACCATCGACATTCTATTACGACTCGCCGGAAGAGATAGATGCGACATTACGCAGTGGATGTCGATTTGTGCAGGACGGCGTCACGTCTTCCTGGAAAATAGCCGTTCATAACGGTCTGTATATCGTCGAGGTTGTCGCTGGCGATCAGCAGCTACTCAGTGACGCTTGCCATAAAATTCTTGTTGAAGATAAACTGGCCCTTGATTTCATCCCAGAAAACGGCATACCCTTTGGCACAGGTGTCGTATACGTGGCAGTGGACGACCGTTATCTTGACATTACATGTAGTACGAATGGAGCCACCAATTGTGTCATTAATTACCTGAATATCATCAGCGTTGGCACTGCCCAAGTAGAGGAGGAGGAAGAAGAAGACACTGTTGAAAGTCCTGGCGGCGGCGATTTTGAACGGCCTCACGACAAACGCGGAAATCTTGTAGCGGACCAATACTACGAATACGAATGGGACGCCTTTGATCGCATCAAACGCGCAACAGACAAAACATTCGACCCCAATGACGGTTTTGAATGGAAGCCGCAATCGGTAACTTACCTCTACGATTCTCTGGGACGGCGCATTGCACGCAAATACAGCGGTCACAATAAAAAATGGGAATCATGGAGCGATGAACGCGCCATTTATGATGGTTTCCGTTTGCTTGAAGAACGTGATTTTGAAAGCGGCAGATTGTTGCGACGTTATTATTTTGAAAATGCCGTTCACATGCCAGTTGTCGTGCAGGAAGATGAAGATGGTGATGGTGAAGTCGCTGGCGCTGATGATGCCGCATGGATACTGATGACAGATGACCATGGCCGTTTAATGGGAGTGATGGATAAGAACGGCGTTGTTGTGGAGAAGTTACATTACAGTATCACAGGCCTGGCAAAACCCTTTGATCAGGTTGGCGACCCACAAAAGGACAAAGTCGGCAACCCATCGTATTGTTCTTTCTATGTCAGATTCGGCTTTGCGGGTATGTATCGCGAGGAGTTCACCGGCAAGTATCACACCCATTATCGTGATTATGATCCTTTGCATGGCTGTTGGTTGTCTCGCGATCCCTTCGGCATACTCGACGGCGTTAATGAATACCTGCTTTACGGATACGTCAATGGAGTCGATGCACTTGGTGGATCCTGGAAAACTTTACACAGCGGTGATGGCAAGTACCGTATACGGATCGGTCCTAAAGGTGCATTTCAGGTGTATGAATTTGTTGGTCTTAAATGGGTATTGATAGAAAAGCATGATGGCGAATCTGAAGACGCTTTTCTTGCTTTCATGTCGACTTTCCTTGGAGTGCCGGAATCTAAAGTCGATCCTTCGCTGCGCGCTGTAGGCGGTTTAATCGAAGTCACAGGTGGTGTAATAATCGCCATGAAAGGTGGTCCTTCAGGCCTCGCGGCTGGCTCCTATGCGATTTTCAATGGCATGGACAATGTCATAGCAGGAGTACATGAATATACATCAGGTACTCCGCAGAAATCATTATCGGAAGAATTAATTCATTATGAAGTTAAAAAACGTGGTGGTTCGGAAGAACTTGCGAGTAATCTATATTCTGCATATGAATTCCTGGTAGTGTCCTCGGTTACAGACGGACTCTCTGACTTAGATGATGCTGCACGACTCTCTAAATCATACAAATCATCTGCATCGGATTATATCGAATATATCGATGAACTTGATGGAAGACTGATTAAAAGAAGCATCTCTGGCAATTCCGTTTTATCATCAGGAAAAACAAAGCCCATTGTTCGCGTCCATCGAAGTATCGCGATGTCTAAAGGAGGGCGAGCAAGAAATATAATACGATACGTCCCAGGGGGGGGAGGGAAAGGTCGAGGACGATTTAAACCTGAAGTAGCACCTTGGCAACGGAAAGCTTATCAGAGATCAGATATCGATTGGGACTATGTAAGACCAGAAGGTGCAATAATGGCAGGAAAATCAAATTGGGAAGCTGCAGAACTCGGTTATGCCCCTGTACGTATAAATCAAAAGACGGGTAAGATCGAAGATCTTATTTTACATCATATCAATGAAGATCCAAGAGGTGCAATTGTTGAAACATGGAGAACAATGCATAGCCGCAAGCCATTTCACAATTTTGATAACAAGTGGAGAAAAGCAAGAGCTGATTGGGCAGATGCATGGAGAAGAGAACAGTCTGCATACTGGCGCTGGAGAACAGATCGATATAATCCACTACCTACTGATAAACTAAGACTACCAGGTGACATCTAATATTGGGAAGGAATACAATCTGACATGAAAAAAGATAGGTTTTTTGTGGTACGCCTCAGGGACGACGAAATTAAAGAAGACGGAAAAGAATTTGAAGTACAGATTTTGAATAACGAGAATCAAACCATTGATGCTGTGCGATTCAGCAATCATAATGATATAGTAAAATATAATGACATTGTGATTTCAAAAGCAGTCCTCCAATCTGCAATGAAACAATCCGTTGGCCAAGGAGATTTTGTTGACGCTGCAGGAAAAAGCATACCTCCTTTTTGAGCAGTAAAACATTCATCCCCAGCCCGCTCAGCGCTCCGCGCCGCGATCAGGGGAGCGCCTGGCGGCC
>CAZOLK010000309.1:0-6297 GCA_964580325.1 uncultured Verrucomicrobiota bacterium | reverse complement strand
TGCCGCAGCCCATGAGCAAGCCCGGCAGGATCCCAGCAACAAACAGGTCGGCTGCGCTGGCGCCTTCCACCAGGTTGCCATAGATGATGAAGGCAATGCTGGGCGGGATGATGATCGACAGGCCCGACGCATTGGCAATGGTCGCGGCCGCAAAGTCCCGGTTATACCCCTGGCGAATCATGGGCCCCATCAGGATCATGCCGACCGCGGCCGTGGTGGCCGGCCCGGACCCGGAGAGTGCGCCCCAGAACATGCAGGTCAGGACCGCCACCATGGCCATACCGCCCATGGCGCGCCCCACCAGCAGCTCGAAAAACGCGGCGATCCTGGCGGCCAGTCCGGCTTTTTCCAGGATCACGCCGGCCAGGATGAAAAAAGGAATGGCCAGCAGCGGAAACGAGGCAATGCCGCTGATGAAATTGGTCGCGATCAGGTCAGCGCCCAGTCCGCAGCACAGAAACGCCAGTACGCCGACCAATCCCAGGCAGATGCCCACCGGTACGCCAAACAGCAACAGGACCAAAAACCCGAGTACGATCCACAACGCGCTCATGACCAGTCCCTTGACTCAGCCGCCAGCTCGCGCAGCGCACGGCGCGTTCCGCGGAACAGCCCTTGGTAGACCGCAGTCATCAGCGCCATGGCGCCGGCATAATAATACCAGACCGGAAAGCCGAACGATTCCGAGGCCGAGTGAAAGAGGGTCACTTCAAAGAAAACGCGGCGGCCCATGTAGAACAGGACCGCGCCGAACATACATGCCGCAGCCAGCGCGGAGCCGAAGATCACCCCTTTTTTGAGCGCTGGAGGAAAGTGCCGGTAAAGCGAAATCATGCCCAGGTGCGCACCGCGCTCGAAAGCCAGGCCTGAACCCACAATGGTCATCCAGACAAACAGTTGGGTGGTCAGCTCTTCGGTGAAAGCCAGCGAGTAGTGCACGCTTCCACCGCTGATCCGGTTGAGCACGCCGCCGACAATGTTGGCAAACGCGATCATGGACATGACCGCCAGCAGGATCGCGATGACCCAGTGTTCCCAGCGAAACACGCTTTTCTTCTTCTGCGTTTGTACATGTTCTTCCGTCATCGTCAATATCCAACACAAGTCTTCACACGGCATGCTGTATGGCTACGGAAGTTTGCACCGCCCGTCGACACGCTCCCTTGCCCTTCTCCCTTCACAGATGGGCGTGCAACTCATCTTCGCGCATTAGGGTAACGCCCAGCTTCTCGGCTTTGGCCAGCTTGGAACCGGCGTCATCGCCCACGATCAGCAGGTCCGTGTTTTTACTCACACTACCGGTGACCTTGGCGCCGTGCGCACGCAGCAGATCCTTGATCTCGTCCCGGCCGTAGCCTTCCAGCTTGCCAGTGACCACCACGGTTTTGCCCTTGAAAAAACCGTTGTCCGCGGCAGCCGTGTCACCTGCGCCGGATGCTTCGGCCTCAGACGGTGGCGCTTCTTCCTTAAAGGTCAGCCCGGCCGCGCGCAGTTTTTCGAGCACTTCGACGTTGCGCGGATGGCGGAAATAGGCGGCGATACTCTCAGCCATGACCGGACCGATGTCGTCCAGCGCTTCTAGGTCTTCCGGGGTCATGGCCGCCAGCCGGTCCAGGTCGTGGAAGCGTTCGGTCAGTTTGCGCGCCGCGCCTTCGCCCACGTGGATGATGCCCAGTCCGTGGAGCAACCGCCAAACTTCGTTGCGCTTGCTCTTCTCCAGTGCCGTGATCAGGTTGCCGGCCGATTTGCGGCCCATGCGTTCCAGCCCGGCCACCTGTTCCACGGTCAAGGCGTAGAGATCAGCGAAATCGCTGACCAGCCCGTTGGTCACCAGTTGCTCGATCAGCACGTCGCCCAGCCCCTCGACATCCATGGCGCGGCGCGAGGCGAAATGGCGAAGCGCCTCGCGCAATCGTCCGGGGCAGGCGCTGTTTTCGCAGCGCCAGGCCACGAACTGCGGGTCGCGCGCAATGGGCTCGCCGCAAGCCGGGCACTGATGTTTCAGGTGCGCGCTCAAGTCAAACGGCTGGGCTTCGGCCGGGCGTTCCTCCAGCACCACGCGTAAGACGCGCGGTATGATTTCACCTGCTTTTTCGATCAGTACGGTATCGCCCTCGCGCACGTCAAGACGCCGGATCTCCTCCTCGTTGTGCAACGTAGCTCGCGAAACCATAGTGCCGGCCAGAAACACGGGATCGAGGTTGGCGACCGGCGTCAAGATACCGGTCCGGCCCACCTGCACGATGATGGCGCGCAATTTGGTGCGCGACTGTTCCTGGGCGTATTTATAGGCAATGGCGAAGCGCGGCGCCTTGGCCGTGGAACCGAGCACGCCCCATAGCGCAAACTGGTTGACCTTGATGACGGCGCCGTCGATCTCGTAGGGCAACGTGCTTTCCAGTTGCTCCAGTTCCTCGATGGCGGCGATCGCTTCGTCTACGTCAGCGCAGATCCACCACGCTTTCTGAGTCGGCAGGCCCAGCGCTTGGAAGGCCTGCAACATCTCAACGTGAGTGTCGAACGAGACGCCTTCAAGTGCGCCGACTGCGTAGAAGACCACGTCCAGCGGCCGTTTGGCAACCATGCGCGGGTCGAGTTGTTTGAGGGAACCGGCCGTGGCATTGCGCGGATTGGCAAACGGGTCTTCACCTTTATTCATCCGCTCTTCGTTCATGCGGACAAACGCTGCGGTGGGCAGGAAGGCTTCGCCGCGCGCTTCGAGCAAGGGCGGCACGGCGCGTTTATCGACGCGCAAGGTCAGGGGCACGGCCCGGATCGTGCGCACATTTGCCGTGATATCGTCGCCGCTGCGGCCGTCGCCGCGGGTGGCGGCCACGACCAGCTTACCCTGCTCGTAGCGCAGGCTGACCGATACGCCGTCGACTTTGGGTTCGACAACATACTCGAACAAAGCAGCGCCCACCAGCTTGCGCACGCGTTCGTCGAATTTGCGCAGCTCTTCAAAGTTATAGGTGTTGTCCAGCGACATCATGGGGACAGCATGACGCACCGTGCCAAATGCCTTGAGCGGTTCGCCGCCCACGCGCTGGGTCGGCGATTCGGGCGAACACCATTGCGGGTATTGCTCCTCGAGCGCCTCCAGTTCCTTATACAAAGTGTCATATTCCTGGTCCGAAATTTCCGGCCGGGCTTCGACATAGTACAGGTAATTGTGCCGCTCCAGGTCGCGTCGCAAGGTTTCCATGCGTTGAGGAATATCCTGCTCGTTCATCATATTCTATACTCGCGGTTGCAAGGTTCAGCGATCATGTTTGCTCAATTCTTCTTTCAATTTCTTGAAGCTGTCGTAGCGTTGCGGATGAATCAGCCCCTGCTCCAGGGCCTGCCGCAGGGCGCACGTCTTTTCCTTCAGGTGGGTGCAGTCGTTGAAACGGCAGTTGGCCGTATGTTCGCGCATTTCAGGGAAAAGGTCCACGGCCTGTTCGGGCGCCACGTTCCACAGGCCAAACTCGCGCATACCCGGCGTATCCACGACCTGGATCGCCTCGCCGAGTCGGTGCATTTCCAGGTTGGTCGTGGTGTGCTTACCTTTGCCCGTGGCGTGGCTGACATCGCTGGTGCGCAAATCCAGGTCCGGCGCCAGCGCATTGAGCAGCGTTGTTTTGCCCACCCCGGATTTACCCACCATGACCGTGTTTTTGTGGCGCAGCATCCCGCGCAACTCCTCGATGCCCTGGCCGGTCAAGGCGCAAGTCAACAACACTGGATAACCCAGCGAGCGGTAGAGGGTCAATTCTTCATCCACCTGGCGTCGGGCATCGAGGTCCATCTTGGTTATGCAGATCGAGGCGGGCAAGCCGTCCGACTCGGCGCTGGCCAGGTAACGGTCCAGCAGCGACCACTTGGGTTTGGGCTTGTCCGCGGCCAGCACAACCAGCACCAGGTCAACATTGGCCACGATCACCTGCTCCATGGGTCGTTTACCTGCTGCGCGACGGGTCAGCTTGCTCGTGCGCGGCTCCACGGTCATGATCATGGCCGTGCCGTCCCGCGCATCGCCTTCACGACACAAGACCCGATCACCGACCGCGATCGGATCGAGCATCCGGATGTCCTCCACCTTGACCCGGAACGACGGCGCAGAACTGGCGTCGGCCAGGGGTTGGACCAGGTCTTTGCGCAGCTTGCTGGAAATATCGCAGCACCAGATCCGATTGCCGTCGTCCACGGAATACTTACTCTGTGCTTTGCGAACCACCATACCAGGGAATTCGCTGGCGCCGGCTACCACATCCTCTTCGCTGCCCAGTTTTTCCATGCGCCGCTGGATGCGTTTGGACAAACGCGAAGCGCCGGCTGCCTCCTCATTGGCAGGCATAGCACCTCCCCATATGATCGTCGTTACAAAGTCCCTTATTCATGGGCATTATATAGCGTAAGCTCGTGCGAAAATCAAGTGCAATGAACCTGCCGCGGATGACGGGGTGCATCGCCGCTCTCCGCTTTACAAAAAAACGCTTGACGGGCGTATCGATTTTTCAAAAGAAAAATCGTAATCCGCTGTCGTCGCCCGCTATCGTCAACCGTTTTTTTCGCCGGGTCAACATGTTGGATTTTCTGCGAGAAACGAATCTTTCAAGGCGCAAACATCCAGCAATGGCATCAAGCAACTCAGAAACAGTTTTTGCCCTCTTTCTTTTTGCAAGCTGCCTTGTTCGGGCATTGGTAGCAGATCTCGTTTTGCAGAAAGCCGCCGTCCTGGAAGGTCTTGATGTTGTCCAGCGTGGTTTCGGCGATGTTAGTCAGCGCTTCGCGGGTGAAAAAGGCCTGGTGCGCGGTGATCAGCACGTTGGGGAAGGTTTGCAGCCGGGCCAGTACGTCGTCGTTGATGACTTCGTTGGAGAAGTCCTCGAAAAAGTACTGGTCCTCCTCCTCGTAGACATCCAGGCCGGCGGCGCCGACTTTGTGCGATTTCAGCGCTGCGATCAGGTCCCTGGTGTCGATCAGCCCGCCGCGGCCGGTGTTGACGATCATGACCCCGTCCTTCATTTTGGCCAGGTTATCGGCGTTTATCATGTGCAGGTTTTGGGGGGTCAGCGGGCAGTGCAGGGTGATGACATCCGCATCGCGGTAGATATCGTCCAGGTCAACATAGCGGACATGGTTTTGCGCGGCCCACTCTTTGTTGGGATACAGGTCATAAGCCAGCACGTCCATTTTCAGGCCGCGCAGGATTTCCGCCATCAGCCGGCCTATTTTTCCTGTGCCGACCACGCCCGCGGTTTTGCCGAACATATCGAAACCGAGCAGCCCGTGGATGGAGAAATTGCTGTCGCGCGTGCGGGCAGAGGCCTTGTGCGTTTTGCGGTTGAGCGTCATCATCAGCGCCAGCGCATGTTCGGCCACGGCATAGGGCGAATAGGCAGGCACGCGCACCACGTGCAGCCGCTGATAGCAACGTTTCAGGTCCACATTGTTGTAGCCCGCGCAGCGCATGGCAATCAGGCGCACTCCGTTTTCCGTCAGGGCGTCGATCACGTCCCCGGACAGGTTGTCGTTGACGAACGCGCAGACCGTGTCATAGCCTTTGCATAACGCCACAGTATCTGGCGACAAACGGTTGTTGAGGTACTTGATCGTATAATTATGGGCCTCATTGGCGTGATCGAAAAAAGTTCGATCATAAGGTTTTGCGTCAAAAAACAGAATCTTGGTGCTCATGGGTTCTCCTTGTTCTGGTATTTATTCATTCGACATCACATTCTTGTAAACGGCCAGGGTCTGCCGGGCCGTGTTTTCCCAGGTGAAAGCAGCGGCGTGGCGCAACCCTTTTTCGCGCAGGTCAGCCGCGATTTCCGGGGCGCTGAGCACGCGCGTCAGCGCGCCGGCCAGCGCATCCACGTTGTCCGGGTCGACTTGGCAGGCGGCCTGACCGGCCACTTCGGGCAGGGAACTGCAGTTACCGCAGACCACGGGTGTGCCACAGGCCATGGCTTCCGGCACGGGCAGGCCAAATCCTTCGTAGCGCGAGGGCAGCGCAAACACCGCGGCCTCGCGATAGGCCTGGACCAGCTCCGCGTCGTTGAGATAACCCTGCCATTCCACGGCTGCGTCCACCCCCAGGCGTTGCGCGATCCGGCCTCCCATCCCTTTGATCCCGAGGTCGAGAAGACGATCAATCACCAGTAGACGCACATCTCCCACCTCTTCTTCGCGCCGAGCCGGGTCTACAAGCCGGGCAAGGCGGTGCGCCCCGGCATCCTCGATTTCTCGACGCGCGAGGCGCGCAATCGGGACCGCCTTCGCGAGGTGGAGCTGAATCGCCGGCTCGCGGCC
>CAZOLK010000308.1:0-6311 GCA_964580325.1 uncultured Verrucomicrobiota bacterium | reverse complement strand
GGATCGCTGTTACATATTATGTTGCATGCAACATGGCGCAACAATATTGCAACAGGAAACAGCCCGGAAAGCTTCTCAGATCCGGTCCCTTTGCACCATGTTGCTCATTGCCCGCCGGGCGCCACCCACATAACAAACCCCGGCAACATCGCGGGTATAGACTCGAAAGACTGCTGAATAAGCGCCATGCCATCCCGCTGGCAGATTGGCTGGCCGCCACCAAAATCAAGCTGCGCCGGGTCACTGGCGATACCCGGATCTGAACTGCAAGTAGGCACATCCGACGAACTGGTCGACTCAGACCAAGACACATGCGCATGACCAACCTGGTGGTGCCGACCATGGGCCATTGCATCTGCTCACTGATCACTGCTCACTGATCACTGACAGTGACGAAGATTGGCACGAAGATTGAGCCCGTAATTTTTCCATCTAGGACTTGACACAGACACTATTGAGTACTATTTATATGCGCTAGAAATATGAAAAAGATGAGATCCATATACTTTATCTATCCACATTAAACTGCCATAGGCAGCAACCCACAAAAGAAAGGTAAACTCATGCCCCGAAAAATCATGAATCAAACTGTAGTCAAAACGGTGCTTGTCGGCGCTGCCGTCGTATTGTCCATCGCGATCGAGGCTGCTGAAAAGGAAGAACTCAAGCTGCAACTGCCCCAACCGCTGTTAATCGGTACGCCGCAAGAGATCAGCTCGCCGCATCTCGATCCTAAACGCGACAAGAACTGGAAGCGCCCCGCTTTTCAGGTGCCGGTTGGAACGGAATTGCTTTCCGAGGAAAAAGCCGTGACGTCCAGCGACCCCATGCCCATTATCGGCGATCTGGAACTCATCACCGACGGCGACAAGGAAGGTACGGAAGGATCCTACGTCGAATTGGGACCCAACAAGCAATGGGTCCAGATCGATCTAGGCGAAACACGCGAAGTCCATGCCATCTTGGTCTGGCATTACCACAGTATGGCCCGGATCTATAACGATATGATCGCGCAGGTTTCCGACGATCCTGATTTCACCATGGACGTTACCACAGTGTTCAATAACGACCGTGACAATTCGTTGGGCATGGGCGTGGGCAAAGATTACGAGTATGTCGAGTCCTACCAGGGCGAGTTGATCGACGCCAAAGGCGCCAAGGGCCGCTACGTGCGCCTCTACAGCAACGGCAACACCGCCAACGACATGAACCATTACACGGAAGTCGAAGTGTTTGGGAAATGAGGTGGGAAAAGAGTTGGGATTTGGGGTTTTCGGAGTTAGGAAAGATGAGTTGGGAGTTGGATGTTTAGCGCTGAGGATTCTGATAAACCAGTTTTTTCCGAACTCCCCCTAACTCCGAACCCCTAACTCCTAACGCTTTCCCTCCGAACACCTAATCGACTATGTTTTCCAAGCGCAAACTCATCTTCTATACGTTCCTTATTTTGTGGGTTGTGCTTGGCGGTTTGTTGCGCCTACTCCGGTTGACGGAACGGCCGTTGCACCACGATGAAGCCAACCAGATGGTGCGTTGCGGCGACCTGCTGCGCCAGGGAACCTATACCTACGATCCCGACGACCACCACGGGCCCACGTTGTACTACCTAACGCTGCCGTTTTCCTGGTTATTGGCCGGCGGCGATTACATAACGACTGGAGAAAGCGTCTACCGCGCGGTCCCAGCAGTGTTCGGCACGGCCCTGATCCTTTTGCCGCTGCTCCTGGTCAGGCGCCTGCCTGCCGGTGCGTTGGTTTTTTGCGCTGCGTTTACGGCGCTGTCGCCGACCTTGACCTATTACAGCCGATTCTATATCCAGGAGATGCTGCTCGTCTTTTTTACGTTTGCCGCCATGGTTTGCGGCTGGCGTGCGATCTGGAGCCGACACTGGGCCTGGTTCGTGCTGACCGGTGCGTCTATCGGGCTGATGCATGCCACCAAGGAGACCTGTGTCCTGGCCTGGTTTGCCGTAGCCGCGGCTCTGCTCGCTATGGAAGGCTGGCGCGCGAAAGTCTGGCAAGCACATTGGTCTGTGTTGCGCGGCGTCTGCAAACCCGAGTTGCTGCTCTCCGCCGCGGGCGCCGCCGTGCTGGTTTCGGTTCTGTGCTATTCCAACGGATTTACCTCGTGGCAGGGCGTCCGCGATTCGGTGGCCTGCTATTTCACCCACGTCCAACGCGGCCTGGGTGCGGAAAAGTTGCATATTTTTCCCTGGCGCCATTATTTCGATCTACTGCTCCACGTCCGCCACGGGCGCCTGGTCTGGGGCGAGGCGCTGATCGTTATCCTGGCCGCGGTCGGCGCACTGCGTGCGCTATGTCTGCGCCCGGACGGCCCGCGTGACGCGGTTGCCTCCTTTTTCCAGTTCTACACCTTTTACACGATGGCGATCACCGCCATCTATTGCACGATTCCTTACAAAACGCCGTGGTGCATGACTTCGTTCCTGCACGCCATGATCATGCTGGCCGGGTTTGCAACGTACGAACTGGGTACCTGGTTCAACAGAACGTACTTGGGCAGGATCGTTTTCGCACTGGCCCTCGGTCTGGGCTGGTGGCATCTCTATCAGCGCAACCAACTGGCCAATGGACGCTTTGCCGCCTATGAGCGCAATCCACTGGTCTATGCGCAGACCACCACCAACTACCGTCGTATGATCGCACGCATCCATGAACTGGCCCGGCTGCGTGACAACGACCTGTTCATCGCCGTGGCCGCCCATCCGCGCAATACATGGCCCACGCCCTGGTATCTGCGTATGTACCGCGCCGGTTGCTGGACCGACATTGCCGACGTGCCGTTCGATCACGAACCCGATATACTCATCCTGGACCAGCGCCAGCATGCGCTCTTGCCCGATGCCGTGCGCGACAGCTACGAGGCGTTTACCTATGGCTTGCGCCCGGGCGTCATGATCGCATGTCACATTCGCACCGACTTGTGGCGGCGATTTATGGATGATCGACAATGAAGGTTGAACTGGACAAGGTCCTGGCTCTGTTGACCGAATTGGATCTGGCGCCCCTGGCGCTATAGCAACGGCATGCATCTGGGCCGTGCGCTTGAAATGGCGTTTGGCCCATTGCCTAATGGTTATGCCGTTCCCTGAGATGCTCAGAGCAACACCCATTGCCCCACGGTATCCACGGCAGCGCCTTCACCAAAGTGCTCCGTAAAGATACGGAAGTAATACAGCTCTTCCTTGCTGCGGATGATGGGATGCTTCTTGCGGGTTTGTTCAAGATCGCTGTCGCTGACGGCTTCCTCGAAATAATCGGGCAACACATCGGCGGAACCCGAACCCTGCGAGAATTCCTGTTTCAAGCGCTCTGTAATCACCTTGGGCAGGTCGGGCGCATACGTCTGACGGAAGATCCACTTATCGATCTTGGTTCCATTCCCCTGGTCGCGCTGTTTGTACTGGGGCGGGATGGCCAGCGCGTAGTTCAGCAATTCACCGGAGATCAGCGGCGCGACCCCCTTGACGCCATGGCAGGCGTTCATCCGATCGAGCCGCAGCGACGCGTTGTTGTGCAGGTATTTCAGGCACTCGATCTGCTTCATGGGCAATTCTTCAGCCGGGAACTTCTTCAAGTAAGCATAGCCGCAGAAAATCTCGTCCCCGCCTTCACCGGACAACAACACTTCCATGCCGAACTCTTGGTGGGCAAAACGCGAAATCAGGTAGTTGGACACGGAACTGCGCACCAGCGAAGGGTCAAAGTTCTCGAGGTGATAGACAACATCGGGCAGCACATTGAGCATATCCTCCAGGCTAACCGTCAATTCATGGTGTTCGGAGCCGATATGCTCGGCCATGATACGCGCGTTAATGATATCCGTGCTTTCGCCCACACCGATCGCGAATGTCTTCAACTTGGCGTCCTGACCAAACTTCTCGCGGCACATGCCGCTGCACAAGAAATTGATCACGCTGCTGTCCATGCCGCCGCTCAGCAGGCCGCCCGTGGGCCGTTCGAAATCCACGCGGCTTTTAATGCTGCGCAGAATAATGTCGCGCACGTCGGTCTTGATCTGGTCCACGTCCTTGTCCGTAAACGCCGGGGCATTATCCGGCAGAGCGCCGAACCGCGTCAGGACGCCCGTCTCGTCCATGGTGTGTCCGGCCGGGAATTCGTGGACATCGTCCGTGACGGCGGCCAGGGCTTTCAGCTCGGAAGCTAGCAGGATAACGTCGTCCTGCTTGCTGTAAAACAGGGTTTTGATACCCAGGACATCGCGTGCGGCCAACAATTTAGCGCCGTCGCATACGGCAAAGGAAAAGATGGCGTCATCGAGCGCGGCCGCCGCGCCGGCGCCCTTGTCGCCATAGAGCTTCATCAGCAGGCGCTCTTCGAGCATGGGACCCGCGGCGACGCCCAGTTCCGCGGATAACGCCGGCGCATTGCCAATCTGCCCGTCATAGCCGACGCTGACGCCGTCAACCACAGGAATCGTGGCGTCCGCTGCCGCGCCATAGGTATCGGCCCGCAGTACATTCTGCGCCAACACAAATTGGTCTTGCTCATGTATGCCCTGCAAGTAATCGCCGCGGTGCGGGATCTTAGCAAACATTTTTTCAACTGTATTGCGATCTTTCTTGCCATAGGCCAGGACAAATCCGCCCATAATCAACACACTCCTTACATACATTACTTCAAAATACAAGCTTCAAGATCGACCCAACCATTTTTAGCCGGGGATGGCCAGAAAAAAATTTCCTTTCCATTCCATTCGCCGACCGCTGAGCTTCAACGTCCGCCGGCTGTCTATCACGGCCTCGGAAAGGAACTGTTTACGCTGCCCGCTTTTAAGATGGCCTGGTTGATCGAGATGAACGCTACGTTATACCAGCACGTCGTCGAGGCTGCGCTTAGGCACGTGGTGGGCCTGGTCCTGGGTGCGCCAGTAGGCGGTTTGGCCGTTTTCGGGCAGAGGTTCCAGCACGATGGTTTCGGCGGATCTTCGGGCAAGGCCAGATCGCGATGGATAGCTTTGCGGTCGATGGCGCCCAGCATGCAGGCCGCATAGCCGCCTGCCTTTCGCCCGGCGCCGGTCCTTGCCAATCCTTCAATGCAGCGGCCCACTTGGTGTGCGGGAATAGTTGGGCGCAGGTCGTGGCATCGCACGCTATACGGTAACGTAAAGGTTGCTGGTTGGCCGCGGAAGGCGCTTGACGAGCCAAGTCCACCAGGTCTCTGACATATCCGCCGGAATCGGGTTGCTCTCGATGAAGCGTCGGGTGCTGCGCGCTTTGAGGATCAGGGCGAGAAAATCTTTTTGCGTCGTCATGTTTACTCCTTGCCCAGTGTGTCGCGTTCCATGTCTTCGACGTGGAAACTGGCGCCATCGGTTATTTTTTCCAACTGACCGTCGCGAATCCAGCAGACGCGTTTGGAATTGGTGATCATCTTGGGGTCATGCGTGGAGCAGACCACGGTAACACCTTCTTCCTGGTTCAGTTCCTTGAGCAGGTTGACGATGGCTGTGCCGGTCTTGGTGTCGAGGTTGCCGGTGGGTTCGTCGGCCAGGATCACGCTAGGCGTATTGGCCAGGGCTCGGGCCACGGCCACGCGCTGCTGCTGACCGCCGGAAAGCTCCATGGGCTTGTGGTGTAGGCGGTGCCCCAGGCCGACGCGCTCCAGGATGGCAGTCCCGCGCTTTGCCGCGTCCTCGGCAGTGGCGCCCTGGAAGGTCATGGGCAAGGTCACGTTCTGCAGCGCGGTCATGACCGGGATCAGGTTGAAAGTCTGAAAAATGTAACCGATCTTGTTGCAGCGGAACCAAGCCTGTTTGCTCTCGCTCAGGTCGAAAATGGAGTGGCCCTCGAAAATGACCCGGCCTTCGGTAGGCACGTCCAGGGCGCCGATCTGGTTGAACAGCGTGGACTTGCCCGAACCGGACGGACCGATGATGGACAGGAATTCGTTGCGGAAGATTTCCACGGATATGCCGCGCAGTGCCCAGACCTCTTCGTCGCCCATCCTGTAGCATTTTTTAACATGTTCAACCCGGATCAACGGTTTTTCGTTAGCCATGGCTTGTCTCCGCATTTTGCTTTTGTTGTTCCAGCTCGGGCAGCTTAAGCGCGAGCATGCCACGCAGCATCAGGTTCTTGGTAAAGGCCACCACGGCGGCGACACTGTCTTCGGGCTTGAAACCGTAGTGTTTGCGCAGGATTTTTTCGATGGAGGCCAGGTTGCGGCGGCCGTCGATCTGCTTCCAGAAAAACGTGCCGCACTCGTCCAAGTTGACCCGGACGTCCTTAACCCAGTGCAGCTTGCGCGCCAACCAGCCCCGCAAACCTG
>CAZOLK010000307.1:0-6329 GCA_964580325.1 uncultured Verrucomicrobiota bacterium | reverse complement strand
CCTGCGTCGGCCGGGTTGCGACTTGGTCGCAATCGTCCAGCTCACGTCGCGCAGGCGCAGTCGCCGCCATCCGGCGCGCGCCTGCTCTATCCAGGGATGAAGAACCTGGCCAACACCATCGACTTGCTGCAAAAAGTGCTGTTGCACCCGAACCAGGCCGGTGTGGTGGTTTTTGAGGATATTCACCTGCTCGAAACCATCAAGCAGGAAACCAAGGTCCGCTTCAAGGCTTTGATCAACCATCAACTGCCCGGTGCGGCCATGGGGAATTGCGGTATTGTGGTCTTCAATGTGCCCGACTACCTCTCGGACAGGGAAACGGCGCGCCGCCGGTTGCTCGAGGATTTGTGTCCGGACGCGGCCTCTGTCTACATCGGGTCGCCGGACGCGGACGAGGTGCGCGCCTTTTTCATGCAGCGCCATTTGTGCGCGGACGTCGTTTTGGACTGGCCGCACTTGGAGTGTATGACCCGCTTGACAGCCCGCCATGTCAAAGCGAACCAGTTGCGCCTGAACTTTCTCGATACGTTCAGAGCCGATGACCGCATCGATATGGATCGCGTCGTGAACCTGAGTCGCGGCAACGGACTGTCGGCACGTGAACGGCTGGCCAGGTTGAGCGGACGCGGCGAGGTCAAACAGTATGTCCAGAATCTGGAAACGCGAATTCGGAGCCTGCGTGAGCAGGAGCAAGCGCAAACTCACTCCGACCTGCTGCGTCTGGTTCCGGCGCCCATTCCAGACTGGCGCAAAAAGGCAATGCAACACCTGTTGCTCACGGGCAATCCTGGTGTGGGCAAGACCACCACCGCGCATCTGCTCGGTGAGCGGTATGCCGAAATGGAGCTGCTGCCGGTCGGCCATACCGTCAAGGTCACGCGCGCCGACCTGGTTGCCGGGTATGTCGGACAGTCTGCGCTGAAAACGCGTGCCGCCATCGAACAAGCCATGGGCGGCGTACTTTTCCTTGACGAGGCCTATGCCCTGGTTCAAGGCGGTGAAAACGATTTCGGCCAGGAGGCGATCGCCACGCTGGTCGAAGCCATGACAGATAGGGCCGGCGCGTTTGTGGTTATTGCGGCAGGTTATCCGGAAGAGATGAAGCAGTTCTTGGAGGGCAACGCTGGACTGGAAAGCCGCTTTGCCGAAAAGATCCACCTGGAAGATTACTCTCCCGAGCAACTCGCCGAAATCCTGGAACAGGCGTTGCACGCAGAGAAGGCGCCGCCGGACGAATCCCTGCAGGAACTGCTGCTGCCCCTGTGTCGACGCATCCATGCCGAGCGCCCCGCCCATTTCGGCAACGCGCGCGACATGGAGAAACTGGCCAGTCAGGTTGCCCGTGAAATGGCGGTGCGCCATCTTGACCAGGCCACGCCGGAATGCCTGCCGGCCCAAACCCAGGCGTTGCTGGAGAAACCGGACGTGGGCGCGAGCGGTGTGCTGGACGAACTGTCTGCCATGATCGGATTGGACAGCGTCAAACACGAAGTCACGTCTCTCTTTCACGTGATCGCTGCTGATCGCAAACGCAAGGGCCCCGATGCTGTCGCGCATGCCGGCCATTTCGTATTCACCGGCAATCCAGGTACAGGCAAGACCACGGTGGCGCGCCTGATGATGGAACAGTTCTTCGCCCTGGGCCTGATTCCGAAACGGCAGTTCAAGGCATGCAGTGCCACGGAGCTGATCCAGGGCTATGTCGGGCAGAGTGCAGTCAAGACGCGCGAGTTCCTGGTCGCGGGGCTGGGTGGCGTCCTCTTTCTGGACGAGGCCCATCAACTGGCGCAAGATCCGGACAGCCGATCCTATGCCCGCGACATCATCCACATACTGGTGCCTTTTGCCGAAGATCATCGCAAAGAGTGCATCATCATCCTGGCCGGCTACGAGAAACCCATGCAGGCATTGCTTAAGTCTGATCCGGGACTCAGCGGGCGATTCGCCAATAAGATTCATTTCCCGGACTACATGGCAGGCGAGTTGGTCGCGATTTTCGAGCGCATGCTGCAGCAGGAGCATCTGCGTTGGCCGGCGGAGGCCTGCCGCACACACATGGAAGCATGGTTCACGGCTCTGAAGCGCGAACGGGGCGATCATTTCGGCAATGCCCGTGAAGTGCGGAATACCTTGGAACAATGCAAAAAAAGACAGGGCCGTCGCCTGCATGAACGGATGCAATCGGCGGCTGACGAGCAGTATTTTGAGTTGGAACCCGAAGACCTACCCACTCTGGAGGAAATCATATGACGCTCATAAACGTTGATCGAGATATAAAGGAAGAGGTGTCCTTCACCCCGGACCTGGAAGGATTGACCTCGGTCATCGAAGCCCTGGTCGCTGTTTGTCTCACCATGCCGTCTGAGCAGCAAGCTGATCCGGCGCTGCGCGGACGGTTGACCTGGGCAGCGGATCAACTGGTCAAGGCACTTCGATTTCTATGCCCACCTGACAACGGCGACCCGTTCAGCGCTAGACTGATGCGCGAGTTGAACCAGTGGCAGGAACAGATGCAACAGGCCTGTCGGCGTCGCAACCAGTTATGTCACGAACTTGAATTGCTGCAGCAGGACGCGAACCAGGCGGCCAAGGAATGCGAGCAATTGACGCAACTCTACGCCTATCGCGAGATACGCAAGAAGATCATGGATGCCCTACATGACCGCGACGCCTATGCCGCTGCTCTTCGGGAAACGGCTTTGCGCATGGATGAGAAGGGCACACATATAAATGCGTTGAACGATGCTTTAGAGCAGGCACTCGGCAAATTGAAGCAGGTTTTGAAACAAAAACAAGAACAGGCGCAAAGCGATTGGGAACGCGTAGCGTACATTATAGAAAAAGGATAACGCGCATATATGAAGCACGAGATACATTCACAGATCGTTGAATTGCTGCTGAACGCTTGCGGTGACAAGGGTAAACCGGAACGCAAGGCCTTGGACGAAACCCTGAGGCCACGTATAAGAAACTTGTTCAACCTGAAAGTGGAAAGCGACATGAGCGATGAACTGAAGGATTGCCTGGTTGATCAAGCCGACTACGAGAGTCAACCCCTGGATGCGTGGGCCAGGGCAGCCGTCAGCCGTGGAAATTTCAGCCAGTCTGCTTTTCAGCCTCTGGTGCAAACGGCTGCATTGCTGGACAAACTGGTCGACTCAGAACCGCTGGCCTGTTTCAAACCAACGGCATTCCATGTAACACCGGACAACAAGCTGCGCGTCCAGCGCCTGTTACTTCCATTATTATACTATACAAACCCACGGCTGAATGACTATTTATGCAAGCAGCGCAACCTGATGCATCCGGACCTGAGTCAGGGGAAAAACGTGGCGCCGAATCGTATGATCGCATATAGTTTCTGTTTCTTTCTGGCCGATGTTTTTCTTGATATTCAAGGCAAATCCAGAGTCGACTTGCTGGACCGGTTGAAAAAGGTCCGGTACCGGGACGAGGGCTGCACGATGGCGCCGGGACTGCCGGTCTACATCGAGGAACAGCTGCGTCTGGCCCTCATGGCTGATGCGGAAGTGCTCTCCTGCGCCGACATGCTCGACAACCTATTGGCTATCTGCCGTTTCAATCCCTTCCTGGTTACGGATAAACTCGATGACGACTTGCGGCACCAATGTTGGAAATATTTCAAAATGGCCAGGCATAAACCCGGCAGCAACGAATGTGAAGACGTGGTTTTCTTTACCAGCCTGAGCAACCGGATTGATGTCAGCTTGCTGGCCGTGGCTGACGGGGTGTCCACGGCACATGTCGGTTCTGGACGCAAGGCCGCGCAATGTATACGCGACTGTTATGAGGGCGCGTTCAAGAACGAACTTGGTGTCAAGGCCAAATCACTGGCCGGGGGTGAGCTGGACCTTGAAGCCTGGATCGCGTGGGGACAAGCATGGCTCGACCGATTTTTCGCCACCTGCAACGATTGCATTGTAAATGAAACCAACCAGGCGTGGCAGGCCGGCCATTCAACGTCGAAGCTGCCGCAGGACATGCACCCCATGTCATCAACCCTGACGGTCTGCCTGCTGGCCGCTGACCAGGCCTTGCTCTACAGCGTTGGCGACTCGCCGGCTCTGCTCTACAGCCCGTTGCGCAATGGCACGCTGCTAAAACTGACCGTGGATGATCACTGTGAAATGGAAAACAGCGCCTCGATCGAGAACGATCCCGATGCAGAGGCGCTCAACCGTATCGTCGGCGCAGCGGAGTATAATGTGGAGCGTTCTTGTTTCGACCGGATCGCGATTCAACCGCATCGTTGCCGATTCCAACTGATGGATGGCGACCTGTTGCTGCTCTGCAGTGATGGTCTGATCAACGGCATGGAAGCCGCGCTCCCTCATGAGAAACACACGCGGATCGCCCGGACGCTGAGTGCATTCAACCGAAGGAGTCAATCCGTGAAAGACCTGACCTATGAACTTGCCGATCTGGATACCCGGCAAATCGATGATACCAGCATTGTCCTACTCAACGCCTTGAAAAAGGAGAAAACAAACCATGAGTGAAGAGATTGTGTTTCATTACGCGATGAATGCCAATTACCTCAAGCGCGGCAGCGTCAACCAGCAGGTGATCGCTCAATTGGAGATCAAAGCTCACGACGATTTCGTGCAGCAGCATCCGGAAACCTTCTGCGATGTGATCCTGGTCGTGGATACGAGTTCGTCCATGGATGAACCCTTTGCCAAAGGCCATGCCATGACCAAGCGCGCTGGCGTGCTCCAGGCCCTGCAAGCCATGGTCCCGGCCATGAAGGCCGAGGACACGCTCAGCATGATCTGTTACGACAGCAATACCTACCTGGAAATGGACCGCATTCAGGGTTCCGATCAGCAGGTGATCCTGAAGAAGCTGCAAACCATCAACAACCACAGCGGCGCCACGGATTTCGAGAAAGCGTTCAAAGCCGCGCTAAAAATTTTGACAAATTGTCGAAACGCGGCACATAAGGTCATTTTTCTGACAGATGGCAACGCCACCCAGGGCAGTTTGTCAGCTGCACACCAGAGCAATCAGGCCATTGCGGCCAAGGCCTGTTCCGTAGACTGCCTCGGGGTTGGCGAAGATTTCAACTTTAAAGAGATGCAGCGCTTCACGGCTGTGTCCAACGGCACGACCGAACTGCTCGATGCCCCGGCCACAGCCGAAAGCCTGTTCCGCGCGCTGATGAATGACGCACAACACTCGTTGATCAACAATACGGTGCTGCGTCTGATCCTGGAATCAGGGTCCCGCGACTTGGAAATTTACCAGTTCACCCCGGAAATCCGCTATTTTCCCCAGAACCCATCCGGACGCGGCGGCCTGGATTGCCGGATCAACATCCAGACCGTATCCCATCAATATTCCTACCAATACATCATCAGCGCGCGCATGGATCTGCCCGCGGCGGCCACAGAGTCTCACAAACCCATGCTCAGGGCGCGCCTGGACTACGATATCCCGGTGTTGAAGAAAGCGGGCTTGTCCCAGGATATCCACTTGGGCGTGGACCTGGCCGATGACGCGGCCATGGAGGAGCACAAGTCAGAGGTGGACGACGCCTATCTGGAATGCACACTGGCCCGGCGCGATCTCCAGGTGACCGAGGCTGCTGACAAGAATGATTGGAAGCAGGTTGCCCTGTTGTTGGGGAATATGAAAAAAGACGCCAACAAGCTGGGGCTGAATGACAAAGCCATCGAATACGAACGGCGCATCCAGTTGCTGCGCAAGCAAGGCGTTCTCTCCCAGGACGATCTCAACCGGATCGGTCGCGCTTCTTCACGCTCATCTAAAAAATTCAACCGGCCGGCGAACCATGTCAACCTGGATGACCTGTATTGATACAGGGAATGGGAGTAGACCATGAATATATTCAAAACCCCACCTCTTGATCGCCTGGATCTGAAACCAGGCCAGGAGATGGATTATGACCTGTGTTTGTGCGATCCGGATCTTCCTGGATTAAACATCACCTGGGCCTGTGACCATCCCGACATCAGCATCCGGCACGATCCGCAACGCGTCGCGGTTCTGCACTTGGCAGTCCCGGTCGCGGCCAAGCCCTGTTTCGGCGAGATCACGTTCCGGGTGCATAACGGCGAGCGGCGGCATCCTGTGCCGGTCATATTCCGCATTCAACCCCTGGAAACAGCGCCTCCAGTCAAGCCAGAAAAGAAAGCAGCGGCTGCCGTGCAAACCGAAGCGGCGCCAGGCATAAGCCCGTCAGAAACTGACAACGTACAACATGATGAACCAGCGACAGCTCAGGGTCGTACGGAACCGGTCGCCGTTCCCGCCGTTTCTGAACCCGCGCAAAACGCCAGGCCATC
>CAZOLK010000306.1:0-6343 GCA_964580325.1 uncultured Verrucomicrobiota bacterium | reverse complement strand
GGCGCAAACGGATGCCGTCGAGCCAGGCGTAGCGCGGCAGGTCGGGCGGCAGGGTCAGTTCAAAGCTCAATCCTTTTTCGGTGCAGCGCATGCGATAGATTTCGGCGGTTTCGCGGATTAGCGCCGGGAAGTCGAGGCGTTCGCACGAGAGTTTCAATTCGCCGGCCTCGATGCGCGACAGATCGAGCAGGTCGTTGAGCAGCCCTTGCAAAAGCTTGCCGCTGGACAGGATCGCATCCAGGTAGGAGCGCTGCCTGTGGCCTTGAATATCGCGCGCGAGCAATTCGGTAAAGCCGAGGATCGAGTTCATCGGTGTGCGGATTTCATGGCTCATGTTGGCCAGAAACTCGCTCTTGGCCCGAGTCGCGGCTTCGGCCCGGTCGCGGGCCTGTTCTAGGGTCTGCTCCATGATCTTGCGCACCGTGATGTCGGCTAGCCCCAGGATGACCGCGGTCTGGTCGTGGTAATGGATCGGGCAGGCCGATACCATGGTCCAGCGCCGTTCGCCCTGGTCATTGAGGATTTCCAGTTCCGTATGGGTGACCCGATCCTTGGTCGCGATATCGGCGATCAACGACGGGATCGCGTCACGGTTGACAAAGTAGCGTTGCAGGGATGAGCCGATCATACCGCGGCCGGACACGCGAAAGAGCAGCAAGGTCGCCGGGTTGACGCGCACGACGGAAAGGTCGATGGCATTGACGATGACCATGGGAAAGGGTGCGACCAGGAAAATGCGGCGCAGGTTTTCCTCGTTTTGGCGCTGAGCCTCTTCGCCGCGCTTGCGCTCGTCGATGTCCAGCATAACGCCTTCGAGAAACCCCAATTCAGGATAGAGCGTGGCGCTGAGCAGCATGTGGCGCCGTGAACCGTCGACGCGGCTGAATAGGCACTCGAACTGGTCCACGCGCCCGTCGCGGCGCAAACGCTGAAGCAGTTCTTCGCGCTGACGCAGGTCGACGTAACACTGTGCCGGAACGCATTCGCGGATAAAGGTTTCCACTGAAGAGTAACCCAGCAGCGCGGCCATGGCGGCATTGGCGTTGAGGATGCGACTGCCGTCAATGGAGCTGCGGAAAAGACCAACCAGCGCGGTGTCGTACAAATTGCGATAGGTTTGTTCGTTCAGTTTCAACGCGGCCGCGGTCTTATGGCGTTCGCGGATTTCGCGTTGCAAGCGCCGGTTCCAGAACATGATCGCCAGCAGCAGAATCATGGCCGTCGACCCGAATCCCAGGCACAGTACACGGTTGCTTGCAAGCATGTTCAGGACGCCGCTGTCGCCGATGAGCTGCGGCAGCCAGGACAGCATCGGCCCCAGACCCAGGTTTGCGCAATTGTTCATAAGCTCAATCTTATTACAAACTGGCGCGCATGGCCACTTTTTATATTGTATGGTATTAGACCTGCCTGCTTTTTCGCCAACAGAAATCAAAATAAAAATGGCGCTTCCGGGTTTGCAGGGGGATTTTTCATTGGACAGCGGGGCCATGCTCAAGCCGCCGAAGTGGAAGAGCCGATAAAGCGTGTTGTCTCCCACATGCGGACCAGCATGCTCACGATTTCCGCCAGCAAGCTCTTCCCTGGATACATGTCCCTGCCCGTCACCAGAGTTCTCGCAACGAAGATATCACGCTGCACACTCCAGCGCAGATCCGCCGGCATTCCCAAAGTACACGATTCGCTCCTTCGGAGCCCAAAAGTTACTGGCGTGGGCAATCTCTCATGGCCAAAGTGCCATACCTGCTACTCCTATTCATGTCGCGCCACACTTCGTTGTTTTCTTCGTCCCACGCTTTGTCGTCTACGCTTCGTCGCAAGACTTTGTCGAGATTCTACTGAGGAAGCGTTTTGTCTTTCATGCCCGGACCAATACAATTCCCTCCCCACAAACCCGGAAGCGCAATAAAAATAATGTGAATAATCCTTCCTCCGCAAAGGTCTTGGCATTAGTATATGTTTATAGGTGTTGTTTTAGATACAGCTTGTTTCGGAGGAACCTTAGTAATGAAAAATTGCCGTCTGATTTGCATAATCGGCCTGTTTTCAGCCTGTTTGTTTGCTTTTTTCTCGTATGGTGCCAATACGCCCCCTTTCAAAGGCCCGCCCCGGGATATCCCTTGTGCGCCGCCTTCCAGCAGCCAGCCGGCCGAATCGCCCCAGTTGGAGCGTCCCGGGCAGGAGATCAAGTCAGCCCAGCCGTCGAACATGCACCAACCGCCCGGTGTGAAGCAAAAGAAAGCCGAAAACGCGCTCCCGGACCAGCCGCCGGCAAAAGCGCCGGGTATCGATCCGGGACCGCCTCCGGACATAACGCCCCGGCATGAACAGCCCCAGGTCAAGGCGGAAGCGCCGTCCGCGGTCGAAGCAGCGCCGAAAGCCTGGGAGCAGGCGGACAAGGCCAACGAACCGCTGGAAAAAACGATCTATATTCCTTATCACAAGTTCTGGAAAGTGTTTGAAAAGAAAGAGCGCGGCGTATACCTGCCCTATGACGAATTTCGCGCCTTGTGGGAAGCAGCCACGACCAGAGAGAACGTGAAACCGGATGTCAAACCGCCCGTGGACGCGTTGATCAGCGAACTGGTCGCCCAGGCCGTGGTCGAGGGTGATGTGATGAAAGTCCGAGCCGTGATCGAACTGGAGGCCCTGCGGGAGGGCTGGAACGATATTCCGCTGCGGCTGAACGATGCGGCCGTGACCAAGGCGGAATTGAACGGCAAACCGGCCCGGCTGGTGTTGGATAAAACCGGCGGGTACCGGTTGCTGATCGAGAAGAAAGAAGCTGCGCCGGCGCGGCATATGCTGATCCTGGAATTTGCCCGGTCCTATACTAAGGCGCCTGGCCGCAACAGTGTCAGTTTCAAAGCGCCGTTGGCGCCGGTCAACCGCTGGGAGGTGCGCGTGCCCCAGTTCGGGGTAAAGATCGACGTCCACCCCATGCTGGCCACAACCGACAGTACGCCGGCCGATGCCAAAGACGAAACGCGACTGCAGGCGTTTGTCGGCGCGGCGCATGAAGTGCGGATCGAGTGGACGCCCAAGGCCGAAGGCGCCAAGGGGCTCAAGGCGCTGATCCATGCCCAGCTCGAACAGGCCGTAACCATTGCCGAAGGTGTTGTTCGCACGCGCGCCGAACTGAAATATGAAATCAGTCGCGCCAAGATCGAAACTATGCGGGTCGAGGCGCCATCGGATCATAAAGTGGTCAATGTATTCGATCAAAACGTGCGCGAGTGGTCCGTCGAACCCAAGGGCGAACATCAGGTTATCACGGCGCAGCTTTTCGAACCGAAACTGGGCGCTCAAAACCTGCTGATCGAACTGGAGAAATTCGGCGCCGTGGAGCAGACCGCGATACCGGTGGTTCAGGCCCTGGATGTCGACCGACAGCAGGGATTGCTGGTGATCGATCTGGGCGAGGGGTTGCGTGCCGAAACCGTCAAGCGCGAGGGTTTGCTGCAACTGGACCTCAAGGAACTGCCGCGCAAATGGCAATCGCACGGCCATGCCTGGGATTTCTCGTACCGCAACGCCGCGCTGCCGTTTGCGCTGGTGTTCAAGGTGGAAAAGGTCCGGCCCGTGATTGTGGCGGATGCGTTGCTCGAAGTGCATGTGGCCACGGAAGAGATGAACGTGCGCTACCAACCGGTGTATGATGTGGAAAAAGCCGGTATTTTCACCATGGCGTTCGATTTGCCGGCCGGATTCGACGTACGCGAAGTAAAGCCGACCGTGGTCGGTGGCAAGCATGCATTGGTCCGGGTAGAGAGCCATCATGTCGAGGATGTCAAAGGCGGCAAACGGCTGATCGTCAACCTGGAGCGCAAAACCCTGGGCCGCATAGCGCTGGAGATACGCCTTTATCGGGCGCTGAACGAACCGGACCTGCTGACGCCGACCGGCAAGAGCATTGTGCTGCCCGTACCCATCCCGCATCCCGTTTCCGACGATCTTGAACGTGCCAGCGGCCGTTTGATCGTCTATGCGCCCGAGAGCCTGCGCATCAACCCGGGCAAGAGCACGGGATTGCGCACCGTGTCCGTGGCTGAGGCAGGCAAGGATTTCTCCACCCGTCACGACCAGCGTGAGGAGCGGCCTGTGCTGGCGTTTGCCTATACCGGTGAAGAAACCGTACTGGAACTGAACACCGAGCGGCGCGCCCCGCACGTGACCGTGGCCCAGTTTCTGCACGTACGCATCGAATCCGGCGTGGCTCGTTACCAGGCCACCTTGTTCCATGACATTCTTTACAGCGGCGTCAAATCGCTGCGCCTGGACGTGCCGATTGCGTTGGCCGGGAAAATTCGTATCCTCACCGCCGGTGTGCGCCAGACAGAGTGGGAGGACAAGGAACAATTGAAAGACCTGGCGCTCGGGTATGTGTCCTGGAAACTCGCCGCCGAGACCGAGTTTATCGGTCGCCGGGTAATCAAGCTGACCTGGGAAGAGAAAATCGATAAACTGGATATCGGCAAGAGCGTGACCTTGAACGTGCCGCGCTTGATCCCGAGCCAGGTTGATCGGGCCTGGGGGCAACTGGCACTGGCCAAAGCCGAAGCCATTGACGTGACGCCGGTGGAAGGCTACCGCGGGTTGCGCCCCATTGATCCACGCCACGATGTGATGCCCAATACAGACGTCAGCGACGCGGCCCAGGCTTTTGAATTTCACGACAACTGGACGTTGAGCATCAAGGCCACCCGCTACGAGACCCAGGACGTCAAAGCGACCAGCATCGAGAAAGGCGTGGTCCGCTTCGTGGTCACCCGAGGCGGCACGGTCAACGTCCAAGCGATCTACCGCATGGACAGCGCCCGTCAGCGGCTGGTCATCCGCCTGCCCGAAAAGGTGGAATTCGATACCCAGCCTTTGCGCATCAACGGCAAGGCCGTGCCCCTGGAGCGCCAGGGCGCCGATTATTTCGTACCGCTGCTCAATCAGCGTCGCGATAAGGCGTTTCTGGTCGAATTACGCTACAATATGAAGAACGTCGCTTATACGTTGGTTGGTCCGGGCTTTCCCAATGAACCTGCGGTTCAGCGGATCTATTATTCGCTGCACATCCCGAAAAACATGACTTATGTCGGCTGCAAAGGCCCCTGGAACGAAGAGCTGACCTGGCGCCGCAGTGGTTTTACAGTGTTTCCCTGGGCCAACCGCAGCGACGAAAACCTGGTCGATTGGGTTGCCCACGGATTGCCGGTCAATCAGCAGAGCCTGATGGTTTTCCCCATTGACGGCAGGCACCTGCTCTTCTCGACCTTGCGCCCGCCCGTGGGTGAAGACGGCGCGTTACGCGTCGTGGCGCTGCGCGGCTGGCTCATGGAACTGATCATGCTGGCGGTTATTGTCGGCATTGGCCTGGCGCTGGCCAATACCGGGTATAGGCTAAGGGTCATGGTCGTCGGTCTCCTGGTTTTCGCTGTGATCGTGCTGGCCGTGATCTGGCCGTCGTTTGTCCGCTCGCTATTCAGCAATACGGTCGTCGCCTATCTCTTCCTCGTGGTCGTGATCTGGAGCTTGTGGTACATCCTGGTCATCAAACCGCGGCAGCAGGATGAGGGCGGTCGGAACGCGGGGCCTCCGTCATCCTGCGGGGGTCAGCCGGTCAACCTGAAAAAGGAAGCAGATCAGGACGGATCCGGCGGCGATAAGCAGGCGGATAAACCTGAGGGAGAGGAGCAAGCTGACGCCGCGGTGAGCGAAGCCAAATCTGAGAGCGAAGCCAAATCCGAGAGCGAAGCCAAATCCAAAGGGGATGACAAGGACAAGGCCCAGGGTGAAGGAGAGAGCCATGCGTAGCAACACGATCACACGCCAACACCACTGGACCGGCGCTGCCGGGCAGGCGTTGCCCATACTGTTGATGTTCGCGGTCGCTGCTGCTTGTGCCGGGGCCAGGCGCCCGGTCGCGACGCCGCCGCCATGCGCGATGTCCGCGCTGACCAATGTGACGCGTGAGTTGCTGGTGCCGTTGGAGGACCTGCACGTGATCCTCAACAGCCATCCCGAACGCGTGTTGCTCTCGCGCGAGGCCTACCGCGCATTGCTCAGCAAAGCGGAAACATCCGGCGAAAAGGAGACCGCCATGTCGTGCCCCGCCTTTTTCAGCGACGCCGAGTACCGCATTCGGATCGAGGAAGAACGCGCCGTGATCCAGGGAACCGTTGTGGTCGAGGTTATGGAAAAAGGCCTGCAATGTCTGCCGTGCAACGTGTCCGGCATCAGCCTGCGCCGGGCGCGCCTGGACGACCAGACCGCGGCGTTGGGCCAGGGCAGCAGCGGCGACGTGCACCTGTTTGTCGAGGGCCGGGGCGCGCACAGCCTGCACCTGGACGCG
>CAZOLK010000305.1:0-6371 GCA_964580325.1 uncultured Verrucomicrobiota bacterium | reverse complement strand
GCGTGGACTGGCGTCTGGGCGGTGGCAAGCCGCTGGGCTTGGGCCACTGCCGGGTCAACAAGCTGACCATCCGCGAATTCAAAGACGACGGGGCCTTGGATGACGTGGGCGTCATGGAGCGGCGCGACGACACGCTGGTGGCGTTGCCGGATCGTTGGAACGCGGAACTGGAACAGGACAGGTCTTTGGCGGAGCGCATGTTGCTCTGGCAGGCTTCCCAGAAACCGGTCGAAAAACTGCGCTATCCGCGCGCGGTCGTGGAGAACCGCAACAAGATCAGCATGGGCGGCCACGTCTGGTTCGCCCGCCACGCGCAACCGCACAAAACCTCGCACGACGAACCGTTTCCGGTTGGTTTGCAAGTCATGCACCTGACCGGAGAACTGCAAGGCATGGTTAAAAAGCCCTGTCTGCGCGCCCAGCCGCTGCCACCGTTCGACCACGACGCACCGCAGAACGACGTGCTCTACGGGCACGACCTGTTCGTTGGTCAGAGCGCGGAATGGGTGCAACAGGAAAGCAATTCGCGGACGTTGCACAAAAAAGTGGAGCCGTTCGATACCCAAAAGCACGCCCATGAAGGGCATAAAAGCAGCGGGCCTCACGGACAAAACCGCGAGTCGCGACAAGCCCGTCGCCAAGGGCGAGAGCAAGGTGAAGAGAAAAGCTAGTTTGCTTATTGTGACCCAGGCAGGAAAGAACGTATGATCCATTATACTAACAATGCGTAAAGCAAGCTTTATGGTAAGAACTGGTATCATTAAAAAGACACGGAGAACTGCGCATGCCTATAACAGATGAATCATTGAATACTGCGATCGCCATTGAAGAAAAGTTGCGAGAAATTCAACATGCGTGTCAAGATTGGGCAAGAAAAACATTAGACATCATAAAGAATGCAACATATAAGGCGCAACGTAAAGACGAGAAGGAATATCTGCAAGAACGATGCAATAAATTGGATGACTGCCTGAAAAAGCTGGATGCGAACATCCTTATGCTCGAGCGGCGCCCCAGTTGTGCATTGATGGGCAAGGTCAGCAGCGGTAAAACCCAATTGCTGTGCACTTGGCTGGGCGAACAGGGCCAATTGGGACAAATCTTGAAGCAAATGCCGACGGGAGCCAACGATACCACGGCCTGCCTTGTTTCCATCTCCGCGTCATCGGAAAGCCCCACGTGTTTGAAATTGAAATTGAACCCGACATTACATGAATATGCCCCCTGCAATTCGAATTGGAAGCCGGAAAAAACGGATTGGACCATGTCGAACCTCAAGGATAACTGGGATCGTTTATTGCGTTTCCCTACCGCCGATGACGAAGCTTATGTCGTCGTCAAGCTGGATGAAGGGCAATTTGATGTTGTACCTCAAGAGCAAGCGGATTCTCACGGTGCGTGCCTTGGCCCCCTGGCCAATTTCCAGATGTATAATAATGAAGTCAAGATTGCGCTTTCGCGCAACGACAAGGCATGCGATGGGCTCTTCCGGGAATTGACCTTGATTGATTGTCCTGGCGCGGATCCGCAACTCCACGAGAATCAGGATCCATGGGCCAAGTTCAAGCATCAAAAAAATAACCAGGTCTTCAGCGAAAATATTCAAGATATAGACATGCTGCTGTTGGTTGCCAAATGCGATGGGCAGGGAATGCGACAGGGCGATCAATTGCGCGAATATGTCTGGAATCCTTGGGTTAAACGATGCAATCGCGACGACAACGAATGGCCGGACATGCGCGGGCGCTTTGCCGTCGTGGTTACCCATGCCGGATTGCTTTTTGATGCCGCTCGGGTTGAGCGTCCGGTGGACACCTGGGTCAGAACAGATACGAATGGCATCGGCTCCTTGATTCAGGACTGTTTTCTTCCTCCTTTGGGAGGCATTCAACACGATCAGCCTTCGCTTTGGCCCTTGTTTATTTTTGTGGAGAATTCAAAATTCCCGGATCAATACAACATCATCTCGGACAGCCGTAAAGAAGCATTGAATTCCATGACGTGCTTCTTCAAGGATAAGGGAGAAAACCAGCCGGTTGCGGCATGTGACACATGGCCGACAGCCTGGAAAGCCATCCACAACATAGCCCAGAATCTCTGGAGCAGCCGCGGCTTTCAAAGCGAATCCATTCAACGCCCACGGGTATACAGGCGCATGTTGGAAGCCTTGCTCGCGCTGGCCGACCCGGCCGACCGCGGGCATCGACGCTTGACGGAAACCTTGCAACGTTGGGTCACCGCTGGACCTTTGCGTGCTGAATATTTGAAAGAGGCTGTGGCGGAACTCGAGAACGCACATAAGATTTTGCTCAAAGTCTCCGGGCAATTGACTCCCCGTAACAATCAAGAATGGAATGAAGAGAATATTCGGCAGGCGGCAAAGATTCTGTTGTCTCAAAATCGCTGGACAGCGGAAAGCCTGGGTTGGCGATTCTGCTTGGGTCAGCGAACGCAGCGCCTGCGCGAACAAGTCCAAGCGAATGGCCATTTCGATATGGACGACGTTATTGAAGCTGTCCTGGAAGACAGTACGCAACGATTGCCTGATTTGGACGAAGATGCTAAGGAAACGCTGAAGAACGCGTCCATGGAACTGCTCAAGTTGGACCAGCCTTGGAAAAGCATAGTCAAGAAACGGGGTCATTCATTTCAGACCAATTCAGAATTTTTTATTCAAATCACGCATTATATTCAACAGCGCCTGGTCGCCATTTTTGACTGGCTCGTTGAATTCGGTGAGCTGGAAAATATGGAAGCCATTCAGTCCCTTGAACGTGGGGAAACCTTGGCCTCAAGGCTCAGTCGCATGTTGCTTGCGGAGCAATTCAACCCGCTCAAAGAACTTGGTTTGCACAAAATGCAAGCGGCGATCAAAGAATTCTCTTATTCTGCCTACCAAAAGGAGGACAATCTGTGATTACCAAAATATATAATTCTGGGGTTCCACGAGTTATTGATATCGAAGTGCCTTTACCAGGTCTGTCTGCATGGGGCAAACGGTTTAAAGACACTTTCTGGGGACCGCTGGACACCAACAGCGGCGTTCTGTTCTGGAGAGCCGATCGGGAATATGAAAGGACCAATTTATCCCAGGAAAGCTCCTGGCTCAATATCGGTCGCGTATTCATACGACAATCCAGGAACACCAACTGGGAACCCTGTAGTCCAAATCACGAGGACAGAACATTGCTCAAGAATGCGGAATTGGATTTTGGACGTATTCAATTCTCTCTGGAAATGCCAAATCTGGATGAATACGGCAAAGGCAAAGTTATTTTCAGAATGGCCTGGTTGCCGCCTCAGAGAGCCTGGGATCTGGCGTTTGTTCCCAGGTATGGGGATCTGAACGATCTGGAAAAGAAAGACAAGCCGGTTCTGGCCATTGTTCTGGACGATCTTGTGTTCTGTTCCAAGGCGAAGGAAGGCTATAATCGACCGCCGCGATTTGCCAACAAGCTCAACTTTGGTACCAGTCAACATACGCAACACATAGAGAGTATGGACACGCCTTTTGACCGTTGTATTGTCGATGTCCTGGCCATAGATTTCGGCACGCATCAAACCAATCTGGCCGCTTTGCGTGTAGATTCAGGAACCATATTCCTGCAAAGCCACCCCCTTCCCTGGTTTTATCAGTCTATCAGCATCAAGATAGCTGACGAAGAAGGGAAGAACCAGGTCTGCGTCAGAAAGTTTTCCGATAAAGATTTTCTTTATCCCAAACCCATCAAGAACGCGCGGCCGCTGTTGACCGAGGATGGTGAAAAAATCGTGTCGTCTTTCGGCTTTGACAGTGTATCGATCCAGATTCCGCCTGAACGCATCGGCCATAAATTATGGCATGAAGTGGCTTTGGGCGCAGAATGCAGAAAACTGCTGAATACCGATGCCAGCCTCTACCATCACTTGAGGCCCAGCCCAAAACTTTTTCTGGCTACCGCGTTAAACCAGCTTGAAAGTGTGGCTGAAACAACAGATGATGAACGGGTGGCGTTTCTCTTTTTGCGCGAGGTTTTCAACAGTTATGCGACTTGCATTTCCATGATGGAAGACCAGAAAGTCATTACCCATCTGGCCAATCCGCAGAAACGCGAAGTCAAACCTATCTTGTACAGTTTTCCGATCTCTTTCACGGCCAATCAGATGGATGACCTCAAGAAGAGTTTCAAAGATGCGCTCAAAGAATCCACGCTGTCCAGATCTGTGCAATGCAGTCAAAGTGGCGAATACGATATTCAACCCTATGCCGATGAGAGCACGGCAGCCGCCTTGGGCGTTCTTTTTCATAAATTCGGCACCCTTGATCCAAGCTATATTCTGGATGCGCATCGGCCATTTCGCAGCGATGACGCGGAAACGCCGCTGCGCGTGCAGCCTTTGAATGTTTTATGCGTCGATCTAGGCGGTGGTACGTCGGATTTGTCCCTGTTCACCATCGATGACGCCCGTGATCAACCCGGTCTTGAAGTGCGGCCCAGAGAGTCGTTCGGTTTTCCACGCGCCGGTCTTGCCGTGACCCAAGCCATCGCAAGTACCATCAAGAAACGGATCCATGAAAAGTTGCATGAAGCCAGAAAGAATGGGCGTTACGACCGTTACGAAATCGGACGTAACCAGTTGTGCACGAATTTCGAACCTATTTCTTTGGGTCGTTGCCGCGATAACCTGACCGAACACCAACATCAGGTCTATGCCGAACGCCGCCGGCGCACGCAGATGTGGTATGAAGTGGCGGAACGCATAAAAAAAGAGCTTTGTAACGGCAGCGAAGTAAGTGCGTTAACCGCAGACGATTTCGAGCAACTCGGTTTGAAAGGACTGGACCTGTCGCCAGCCGAAATCACGATATCCAGTGGCGATCTCGAAACCGAATCACGACGCGTATTTGCCCTGGCCATGCGCGAGGTGGAGAAGTGGTTGAAAAAATATCCCATCGATCTGGTGGTCTTGTCTGGCCGTTCTTTTCGCCTGCCGTCGATACGATCTCGCTTCGACCGGCTTTTCGTGCAACACAACCAATTGATTGCCCAGGGCGCCACGGAACTCGGAAGGCCTATCCGGCGCCATAACATAATTGATCTTGACTGGTTAAAGCATAACTACGGCTTGTTGCACGAAAATTTCAATCATCCCATTGACTTTGATAAAGCATTGGTGCCGCTAGGTCTTCTAGAGAAGTACAACCTGCAAGTCAGACCGTTCGAGGGGCAAGCTTTGTATGTTCGCGAGGTGAGTAACGCTCGGCGCACGCGGTATATCGGCGCGGTTATGGACACGTGGCTCAACGAAGCTGAACACTTTGATGAGAAAGGCATGCTTTTCACAGCCGATCATCAACCCATCAACCCAGAAACAGATCTGAAAGATCTGCCCCTTTCGCCGGGCACGGTTAGAGTGTCCATCGCCGTCAATTTCCTTGGCCCCGGCCGGTTGCGCGCGGATAGCGATGACGTGGAAAAATGCGTCGACCCTCCACGCCATCTTGGAACCGTCGATATCAAGCATGAACCATATGCGGCTCAACAGTTGGAGCGCATTACCTTGACATTCCGGCAACTCGGCGCCACCCGCATCGAGTTGTGCAAGGTGAAATATAAATTGGCCAAAACCGATGAAGTGCTGCTTGATCCCAAACATGACGGAAGAGTTACGAAAGCAGAGACCGAATTCTTTAGCTTGACCTGGAGCGAAGTCATTATTTTGGATGATTTCCGTACCGATGGCAAGATCGATGAATTGGGAATAGACAAGTCTTCGGATCTATCCTCACATATACAATAACAGAAGCAAAGGCTATGAAAACAAACCATGCACTGCATAATACCTCTCGAGATTCTGCTTTATTACATGACGCCCAGAAGAAGAAACCACCCCTGTTCATCGCCATCAAGGCGCACAAGGGTAAGTTGCATTCGTTTCGCGATCTTCTCGCATCGTTGCATCAACGATTCACCGCATCTTTAACTACTAATCGTCCGGAAAAGCCAGCCCGCAGGTTGCTTAACAGATAAGGATGATTGAATAGCAATGGAATGGAGTACCCGATGGCCGATGATAATCGAAGTTGGTTATTTGTTGCCACTGCAAAAGGCATGGAGTATGTTTTCCGCAGCGATAAACTGAAGCAGATGGTCGGAGCCAGCGCACTTGTCGAGTTGGCGCCGGAGAAGCTCAGCAGCGAAATTTTGGCCATGGTATACACGGTGTGGTTATGAATCTTAGTCGGCGATTTGATTATCAGAAGAACCGTTGCTTCATCACCTGCGGATTGAGCAATGATCGCTATTTCCTGCCTTCAGGCATCGAGGCGAGTTATGCTAAAATGATGCATGACCACTTGAGCCGGCACGGATACGCCACCATCGTGTTCC
>CAZOLK010000304.1:0-6408 GCA_964580325.1 uncultured Verrucomicrobiota bacterium | reverse complement strand
GCGCCATTTCGAAGTAGGCTTTCTTCGGGCGGAAATCGTAACTGACAACGCTTTTCTGCCATTGCACGGGCAACATGTCCTTGAAGTGAAACTGCATGTACCCGGCGTAGCCTTCCGATCCGAGACGGAATCCGCGCGTCAGCCCGCTGAGTTGATCCGCCTGATATACTTGGGTGGCTTCGATCATGTCCAGCATGTTCGCGGGCAGACGGCCGCGCAGGCCGATGGCATATCGTCCGGCAGGATCGTCAAGCGCTCCCATCCGAGAGGCCTGCCCCGGGTGCCAGAACTTTAGAGAGTCTTGCGGCGGTGGGTTTCCCCAGTGCTTGGGATAACTGGCATAACTCTCGACAGCGTCTTTGCCTTCGCCTCCGAATTCGCCTACCGTGTACAGATGTCCCGCGTCGCTGGTTTTCGAATATGGTTTGCCAGATAGAATAGCTTCTGAACGCGGATTAAAACCCGGCTTGCCAGGTGTACAATGGATCCGACCCTCGGCGAGGAACCGGATATCCGTCTTGATCCCGCGTTCCAGATACCAGCCATTGTAATCATGATAATCTTCTATCAGCCGAGTGAAATGCTGTCTCCAGAATTCCTTGGGCAAAGTCGGCCAACCACCGCTGATTGGCTTGATGACGCGTTGAGGATCGCTTTCCCAAACCGCTTCGCAAAAACGTCTGCCATCAACCTTAAACCAATTTCCCTCGTTGTTAAGACTTATCATCACACATCCCGGATGGTTGTAAAGGACTCTCGCTCCAATCCGAGCGACATGTTCTGATTTGACGACTTCGTCCTCTTTGTCGGAATCAGTTTCGACTACGCAATTCACATCCGCTTCGTAGATGATCCCGAGCCGGTCTTGCAACTCCAGCGTCTCTGGCAAGGGAATGTGCTGGATGTTCCGGATAAAGTTGAAATGGGCTGCCTTTAACATCAGCAACGACTTGATGGCCGTCTCGCGTTCGCCCCATAACACGGGGACGTTGAGATACTGGACATTTGTTCCCCGGAGGAATATGGGTTTCCCGTTGAGGACACACTGGCCACGCCGGATGCCGTCCTTTTCCCCCGGGGCTATGGTAAAGCTGCGAAACCCGAACAGGGCGTCTTCAGCATCCAGCGTTTGTCCGTCCTGTCGGATTTCCACGCGGCATCGGTACAGATGTGGAGCATCTGGAGACCAAAGCCTCGCCTCGGGGCACACCACTTCTAAATGTTGTCTTCCGATGGACTTTTCCACTAAGCCTTGCGCGGAGGCCTTGAACGAAGAGCCGGTAAAGTTTTCCGGGATGATCTCGACGGCAATTTCCACTTCGCCAGGATCCCTCGCATCCAATTCCACGTCCACGGAAGCTTTGCCCGTGTCGGGAAAACCGCACGCAAAAATTCGCTGAACGGTCACGACCCCGGTTGTTTCAAGGGTAACCGGCCGAAAAAGGCCGCAGCCGTTGCCGTGCCCGCCGCCTGTCCATTGGGCCAATGAACGTTCCTTGTCAGCGCACATGAATGATGCCGGAAGCACGCAGACATGTGAGGCTTTTTCCCAGTAGCCGTTAATGATACGTACGGCGAGGATGTTGTCCGCACATAGCGCATCTGTCACATCCAGCCGGAAATCCTCGAAGCCCGTGATGTGCTCTCCGAGGAATACGCCATTGAGCCAGACTTGGGCGCGGTAGTCCGCCCCGCCGAAATGAAGAAACTGGCGTCGCCCTGCCTGCGGCTGCGGCGTAGAGAAGCGAGTACGGAACCACAGCACTTTATTTCCGGCTTTATACCAACTGGGGACTTCAGACGGAAGCCAAGAGGACTCATCCAGATCCGGTTTCCACCAGGCCGCGGCTTTTTCGCGGCTTAAGAATTCAGCTTCCGCCTTCTTGACATCGACATATTTTTCGTACTTCTGAGCGGGGTTCTCTTCGCACATCTTCCATGGGCCATCGAGCACCTGCTTCGTTCGTGCCTTCAGGGGAACCGGAAGACTCTGCAGAAACGGCTCGTATTGCCGATACAGTTCCCCCATCCGGAAATCCAGTTCCGCCTGATCCCGTGGCGCGGGAAACGGGTAGGTGCCGCTCTCCGCCGCACCAAGATTAGATCCAATCCATAATAATACTACCGCAACTATCATGTTGATTCTCATTATCTCACCTTTCTGTTTCATTCTCATATGTTAGATAATTTTGTTTTTCGTCATCCATTTTGGTTCTGTGTTCCGGATTCATCGCGAGATTGCTCCATCATTAGGATCCAGTTTGAAGTCGTAGAATTCTTCGAGCCGTCGTGGTAGCGAATCAGAAAGTTTCGCCGTTTTGCCGCGACAGGTTGCGCTATTTTCCATTCATTTTATTTTCTATTCATTTGAAGAAAAACAGCGCTGCTATTTCTATTTCTTCATTCGTTTGGATTCTGGGATTCCTGGCCGAAGCACACGACCGAGCCGTCGGTCAGCGCCATATACAGTTTGTCGTTGGCGGCGGCTAGCCCGTCGAAGACGGGCGCGGAAGGGGCCGATACGCAGTGCATTTCTTTCCCGGTGGCGGCGTCGAAAATCAGAAGTTGCGATTCTAGTTGGCCATCGAACCCCGCCTGTTGTCGAGCCAGTTTGTCGAGGGTCTGCTCGTCAAGCTTAGTGCCGTTAAGTAGTTTGTTGACTTCTATTTCCGTGGTGTCGAGAAGGATGGGCGGTCCGGCGCAGACGAGATGCGATCTAGTTTTGAGCATGGCGCAAACAAAAATCGGTGCCTTGATCTCCCAATCGGTCTTAACTCTTTTTTCTAGTTGTCCGCATTTTTGTTTGAAATCGGCTTTCTCATCGGTTTTCACTTCTGGTGCTTTATCCGAACGGAATATCCGTTGTCTGATGGCGGGGCGCCAGAGCATGTCTTCGGCGGCTCTTCCGAAGCCGAAAACCTTGGTTTCGTCATGGCAGAGGATATGACCGTAGGGTAATATTTGACCGGTGAACATTTTACTGCCCGCAGTATATGCTATAGAACCGAAGACCCATCCGTTTCGATTGAAGCCGGAACCGTCAAGAAAACCTGCCGTCGGATAAATTCTAGGATGTGCATCCGAACGAGCACAGGCCAATAACATTTCCAGGCAGTTTGATTCGCGAAACGCAATTCGCCTTTCCTGGCCCGTGGCGTCCGTGAAAACTCCTGGAATATCAAAGCTATGTCTTTGCCCGTCGGCGGTAAAGCCTTGGGTTCCAAGAAAATAAAGTCCACCGTTCTCGATTAGGATATCGTTAAGAGACGAGGGCATGCGAAAAGTGCTCTCTTGTACTATTGAACTATCGGTCAACTGGAGGTCTTCGCCAGTGAGCGGATTGCGGTCGTCGTAGCGATGGAAAGCCAGGCGTTCGCCCGTGCGGGCGTCGAGAAGTGAAAGAAAAAGACCGCCGTCGAGAAACATACTGCGTCCTGCCAAAGCCCAGACTGCGTCTTTACCGCTATTCGGCTCCTTGGCGATTAACACACTGCCAAAGACCGGCCAGACGCTCTCCAATTGATTATCGTGAACCATGTGGCGGTTAGCGGGCGCGGCGAGGTAACGCCAGGCTAGTGCGCCGTTTGCCGCATCCAAACAATAAACCTGCCCGTCGGCGCAACCGAAATAGAGGAAACCTTCGAACCAGGTGGGAGGAGAATTGACTGGGCCGCCAGGGGTGAAAGTCCATTGATCGGCACCCGTAGCTCCGTCGAAAGCGTGGACTATCCCGCTTGCCTGGTCGGCGACGAATACCCTGCCGTTGGCGGCGACGGGAGGCGTGGGGGCCGTCCCCGCCTGTCGTTTCCACGCCAGAGCCGGAGAGGCCGGAATTTCAATAGGGGTCGAGCTGGAGCGTTGAGAGTCATGACGGTAAGCCGGCCAATCGCTTGCCGACGACTCAAAGGAAACGCCTTGTCTTTTTTCCCAAGCCTCGCCCTTGAAAAGTCTGTGTTCGTTTCCCAGCATCTTGTCGCTGAATGCGTTATCGGCGGTCAGGGCAACCATGCCGCGTAACCGTGCGGTCTCATAGCATGCGCAGGGGTCAGGCGGGGCGTAGATCAATCCGTTAGCCGGCATAATGCCGTATTGGCAGGCGCCGCGAACCCAATGATTATAGTCGAACTCGCCGGTTTTCATGTCCATCAACTCGATACCGGTATGACTGCTCAAATAGTATTTAACAGTGGCTTTGCCACGATGGCATCGGCTGTGAAACCAGTGAATATCTTTGATCTCCGATAAAAACCGCTGTGTGATCTCCCCCGTGGTGGCGTCCGTGACGGCATAGGGACCGCACTCTGAGCTAATTGCATCTAGTTTCGCATGCCAGATGTGGCCATTGACCACAAAAATGTCCTCCGGAGATGTATGACCGCTGTTGAGATGCTCGGATGTCCAGAGCACTTTGCCGCCAACGGCATCTAATGCCTGCATCTTGCGTGTGCCTCCGCTGTAGAAGACCTTGCCGTCCTGATAGACCAAGGTGGGACCGGGATGGGTTCTCCCAAGAAAATATTTATCCGTCATTACCGGCTCCGATTTCCACAGTGGTAAGCCGTCCGCTTTCTTGATGGCCGCTACGGATTCGCCATCATGGTAGTAAAGCGCGTCCACTCCCGACGCGAGGGTGATTTGAGTTACTTTCGGAACCGTGCGTTTCCAGAGGATCTTTCCGCTTTCCGGGTTTACAGCCAACAGCGCACGATCCCCGCCAGGAATGCGACGAGCGGCAAAGACTTGACTTGCGGGGGCGGTCATGGCCACGGCGTAAAGCGTGCCGCCATCGAGTAGCATCTCATAGACGCCCTCCGTCCCTTCGAGCGTGCGTTCGATTTCACCCGTTGCCGCATCTAGGACTGAGATCGGACCGTTCTCGCGCAAGGGGACGAACACCTCGCCACCCACCGCCACGAGCTTGCGGGCAACGAATGAAGGTTGCTCGAACTTGTAACCGAACATCGTGTCAATCCAGCCATTCAATTCCCGCTTCCACAGAATAACGCCATTATAGCCGTCGCGGGCTCTCAGCGTCCATTTCGCCGGCAGGAAAATATCCTTCGGCGAACCCTCGTCCTGAACATAAAACACCCGACCTGCGGCCGAGACCATGGCATTGAAGGAACTGCTGAACTCGTGATGGCGGGTATTGATCGGCCCGCACCACCACTGGAGACCCTTCGGCGGCCCCACCAGTATATCCCGCGACACCGCATTGTTATCCGGCGAGTGGAGAAAGTGGGTCCAATCGTCCATTTCTTTGGGAACGGGTTTCGTGAAAACTTCCTTTGAAGCAAGATGGACACCGCCGGGAGCGAGGACGCGTTCTATCTCCGCTTTGTTAATGGAAGGTTCATTGGCAACAAGGATGTTTACTATGCCGTCGCGGTAGGGGAGGCTATTCCCGTCCCAAACGCCGATATAGATATGCTCGTTGGATAACCCATTGTGATCGTCGATGCAATCTTGCGAATTTCGCAAGAGTCGGTGGACGATGTATGGTCCTGCCTTAGCCAGTTCCTGAGCGGCTTTATAGTCGCCACAGTCGGCTAGGACGACCAGCCCGCCTTTGACGCCGGACCGGTGAAGAATCTCTTTTGCTGTTTGTCCGTATGCTGCCGGAACCAAAAGCATCATGATGATTATCAAATTGCTTGTCAAGCGTTTGCCTGTTGTCATCTTGTTTTCCTTTATATTAGATTATTGATTATTGATTATTTTGATTTTCACGGTATTTGGTATTTGAGGCGCGTTTTGGGCAGATATTGGGCGCCAAGCCGACTCATCCAGATCCGGCTTCCACTGCGCGGCGGCTTTTTTGTGGTCTCCTGCCTCGCCCGCGTCTTGGAGGGGAGCCGGAAGACTCGGCTCGTAGCGCCGATGCAGTTCCCCTATCCTGAAATCCAGTTCCGTTTGGTCCCGTGGCGCCGGAAATGGGGCTCCACCACTTTCCTCCGCTTTCAGATCAGGTCCGATCCATACTAATACCGCCGCAATCAGCATGCTGATTCTCATTGTCTCACCTTTCTGTTCATTTGGGATTTGGGTTTCATTTGCGCTTTCATTAGGCCCGAACCGGGTCGCAAGTCGCCACGCAATGCGCATTATTGTCAGATTGGAAAAACGTCTGCCCGCGACTGCCGCAACCGATGATGCCTACGCCGATCTTGGAATTGGGCGAGGTCCCTTGCGCTAACACGCGACAGGGGATGATGCTCGGGAAGCCGATCCCAAGGGCTGCCCCCCCCGCACCCGCAGTTTTGATGAAGTCCCGGCGGTTTATGCCGGTGATGGGTTTAGATGTTTCCATGATGTTACTCACCTTTCTTCAATCTGTAATCTGTTTATACAATATTCTACCATAGCGATCACTGAATAAAATGGATTCTACCATAGCGATCACCGAAT
>CAZOLK010000303.1:0-6417 GCA_964580325.1 uncultured Verrucomicrobiota bacterium | reverse complement strand
GAGTTGAAGCCAATGTTCTCGGCGACCATCCATGCAATCGCCGGAAGAGGCTTAATATTTTGGCATTTTGCGGCCTATCACTCCAGATGGGATGATATACATACCGAGATGTTTTTTATGTATCGTGTGCCGGATGAGACGATGCGGCGATTTGTTAAGGCGATGGATTCTGCCAAGGTCGCCAAGTTGGAACGCGGGTATTATAATAAATGGCTCCGTTATTATCTGGATTTTGCGATAAGTACGGCGAAGCGGGCAGCCTGGCGTTGTTCATTGATAAACTGGCATCAAAGAATCAGTCGGACGCCCAGCAGCAGCAAGCAGCGCGCTGTGCGGCTGTATCTAGGAATGCAGGGAGCCGCGCAGCAGTGTGTCTCGCCGACAGTATCCAAGCCGACTACGGCAATCGGCATCTGCATTGCCAGATCTATTCCAGTCAAACCTGGAACGATGTGCCTGACAACGATGGTCGCCGTATTCAAATTGCCTGGCTCTCCGGTTTCCGCGAGGTATGGGAAGAGGATACTCACGGTTCCCTGCGAACTGTCGCTGGGGGGGGGGGAAGCCGTTATTGTGGAAGGCGCGCTATACGAACTTGCTTCGCTGAAATGAGCAACAAAAACTTGCACTTTGGTATATACGCCCCATAATCCAACAAGTATGAGTATACTGAGCATCCAGGATTTGACGTATCGAACCTATGGGCCTTTCTCGCTCGAAATCGCGGCTGGCGAGTGCGTTGGCCTGACCGGGCCTTCCGGCATGGGTAAAAGTTTGATGTTGCGTGCGTTGTGCGATCTTGATCCCCATGAGGGGCTGGTTCGTCTGGATGATCGGGCCTGTGACATGGTCAGTGCACCGGAATGGCGCTGTATGGTCGGACTGCTGCCTTCGGAGAGCCAATGGTGGTACGATACGGTGGGACCGCATTTTGATGACGAACCAGACGGCGAAGCGCTGAACAAGCTGGGATTTGGACCGGAAGTGATGCAATGGAACATCAGCCGGCTATCCAGCGGTGAAAAGCAGCGCTTGTCGCTTTTGCGGCTCCTGCGCGGCAAACCGCATGCGTTGTTGTTGGACGAACCGACCGCCAACCTGGACCGGGCTAACATGGGCCAAGTCGAAACCATGATCGCCGAGTATCGCCGCACACACCAGGCGCCGGTGTTGTGGATCAGCCATGATATTGACCAGCTGCGCCGGGTAACGTCTCGTCTGTATATGTTGCGCGAAAACCAACTCGTTGTAGCGTCGGATCAGGCTGCACCGCCGGAGGTGGCTTCATGATATATCAACTGACTCCGCTGGATCTTTCGGTGGCTGCCATGCTGGTCATTGCCATTGCGGCGCTGTCGTTCCGCATGAAACTGGCTGTGGAGAAAAAAATCCTGATCGCGGCCTGTCGCACCGCGCTGCAGCTCAGCCTGATCGGGTTTGTGCTCAACTGGATTTTCAATGTCGCGCACCCGCTCTGGATCCTGGTTATGACCCTGGTCATGTTGTTGATCGCCGGCGCCGAAGTGATGCGGCGTCAGAAACGACGTTTCACCGGATGGTGGGGCTATGGCGTAGGCGCCACGTCCATGTTTATCTCGTCTTTTTCCATCATGTTGTTGACCTTGAAGGTGATCGTGCATGTAGATCCCTGGTATAAGCCGCAATATTGCATCCCCATGCTGGGCATGCTGTTGGGCAATACCATGACCGCCATAGCGCTGGGGCTAGACCGTTTGACCCAAACCACCTGGGAGCAGCGCCAGATTATCGAAACGCGGTTGACCCTGGGACAGACCTGGCAGCAGTCCATCCATGACGTGCGTCGCGATAGTCTGCGTTCAGCGCTGA
Organism: uncultured Verrucomicrobiota bacterium; assembly: GCA_964580325.1. GTDB lineage: Bacteria > Verrucomicrobiota > Kiritimatiellia > CAYTQP01 > CAZOLK01 > CAZOLK01. The sequence goes on along the minus strand of CAZOLK010000303.1, from coordinate 4,569 downwards.
TCCCGTTGATCAACACCATGTCGATCATCGGGTTGGTCAGCCTGCCCGGTATGATGACCGGTCAAATCCTGGCCGGCAACAATCCACTGGATGCGGTCAAATATCAGATTCTGATCATGTACTTGATCGCCAGCGGCGCCGGATTCGGAAGTATCGCGGCGATTTGGCTCGGTTCCAAGCGCCTGTTCGATCAACGCCATCGTTTGCGTCTGGATCGGTTGAGCGAACAGCGGGGATGATGAACTGAACTATGCGTTGTTCGATGCTCGATAGCGCAAACCGTCAGCGCGAAAAGAGTCGGAATCCTTTTTCATCCGGGAGCTTGCGGATTTTATCGCGCACGTTGTCCGCGGCCTGGACAAAGGCTTTGAATATGGCGTTTTTCTCGTTTTGTCGCAAAGGGATAAATGTTCCTCGCGCTGGGTGAGGCAACATGGTTTTGGGCATTACATAGCATTTTTCTTTTGTGACCATTATGCCGACAAAACGCCCCGTGTCGGTCAACAGGTAATCGCCTTCACGAGGTTTGAGCTTTGCTTTGGAATCGGATGGTTTGATCATCAGGTAATCGCCTTGTATGGTTGGCGTCAGGTCGACCTGGATGCCGCGGTTGGGGTTGTCCTGAGGAAAAAGAAAGGCGGTTTGCAAGCGCTCCTGCTTTATAGCTTCGATGCCCTTCACCTCCAGGGCATCGGCTGCATCCGAACCTTGCACTGGGATCAGGCAGAAGCGTGGTTCGGTATCGGGTGCAAAAATGGGTTGGGTCAAATCGCGGGTGGTTCGGTCTTCGCCTATGCATTCCATGGTATAGCGCAAGGTGACGATCTCGCTGTCGTTGTGGATTTCCCACCAGTCCAGTTCCAAGCCGCGAAAATGGGATGGCAGAAAACACTGTTCACCCAGTTTGATCAAGGGCAGGTACAAATCGACATCCTTTAGGTCGTTTATTGAGCCGAAATCCTCCTCGACCATGATCACGATCAGGTGGCGGATCGCCTTATCGCGCAGCACCCAGAGCGAGCCTTTGCGGTCCGTACGCAGATCGTCCAGCCGTTCTTCGATCATCTCAGCCTTTTCCCGGGCCACTTCCATACGGGACAGGGCTTGTTTTTCGCGTATTTTGGCATCGGCCAGGTTCTGGTGCAGATGAATGATATAATTTTGTGAGGTGCGCGCCTGCTGTTCTGCTTTTTTACGCGCTTCTTCATGTTCGCGTGCCACATCGCGTTCCCGTTGCTCGCGTTTGACCGCTTCTTCCATTTCGGCCAGGGCCAGCAACTCGCGCTTGCGCGCATCGGCCTCGGCTGTGCGCGCGTTATTCAACAGCATTTCGATCTGCTTCTCTTTATGCTCCAGTTTCTGTTCGCTGACCGCGACCTGGTTCCGGGTCTGCTTTTCACGTTGCGCAAGTTCCAGCATGCGTGCGGTTGCCTGTTGCTGGCGGTCGCGTGCGATTTTCGCCTGGAATTCGGCTTCACGCACTTTTTTCTCCATGTCTTTAATTCTGGCCATGGCGTCCTGCTGTTGCTGGTTGAGCCGTGCCAATTCCTCTCGGGTCAGTTTGCGCTTCTCCTGTTCCAGCGCCACATCCATTTCCGTGCGGTGCTTCTGATCCGTGGCCTGTTCCACTTTTTTACGTTCCTGCTCGAGTGATGCATGGGTTTGGGCCAGTAGCTTTTCCATTTGATCGATTTTGCCGGCAAGATCCAGGTTTTTCTTTCTGGCAAAATCGGCTTCGAGCCGAGTCCGGTTTTCCTGTTCGCGGACTTTGCGCATATTTTCGGCTGCTTCTTTGAGTAAGCCCTGGCGTTCATCCAGTTGCTGTTCCAGCAGGGCGATCCGGTCGTGATACTCGTCTTCTTTGGCCATGCCCTGCTCAACCACGTTAGCCCAGCGATAGACAGGCAGCGGATATTGCGAGCCCCGCTCGCCGACGATCATGGACAAGACCGACAAAACCAGCACATCGAGCATTAAAATCAAGACGGACTTTCTCATGATCAGGACCGCACCACTTTTTGCGATTTATTTCTGCGCGGTTTATTGTGTTCCTGGCGATTTTCGTTTTTTTCGTGGTTGAATTTGCGCTGGGCAATGAGCGTTTGCTGATAGGGCGTCAGGTAAAACAGGCGCAGGATCACCGAAACCATGATGCCCAGAGCTGTGGAAACATAGGCGAACAACAGGCCTGCGTCGGGATAGATGGTAATGACAATAAAGGATAGCACCGTGCCCAGCAGCCCGAAATAGAGCGGCAAGTCAAAATAGATGCCGATGGCCTCGAGCTGCATCAGGCGCGCTTCGACAGGCATGGCTTTCCCGCGGATTTCGCGCAGTTTTCCGGCTGCCGCGATCCAGGCCAGCAATTGCAGAAAGCCGGCAAAACCGAGCATGATCCAGGTCAGTCGTTCGGATATTTTACGTCCCATTTCCTCAGCGGCACGCAGCATTTCGGGCGTGAGCACCGGTATCTTGTCCAACCGCACTTCACCGCCCTTGAAACCGAAGACGTAGATAGCGGCTGCAACGGCGAGACAAACTGCCAGAGCGCCGATCACGGTCAATAGAAATTGAATAACTTTCATCCTGTTTTTATTTCTCCCACCAATCACTATGTGCGTTTAGATAAAATGTGCAAGTTCCGCGTTGCTTCTTTTTTTGTTATTCTTTAAAAAGATGACCTGTTCAGCTTGTCAGAATAAGGATGTTTAGGCAATAAAAACAAATACGGATAACGTAAATGATGTTACAGTGATCGGCGGCGGCTTGGCCGGTGCAGAAGCGGCCTGGCAGGCGGCCCGCCTGGGTTGCTCGGTCACGTTGTATGAAATGCGACCGGGTGTCATGACCGGAGCGCATGTTACGGGTGAACTGGCGGAACTGGTCTGCTCCAATTCCCTGGGATCCAAGCTGCCGGACCGTGCTACGGGTATGTTGTTCAATGAGTTGCGTGAACTGGGCGCTTTGCTGCCAGCATGCGCCGATGCGTGCGCCGTACCGGCAGGCGGGGCGCTGGCCGTTGACCGGCAAGCATTTGCAAACCTGGTTACGCAGCGACTGACCGAGCATCCGCGGATCCGTATTGAGCGCCGCGAGGTTGCGGTCCTGCCTGACGGTCACTGCATTCTGGCTTCCGGCCCGTTGACGTCGCCGGGTCTTGCCGCAGAACTGGAGTGCATCCTGGGGTGCGAAAATCTCTATTTTTTCGATGCGCTCGCACCCATCGTGCAGGCTGATAGCATTGATATGACCAAGGTTTTTCGCGCTTCCCGCTACAGTTGCGGGGAATCTGAAGAAGGCGATTACATCAACTGCCCTTTTGACCGTGCATCTTACGAGGCTTTTGTCGATGCCCTGCTCGCTGCCGAGCGCATACCTTTGCGGTCTTTTGAACAGGCCATGGAAAAAGGCGTACGTGGTGGCGCGCACACGTTTTTTGAAGGTTGTCTGCCGCTTGAAATCCTGGCGCACCGCGGTCGCGATGCGCTGGCCTACGGTCCGTTCCGACCGGTCGGATTGCGCGACCCGCGCACGGACAAACGCCCCTATGCCGTGCTGCAGTTGCGCCAGGACAGCATTGCCGGCGATTTATACAACCTGGTCGGCTGTCAGACCAATTTGACCTATCCTGAACAGAAACGTATTTTCCGGTTGATTCCGGGCCTGGAAAAAGCGATTTTTGTGCGCTTTGGGCACATGCATCGCAACACGTTTATCAATGCACCCGTTTTGCTGGATGCCGGTCTGTGTTGTAAAAAGCGTGACGGTCTTTTCCTGGCTGGTCAATTGACAGGTGTGGAAGGCTATATGGGCAATATCGGCACTGGGTTTGTCGCCGGTTGCAACGCTGCCCTGGCCATTCGCGGTCTGCCGCCGCTGGCGTTGGCGCCCACGACCATGATGGGGGCTTTATGTCACTATATCAGTCATGCCGAGGCTGCGTCTTTTCAGCCTATGAAAGCCAATTTCGGCATTTTGCCGTCTGTCGCGGTCACGGGGCGCATGTCCAAGGCGGACCGCTACCGGCACTATCGTGAACGTGGTTGGGAAGAGTTGAAAGATATCAAGAACCGCTTGACAACTCTGCTGCTTTAACCAATAATTTTTGCATGGATATCTCCCAATACAAAATACTGGTTGTTGACGATGAAGTGTCCATAGTCGAAGTTATGGGCAAGCTCCTGTCGTCATATTTTCCCTGTGAAATCATCTTGAGCAGCTCACCTGAAGACGCCATCCGCATATTGGAAGACGAAGATATTGCGCTGTTGCTTTGCGACCTGGAAATGCCCAAATGCGATGGGACTGTCGTGGTGGAAAAAGCCAAACAGTTCAATTCCAACATTGTCAGCATCCTGGTTACCGCACGCGCCACCAAGACCGCCATGATCAAATTGCTGAACCAGGGATGTCTGTGGCGTTGCCTGGAGAAACCGTGTACGCCAAGTGATGTCATTGCTGCGGTCAACGAGGGGTTGAGCCAATATCAAACAAACCTGGCTACGGCAGCGACGTCCAGCGTGCCGCTGCTCGTGCCCGAATCCGCATCAGCGCAGCCGGTCCCTATGG
>CAZOLK010000302.1:0-6508 GCA_964580325.1 uncultured Verrucomicrobiota bacterium | reverse complement strand
CCACCCTGAATGGAACTATTCAATCCTGCCTTCGGAAAGAAAAAATGAAAAAAAAATCTTATAGGTTATTTTTCGGCGCGCCCTAACTATAAAAACTCGGATAAAGGGAGGCACAATCACGTATGCCCCGTTCTTGCTCGGAGCAGAGTGCGGCCGGGATGTGGATGGTGATCTTGGAGCCCACTTTTTCGGCGCTCTCGATCTCCATTTCACCGCCGTAACTGCGCACAATGCCCTGCACCACGGACAAGCCCACGCCCGAACCCGTGTCCGCCTTGGTGGAAAAGAGCGGTTCCAGGCATTTATCGCGGACAGACTCGCTCATGCCCTCACCGTTGTCCTTGATTTTCATATTGATGATGCCGCCGATGCATTGGGCACCGATGATAATCACGCCCTGGTCCTGGCAAATGGCTTCGATGGCATTGAGCATCAGATTGATCAGCACTTCGCGAAAATCGTTTTCCACGCCGGTCACCAGGCAGGGATGGTGGAGATCGGTCAGGATATTGATGCTCACGCCACGCGCCTGCGCTTCGGCCTTCCACTTGGGGTGCAGAAACTGGATTGTTTCGTGGATCAGCTTGTTCAGGTCGACCGTGGTGTTTTCCGTGCCAATGCCCGGTTTGTATAGACGCACCATGCTTTGCACCAGGTCGGTGATGTTCTGCGAGGCTTCCAGTATGAATTGGGCCTGTTCGCCGAGTCGCTGACGGTCTTCGATCAGGTCATGCTTGGTTTTAAGGAGCGAGGCGGACAAGTATATGGGCTGCAATGCGTTGTTGATCCTGTGCGCCACGCCTACAGCCATTTGCCCCAGGGAGACCAGGCGCTCCTGGTGCACGATCTGGCGTTCCTTTTCGCGCAGTTTCCGCTGAGCATGTTCAAGGTTGACGCTAGTGTCGGTCAACTGACGTTCTGCGTTTTTCTGACGTGAAATATCGAGCAGGTAGCCGTGGTAGTGGCTGATCCGCTGTTCCGCGTCGCGATGGATCATGGTGAAGTCGTGCACCCAATAGGTTTCGCCGTCAGGCGAACAGATCCGGTAGCTGAGATCCATGGACAAACGCCCCTCCTCAGCATGCTTGCAGGCCTCTTCCACAATGCGTTCCCGATCTTCCGGGTGCACGAGATCCAGAAAAGAGATATCCTGCTGCTTAAACTTCTCCTGCGTATAACCAAACTGGGCCACGTTGGGCGAAACTTCCTGCACGATCCAACGCTCGTCGGCTTTCCACTTAAAGACCACCACGGGTCCGTCAATAAACAGTTTGCGTTCTTGCTTCAAGGTTTCCTCGGCCTGTTTGCGCAGGTGCACATTGCGGGCCTGCATCAGGTTCTGTAAACCCAGGACCGTGATCTGGTGTACCAGCACATCCAGGAATTTCAAGGCATCGGTGATCTTTTTCTGAGGCATGCGGGTAAAATGCTGGGTGGCTTCGAGCAAGGCTTCCTCGTCAACCCCGATCCGGTGCGCGTATTCGCGGATTTTCTGCAAGTCGATCACGCCGTCGACGATATGGAAGATGATCCAATCGGCTACGTGGCGGGAAAGGATGCGGATGGGCACCACGCCGCGGATGTGCTCCTGAACCGCGCAACAACGCTGGATGCTGGGGCCTTCCATAAAAGCCTTGGCCACGATTTTCTTGTGCAGCGCCTGACAGGTTTTGGCGCCTTCGGACGAAGAACGGACAATATCGCAGAAATCGGAAAAACCACCAGTGTGGGTAATGGGCTTGCCATTGGGTTTGCAGATGATGGAAGGAATATTGAAACACTCATAAAAAGCATCTTGCAGGTTTTGCAGTGTTTTAAGCGAAATGATGTCCGAAAGCTCGAATTTGCCCACATCGGTAATGGGCCGGGTCAGTGCGACAATCCGCTCGTGCAACAGGTCCTGAGTCCGTTTATAATCCTTGATCACCTGTTCCAAGTGGATCTGGGTTTTCCTGAGCTTGCGTTGGGTTTTCTCTTTTTCGGTGATCTGGACTTGCAGTTCCTCGTTCAAGCGCCGCATTTTCATCAAATCGGCAAAACGGGCCATGGTGATGTTGATACCGCGCTGAATTTCGCCTTTGCTGGGCGGTTTGACCAGATAATAGCCGGCGCCGGCTGCGGTGGCTTCATCCACCATTTCCTGTTTGTCGTAGGCCGTGAGCATGACGATCGGGGTTGGGCAGATGCGATGCACACGTCGGGTGACCTCCACCCCGTTGATTTCCGGAAGTTTATAATCCATCAGCACCACATCGGGACGATATTTTTTGATCATCTCGATCGCCTGCACACCGTCCGCGGCGCGCCCCACCACCTCGTAGCCCAGCTCGCGCAGCATGCCTTCGATCATCCGGGCGACCAGGGTTTCGTCTTCGGCAATTAACACTTGATTGTTTTTCAAAATAAACTCTCCTCTACCTATTCATAGCAGATTCTCATTTTTGTATTAAATCATTTTTGTATTGAATGGCATGCTTGCATTAGTATATATCTATGTAGCACCTTTCATCATAACGCGAAACCTAGCGAACGCAATAGCCGTTGGTGTGTGGTTGATGCACCATCTTTTTGAATGGCCCTATTTTCCGCGTTCGGCAGCAACAGCCTTGATCGCCTTCTGTTTGAGCGTTTTCAGGTCCAACTTGCCGCTGCCCAGCAACGGGAGAGCGTCCACCTGATGGCAGGCTTCCCGGGATGGACGCCACAGGTTGGGCAACTCGTTTTCGGTCAGCGCCTTGTACAATCGCTTTTCGTCGACGCCTTCGGTGTAAAGGACCACCAGTTTCTCGCCCTTTTTCTCATCCCGCGCTGCGGAGACGGCCAGCACCGCCTGTTCGCTGCCCAGGCTCTTATGCAGGGCATCTTCCACGGCCATGTGCGGAATCATCTCGCCGCCGATTTTACTGAAACGCGCCAGGCGATCCGTGATGCGCACGAATCCGTCTTCTTCGACACAGGCGATATCGCCCGTATCGTACCAACCATCACGCAGCACCTGCTCGGTCAAGTCCGGTTTGTGCAAATAACCCAGCATCACATTGGGGCCCTTGATCAACAGCAGACCCGCTTGACCCGGGGGCAGTGACTCGCCGCTGTCAAGATCGACAACCTTGACCGCCACGCCGGGCAACGGCATGCCGACGCTGCCTTTTTTCCAACCGGTCTGAAACGCGCCCACGTCATCGTAGTGGGGCAGGCTCAACGTGGCCACGGGCGCCAATTCCGTGGCGCCGTAGCCCTCGAGCGGGTAGATCCCGAATTTCTCCTCAAACGCCCGGGCCAGCGACTCGTTGAGTTTTTCAGCCCCGACCACCACGTATTTCAAGGTCTGAAAATCTTCGCGCCGCACTTTCTGCATGTACAGTTGCAGGAACGTGGGCGTGGCAAAGATCATGGTGGCCTGCCGCTCGCGCACGATTTCGGCGATCCTGGCAACATCCAACGGATTGGCGTGATAGGTGACGGACAAACCGCTCAACAGCGGGTACCACAAGGTCGCGGTATACCCCAACGAATGGAAAAACGGCAGGGCCGCGCATAGGTTGTCACGCGCCGACGACTCGAACACCATGCGCAGCGATTCGATATTGGACAGAATATTGTGGTGGCTAAGCATGACACCCTTGGGTTCGCCGGTGGAACCCGAGGAAAAGATCACCGTGGCGATGTTGTCGGCCTGGAACCAGACCGACGAAGTCAGCATACTGCGCGGCATATACGCGGCGCGGATATAAGCCAGGATCTTGTCGCGCTGGGCGACCTGTTCGATCAAGTCCTCCAGGCAAACCACGCTGGATGTGGGTACGGGCAGCTTTTTCATCCGGGCCAGGAACAGGCGCGACGTGACAATGCAATGAATGCCGCATTGGCGGATCGACGAGGTGAAGGCCTTGGACGAGGCCGTGAAATCGAGGTTGACCGGGATTTTGTCGAGCATGGTCAGTGCCACGTTGGCCAGCACGCCGCCAACGCTGGGCGGCAACAGCACGCCCACGTTCTGGCTGCCGGCGCAGCGTTTCTTCAACACTTCGGCCAGGGCCAGGGCCGCGGTCAGGGTTTTGCCGTAGGTCAGGTCCCTGCCGGTCGTGTCGCGCAGGGCGTGCTCGTTCCAGCGCTGGCGCGCGACCACGATGAATTCCTCGGCCAGCGACTTGCGGTCGGATTTGCGGTCGTTGAAATAGGCGCAGGACAGCTCCATCACGGCTTCGCGCACTTTGTAGGCCGGGGTGTCCGATGGCAGGGGCGCACCATAAATGACCGTGGCCGGATAGCGGAACATGGCCGGCCATTGGTTGACGAAATGGCCGTGATAATAGCTGGCGATCGTGCCCCAGGACCCGCCGAGATAGACCGGAATAATGGGGTGCGAGGTTCCCGTGAGGATCGTCTCCATGCCGCGTTTGAACTCGCGTACCGTGCCCGTACGGGTCAGCCCGCCTTCGGCAAAGATGCAGACCAGATACCCCTCGTCCAAGGCGGCGCGCGCTTCGCGAATGGAATCGACGATTTTTCTGGGCGGATCGTCGATGGAGATGGGAATGCAGCCCAGCAGTTTGAAAAAGGGATGCAGCCAGGTCCAGCTCTCGTACACGTCGCGGGTCATGATGAAACGGACGCGACGCTGCTGCGTGGCAATGATCAGCAGCGCATCCACATAGGAGGCATGATTGGACACCAGCAGGGCCGAACCATGGATTGGAATGTGTTCATGGCCCAGTACGCGCAGGCTGTAACCGATGCGGGTGATGATCAGCACAATGAAGCGGATAAAGAAATCGGGCAGTACGTACATGCAGAAAATAGTCAAAACCAGAGTCAAAAAGCCCATGATCGTAAAGCGCACGCCCGGAGCAACGTTCAACGCATTGAAAAGCAGCAGCAGTGCGCCGGCCAAAAGCACGCCCACCCAGCTCATGAAACTCATCAAACCCAGCACCTTGCCGCGCAATTCGCGTTTAGAGCGATCCTGGATAAACGCGTGCAATGGAACCACGAAAAGACCGGAACCCAATCCGGCCAGCAGGAGAATGGCGGCGGCGCAATAGACATTGGGAGGAATCGCATTCAACAGCAAAGAGCTTAATGTAAGGAGAAAGGCGCCCAGGGGAACAAGGCCAAATTCTATATGCCGGCCGGACAGTTTGCCCGCGGCCCAGGCGCCAAAGGCAATACCGAAAGCACCCAGCGAGAAAAGGTAGGCGCAGTTCTCTTTGGTCAGTTCAAGGTATTCTATGCCGTAAGGGAAAATATTGCTCTGCAGAAAAGCGCCCAGAAAGAAGAAATAGGCGGATGCGATCACGGCTTGCAGAAGATAAGCGTCGTGCCAGATTTTTTTCAGCGTGTCATAAATATCCGGAAGCACAAAGGGGGAAATCGAGTGTTGTGCACCCACGGGCTCGGTGCGCCTGATCATGAACGCCGCCAGGATGCCCGCAACCGAGAAGAAAACACAAAACCATTGCGCAACGGCATACTGATCGCCGGCCAGATTATGCGCCAGCACCGGCGAAATCGCAGTTCCCAGGATGATGGCCAGGTAGGTGAACATAACCAACAGGCTGTTGGCCCTGGAAAGCCGGTCGCGCGGCACCAGCTCCGGGACGATACCCAACTTGGACGGCCCGAACAGTGAAGTCTGCACCCCCATGGCAAACAGTAGTGCGAACAGGAAACCGCTCCAGCCCAGCCAGAAGCCGATCACCCCAACCAACATGACCGCCATCTCAAGGATTTTGGTCGCCAGAATGATGTCGCGCTTGCTGTAACGATCCGCCAGGATGCCGGCCATTCCGGCAATCATCAAAAAAGGAAGGGCAAACACAATATTGGCAATCCCGAACGCGGTATCTCCACCCATAGTGGCCGTCAATGCAAAAATGATGAACATCTTGAACACATTGTCGTTCATAGCTCCAAGAAATTGGGTAGCATTCAGCCACCACAAAGGCGCGGTCCCGTTTTTGTTCGGATTTGACTCCATGTTCTTCTCCCGTAAAAAATTAGCAATCATCCAGCCCTTGGTAAAAAAATAGCATGCACGATCCAATGGCGCAAATACTTTGTGACAAGGAACTGGGATGCCATTATTACCTTGATGCAATCCCATGGTTTGCCTATCATGCACGACCCATAAGATGGCGTGTATGAGATGGCTTGTGTTTTCCTTTTCGGGAACGCGGATGTTCAATGTAAGTTTACAAGAACACGGTCTTTGGGTATGTATGTGTAATATGAAAATAACAGGTAACCTTATTTGCTTATGGCTGGCACTGCTGCTGGCGGTTCGTCCAGACGTCCGCGGCGAGGAGCGCTCCGTCCAGTGCCTGGAGGAACTGGTGACGCAGTGGGTCGCGCTGCGTGCGCAGATTGCCGATGAAGAACGCGCCTGGCAGAAACGCAGCGAGCACTGGCGTCGCGAGCTGGAGGTGCTCGATGCCGAACAAGCAGCGCTGGACAAGGAATCCAGCCGCAACGACAAGCTGCTGGCCGACCTGGCCGTTCGGCAGAC
>CAZOLK010000301.1:0-6562 GCA_964580325.1 uncultured Verrucomicrobiota bacterium | reverse complement strand
TGGCTGTTCAGCAGCTGGGGCGGCGAGATCCGTTTCGATTCGCCGGGCGTCAACACCGAGCAGCCGCACCCGGAGGGCAATATCTGGATCGACCAGGATTCGCCGGAAGGCGGCAGTCTGCATCGCATCTACTGGCCCTGGGCGGTACCGTTCAATTGGATCCAGTACGGGTCGAGTCCGGGCCGGGGCCGGCTGTGGCGCTATGACCGACTGCTGGCAGAATGGGAGCCGCTGGCCGTGGATGGCGTATCGGGCAACGGTATCCTGCTTGGCAACCTGCTGTTCGTCGTCTCGGACGCCTCCAATCTGGGCGTGGTGGCCTACGACATCTCGCCGACGTTCAACACGCCGCCCGAACCGCCGCGCGTGCTCGACAAGCTCAGCGGGTCGTTCGGCGCCTATATCGGCGCGGTATGGCAGAACTACCTGGTGCTGGCCGGCGGCGGTGCGTTGTTGCGCGGCATTGACACGCTGATTGCCGAACAAACCGGTTTGCCGGTGCATGTGGCCGACGATCCGCTGAGTGCGGTGGCTGAGGGTACGGGTGTGGTGCTGCACGAACTCAACTTCCTGCGCCGGGTGGCCACGTCTGATCGTAGTTGACGTCCGCCACGGATGTGCAAGTGCAAAGGGTAGCATTTTGAGAGCGCTGAGAGAACGCAATTTTTCCAGTTGGGCAATCCTGGCCATCGTGATACTGGTGGCCATCAACGTGCCCTGGCCAGTGGCGCGGCGCCTGAAATCCACGGTCCGCGAGGGCTTGGCCCCGCTTCAACAAATTTTCCTTGACTTCACTCACGGCACTCGTGAAACCATCAGTGGCGTACGGGAACTGAGCAACCTGGCCTTGGAATACCGACGGCAATCCGAGGAATTGATCACCCTGCGCAACGAAATTTTGACCCTCAAGGCACTGGAGCAGGAAAACATGCGGTTGCGTCGTGCGCTGCGTTTTCAACAGGCAGCGCGCCAGCAGCGGCTGGTGGCCTGCGAAGTGATCGCGCGCGATATCAGCGGGTGGTGGCACACGATCCGTTTGGACAAAGGCGAACGTAGCGGGATCGTGGTGGATAAAGCCGTGATTACGTCGGAAGGTCTGATCGGCAAAGTCATCTCAGTCACGCCGCAGACCGCCGACGTTCTGATCCTGCCGGACGCCAACTGCCGAATTTCCGCCTGTATCGAACAGGGCGGACCCCATGGAATAGTGCTTGGCAAAGGGATCCGAAAAACCGGACAACCTATTTGCCGAATGGAGTTTATTAACAAAAACGCCCCTGTCGAATCAGGGGATGAGGTGACGACATCGGGCATGGGCGGGGTTTTCCCCAAAGATTTGCTCATCGGTCACATTGAAAAAGTTTACAAAGACACCTTTGGCTTGTATCAGTCCGCGGATGTAATGCCTACAGCCAATTTGGGTGATATCAGGGTCGTCTTTGTGATTCTCGATGATGAGCGCATGCCGGATGAAATGGAACGCGGCGAAAACACGTCGTCCGATCACTATGGACGAACGGGTATGCTGCTGCTCTCCCGCGCCCTCCCCTGTCCGCCTTTCCTGGACGAAGGCATGCTCGGGGATTTCCGGTTTTGCGAAACATCATGAGAACACTGATTTACCTGTTTGCTTTGATCATAGGCTCCGTCATTCAGGCGATCCTGCCCTGCTGGACTGCGTTCGGCCATGTCAAGGCACCGATTTTGATGGGGTTGACGCTCTATTACGCGCTGACCGGCGAACAGCGCAGTGCCATTACCGCCGCCTTCGTGTGCGGCCTGGTCGAAGACGCGATGGGCATGGTTCCGCTGGGCTACACATCGCCTGCCTTTTGCCTGGGTACCCTGATCGTCAACAACAATCGCCAAGAAATCTATACGCACCACCCCATAACGCACATTCTATGCGGCGCTTTTACCGCGGCACTGACGATCGTCGTACTGGCGACCTTCCTGTTGCTGACCGGTGAAATCGCTTTTCAGGCCCTGATTTTGCTGCACAAGATCCTGGGGGCGGCATTGCTGGGCGCCATTACCGCGCCATTGACGTTCATACTGATGCGCAGACTCGAAAAAAGCCTGGGTGTGGCTCCCGCGGAGGATGAACGCTATGTATATTAAAACCGCCAAACCATGGGAGGAATTCCGGCTGCGCGTGATCCAAACCGGCGTCCTGACAGCCTTTTGCTTTCTGGTGTTCATGCTCTGGCGCATCCAGATTGCCTACGGAATTCATTACAAGGAGAACTTCTCGCGTCAGTGTATACGCAAAGTGCGTTTGCCCGGCATTCGCGGTCGCATACTCGACCGTCATGGCGTGGCCCTGGCCGAAAACCGGCCAAGCTACGATCTTTCCATCCACATGGAGGAACTGCGCCGGCGCGGCGCCTGGAGCAATACCATCGTGCATGTCGAAGAAGTGCTCGAACGCGTCAGCAAGGCGATCAGCCGGCCTCCGGCCATTGATCGCGACGATATCTGGAATCACATCAGGAAAAGGCTGCCACTCTCGCTATGCGCCTGGCGCGACATGGATCAGACCACGCTGGCGCGCTGGGCCGAACAGGGCGGAGGCATTCCCGGCATAACCCTGGAAGTGCAGCCCATGCGGGTCTATCCCCAGACCAACAGCGCCTGCCACGTCATCGGTTATGTAGGCCGGGCCAAGATCGAGCAGGATGCGGAACAGCGCTATCATTATTACCTTCCCGAAGTGGCCGGCGTAGGTGGAATCGAAAAGGTGTTTGACCAGGACCTTCGTGGTGAAGCAGGCGGCGAAATCGTGCGCGTGGATGTTTCCGGTTACCGGCGTTCGTTCAGCCACGATGAAGCCATGCGCGAAATCCGGCGCGAACCGCGTTGCGGGCGCGATGTGGTGTTGTCCCTGGACGCCCGGATCCAACGCGCGGCCGAAACAGCCATGAGCACCAACGCCGGCGCGGTTGTGGTCATAGACCCGCGCAATGGTGATGTCCTGGCCATGGTCAGCGTGCCGGCTTACGATCTCAATGCTTTTATTCCGATCATGTCGCGTACGGTATGGCGCGGGCTGCTCAACGACCCGCAGCACCCGCTGATCAACAAAGCCTGCAGCGGGCACTATGCGGCAGGCAGCATTTTCAAACCCATCGTGGCCATGGCCGCGTTGCAGAAAGATGCGGACCTGGGCCGCAAGGTCTATCACTGCCCCGGCTATTTCAACTTGGGCAGAGCGCACTTCCGCTGCTGGCAGCATTACGGCCACGGCGACTGCACCCTTCAACAAGCCCTGAAATATTCCTGTAACGTCTATTTTTATCGTCTCGGGCTGGAGTGCGGTCCTGAACACATCCAGCACATGGCCCGAGCAGTGGGACTGGGCAGCAAGACCGGCATAGCGCTGGACGGCGAAAAGAGCGGGTTGGTTCCAGACAACCTCTGGAAACGGGCGAACCACGGCGACCGCTGGCGCGACGGGGATACCTGCAATTTATCCATTGGTCAGGGGGCCCTGGACGTAACGCCACTGCAGATGGCCGTGGTCGCCGCAACCCTGGCCAACGGCGGCTACGTGTACCGTCCGCGCCTGGTCTTGGGCGTGGGCGAAAAAGGCTCCGCCAATTTCGACGCCATCGAACCGGAAATCGTCAACAACCTGCACTGGCCGCCCCAACGCATCGGCGTGGTTCGCCGAGGCATGCGCGACGTGGTCATGGCTGTCGACGGCACGGGACGCAAAGCCGGGACGCCGGGCATCGAGGTGGCGGGCAAAACAGGCACAGCCCAGTATGGCGCACGCGAGCTGGGACTCAAACGCGGCTGGATGATCGCGTTCGCCCCGTTCGGCAATCCACGCTACGCCATCGCGCTGATGGTGGAACGAGCCGTTTCGGGCGGGTCAACCGCCGCGCCGAAAGTGGGCGAGTTGCTGAACGCCATCTTTGAACTGGAAGGGAGACCGGTCTCATGATCGACGTTCGCATGGTGCGCCGCCGGCTTCAACGCATGGACTGGTTGATGGCCGCTACGATCCTGATCCTGATCGGGATCGGCATCTGCTTTATCTACAGCGCCGCTTTCCAGGGCGCGGACAAGCGGGTCAATCCGCTCTGGCTGCGCCAGATCGTGTGGGGCATCCTGGGCCTGAGCGCCTACTTCTTCATGGCCCTGCTCGATTACCGATGGATGGGCAAACATGCCGAGGAGATTTATGCCACGGGCCTGATTCTGCTGGTCCTGGTGCTGTTTATCGGCGAGCGCGTGCACGGTTCGGTGCGCTGGCTCAAGATCCCGGGGCTGATCCGATTGCAGCCTTCGGAATTCGGCAAAATCGCGACCATTGTTATGGTGGCCCGTTTCTTGGGCAATCCTGGCTTGAACATCAAGCAACCACAAACGCTTTGCTATGCGCTGGGGCTGATGGGAGCGCCTTTTCTGTTAATCGCCATGGAACCGGATCTGGGCACATCGGCGGTCTTGATTCCGGCCATCGGCCTGATGCTTTACATGGCGGGCGTTCCGCTCAAATACCTCTGGCTCCTCGCTCTGGCCGCTCTGCTGGCCCTGCCTTTCGGCTGGTTTGCGCTGGACGGCTACCAGCGCGAACGCATCCTGGTCTTTCTCGATCCATCCCGCGATCCCCTGGGCGCGGGTTGGAACAAAATGCAGTCTCAGATCGCCGTCGGTTCCGGCGGCATGATGGGCAAAGGCTTCTGCCAGGGATACCAAAATATCTTAGGTTTTTTACCCCGGACTGTGGCACCCACGGATTTCATCTTTTCCGTTATTGCGGAAGAGACGGGATTTGTCGGGTCCTCGGTGGTGCTCGGCCTCTATATCATGATTATGATGGCCGGCATCCGGATCGCCCTGTGCGCGCGGGATAAGTTTGGTCAACTGCTGGCCACAGGCCTGGTGACCATGTTGTTTGTACATATATTTGTCAACGTGGCAATGACGATCGGACTGGTTCCCATTACCGGTCTGCCCTTGCCCTTACTCAGTTATGGAGGATCATTTATGTTGAGCACTATGTTAAGCCTGGGAATTTTACAAGCCATTTACGTAAGACGTTACAGGGAATAGGCCATGAGCTGGATCGACCATTCTTTTTTTACGCAAGCAAATCTTTTTGAAAAGTTGAGGTGCATGATGTTTTTTTCACGTTTGAAGAAGAGGCCCAAGCAGATTATTATCAATGCGGAAAAACTGGAGACCAGGGTGGCCATACTCGAGGAGAAAGATCTGATCGACTTTCAGATCGAACGCTCGACCCAGGACCGCATTGTGGGCAGCGTCTTCAAAGGCAAAATCCAGAACCTTGAGGACGGCTTACAGGCTGCCTTCGTCGATATAGGGCTTAAAAAGAACGCCTTTATTCATTACTGGGACATGATTCCGGAAGACACGTCCCGGCTGGAAGCCGAAGAAGGCGTGACCAATCATACACCGCGTAAAAAGAAATACGCACCTGGCGAAATGGTCAAGAAATTTCCCCTCGGCTCTGAGATTGTGGTCCAGGTCACCAAGGCAGCCATTTCTACCAAAGGCCCGCGGGTGACCGCCAACATCAGTATTCCGGGTCGCTACCTGGTCATGATGCCGGGAAGCCGGCTCAAAGGCGTGTCGCGCAAAATCGAAGACACTAACGAACGTTTGCGACTGAAAAAGGTGTTGGCCAGGCTACCTGTGCGGGACGACATCGGTCTCATCGTACGCACAGCCGGTTCAGGCACGCGAAAGACCAGTTTTGTGCGCGATACGCGGATTCTGCTCAATATCTGGGACGAAATCGAGAAAGGCATCAAAGAAACGCCGTCGCCCTGCTGCCTGTACCGCGAACCAGACCTGGGCGAGCGCATTGTGCGCGACGCTCTGTCCGAAGATGTGGGCAGCATCATCGTAGACTCGCGTGAAGTGTACGAACAGCTCAAAACCGTCATTGCCAAGCATTCGCGCAGTGCGCGCAACCGGCTGAAATTGTATGACGGAACCAAACCTATTTTCGAGTATTACGAGGTGGAGAACCAGCTCGAATCCGTGTTCCGGCGCAAAGTGTGGCTGAAATGTGGCGGCTGCATTGTTTTTGACGAAACCGAGGCACTGGTCGCGATCGACGTCAACACGGGACGCCACAAAGGCGGACGGTCCCAGGAGGAATCCATTCTCGAGGTTAATATCGAAGCTGCCGAGGAAGTGGCGCGACAACTGCGCTTGCGCAATATCGGCGGACTGGTCATCATCGATTTTATTGATATGAAATCCAAGCGCGATCAGAATACAGTGCTCAACAAACTGCGCGAAGCAGTCAAAGCGGACAAGGCGCGCACCAATGTTCTGCCCATCTCACAACTCGGTTTGCTTGAAATGACCCGCCAGCGTCACGCCGAGAGCATCCGCGATTCAACTTACATGGATTGCCCCTACTGCCATGGCCGCGGAAAAGTGAAATCAGCTCTCAGCATGAGCGTTGAAATTCAGCGGCATTTGACTGAAATTATGCGTCGCTACAGCCGTACCAACGACGGTGCCGACCTGCCTGTCAAGATCATCGTCAACCCGACCATCCTCGAACGGCTCAAGA
>CAZOLK010000300.1:0-6573 GCA_964580325.1 uncultured Verrucomicrobiota bacterium | reverse complement strand
CATGCAGGGCAAGCTGGTTGACCAGGACCCGAATGATCCGCCCGCCAGCGAACTTTTGAAAGAGATCGAAGCCGAAAAACAGCGACTCACCTCCTCGTCATCCCCGCGCAGGCGGGGATCCAATAAGCCCCTACCGCCTATCAAGCCGGAGGAAATGCCCTACGAACTGCCGCAGGGGTGGACGTGGGTGCGGCTTGGTGAAATAACTGAATACAACGGTAGAAAAAACATCTCAGGTGATGAGATAGCACCAGAGACATGGTTACTTGATCTCGAAGATATTGAAAAGGGAACATCTCGCATTCTGAACCGAGCAAAGTTTTCAGAACGTCAATCAAAGTCTACGAAATCCACCTTTCAGCAAGGTGATGTGCTTTATGGTAAATTGCGTCCCTATCTCGACAAGGTTTTGGTCGCAGATACTGATGGAGTTTGCACGACTGAGATTGTGCCCATTGTGCTGTTCAATGGAATACATTCTGAATTTCTCAGGTGGTTACTAAAGCGCCCCGCATTTCTGGCTTATGTTAACTCCCTCATGTATGGCGTCAAAATGCCAAGGCTTGGCACTGATGATGCTGTAACGAGTATCCACCCTCTCCCTCCCTTCCCCGAACAACACCGCATCGTTACCCGCATCGACCAGTTGATGGCCCGTTGCGATGAGCTGGGAAAGCTGTGCAAACAGCGGGAGGAGAAGCGGCTTGCCGTCCACACCGCCGCCATCAAACAACTGCTCGACTCTGAGCCGTCATTCCCGCGAAGGCGGGAATCCAGCAGTTCGGAAGAACTGGACCCCCGCTCCCCGTCTGCACGGGGACAGGCATGCAGAGGTGACGAAAAGGGGCGCGGGGGTGACTGCGTTTCTGGTAGTGCCTGGAACTTTATTGGGCAGCACTTCGGCGAACTCTACACCGTCAAGGAGAACGTCGCCGAACTACGCAAGGCCATCCTCCAGCTCGCCGTCATGGGCCGCCTCGTTCCCCAGGACCCAAACGACCCGCCCACCAGGGAACTGCTTGCAGAAATCGAAGCCGAAAAACAGCGGTTGGTGAAGGCTGGCAAGATCAAAAAGCCTAAGTTCTTGCCGACGATCAAGAAGGAGGAAGTACCCTACGAACTGCCTCAGGGGTGGGAGTGGGTGAGGTTGGGAAACCTCAACCCTGAATATCAAAACGGAATTTCAAAACGAGGATCAAACGATGGTCGCGAAACGATTGTATTGCGTTTGGCCGATATAGTTGAAAATCAAGTTTCTCTTGAAGAAACCAGAAGCATTCAACTCACAGATAAAGAACTTGAAAGGTATCTTCTCAATGATGGTGACATCCTTATAACAAGAGTTAATGGAAGTGTTGATCTCGTAGGTAGTTTTATTCGGGTAAAACAAATTCAACGTCCTATAGCCTATTGTGACCACTTTATCAGGATGCAATTACCATTGAAATTTGTCGATGTTGACTATCTGCACGTAATTTCGAAAGGGGCTCTTGTTCGCCGCCAGATTGAGGGAAAATTTGTTACTACCGCTGGCCAAAAAACAGTTAATCAGACTCACATTACAACCTTAATTTTGCCATTCCCCCCACTCCGAGAACAACACCGCATCGTCGCCAAGGTCGGTCAGTTGATGGCTCTATGCGACGCACTCGAAAAACATATCGACGCCGCCACCGGTAAACAGACTAAATTGCTGGCAGCCGTGATGGCTCAGGTATAGGGAGATGCTATGCGTCTAACATCGCTCTATATCGGCCAGTACAAGAACCTCCGGGAGTTTTCCCTGAGCTTCGATGGCGGCAGCTTTATCGAAGTTTTTGTTGGCAAGAACGGAACAGGCAAATCCAATCTGTTCGAGGCGCTTATCGAGATTTTTCGTCATTTGGACGGATCCAGAAAAACACTGGCAGCCTGTGATTTCAAATACCGCATCGGCTTTGAGATAGACGGTAAGGCTACCGAAATCGCTTGGAGCTCCGGCACGCTGACAATAAATGGCAAAGAGCGGAAAACCATAGGTAAGACGCCGCTGCCGGACAATGTGCTGATCTACTACTCCGGGCATAATGACACGGTAGCAAACCTGGTCGAGCAGTATGAGGAGGCCTTCCGCAAACGCATTAAGAGAGCGGATTTTGATGAAGCCCGTTATTTCATCGGCATTGGCCCGGAATACAAGGAGCTGTTGTTGACCGTGCTGCTGATGCAGCCCGATGCCTGTAAGGCGAAGCAGTTTATCTGCCAGAAGCTCGGTATTGAAACCGTGGCTTCAGAAGTGAGGGTGGTTTTGGAGCGGCCCGTTTACGCCTCTGATTCCCGTTTTGATATCGAATTGAATGATGAAACCGACCGCTATTGGCAGCCGGAGGGGATCACCAAAACCTTTCTCGACAGGCTCCACGGCTGCATTAACACCTCGACCGGTAGCCTTGTGCGCTCCGAGGGGTATTTCTCTTCCGAGGATCGCTACATCCTCTATTTTGATATCGCCAAAATCCGGCAGGAATTCTCAGATTTCAGTCCCCAGGGACTGTTCCGCCAGTTCGACAACCTGAATACGCTGGGTATGTTGGCAGAGATTACAATTCCCCTGCAACTGACCGGTGGCGTGGACGCCACCATTGCCCATTTCAGCGACGGACAATTTCAGTCGGTGTACATCTACTCCATTGTCGAGTTGTTCAAAGACCGTAACTGTATCACCCTGCTTGATGAGCCCGACTCCTTCCTCCACCCGGAATGGCAGTTTGACTTTCTCAAACAGGTCTTTGAGATCACCGACACCACCGCCAAAAACAACCATGTACTGATGAGCAGCCATAGTGCATCGACGATCACAAATGCCAATGAGAGCGTCATCAACCTGTTTGAATTTGATGGTTCAAGTGTCATTTCAAAGAAGGTCAGGAAAGCTGATGTTATTAAGTCGTTATCGGCAGGGTTGATCTCGTTTTCAGAGAGTGAAGCTCGCTTGAATATTCATCACGTTCTTAAAAACACTACCGGGGCCGTCTTGTTTACCGAGGGGATCACCGATGAGATGATTCTTGAAACTGCGTGGTCGAAACTGTACCAGACTGAGGAGCGCAATTTTGAGATACAGAATGCGTTCAGTTGTGGATTTCTTCGCAACCTTATTAAAGACAATACGCTTTACCAAAATCACCCGGGACGAATGTTTTTCTCTGTTTTTGATTTTGATGAGGCATACAACGACTGGAACCAGCTTGGCCAAAATGTGCAAACCGATCCATGCCAGTGTTTGGTGAAAAAGTATAATGCTCATGAAAGTTACGCGATGCTTTTACCCGTACCCAGCAATGGGCAGATTCGAAATCAGGTTATCAACCCTCATACCGGAGGTAATTATGGCAACAGGTCGTTATTGACCATCGAGTTATTGTTTCATGGTGTACCCGATTTAGAGCAATACTTTGTTGTCGATACCGATCGGACAGATGGCTTTATAAAATTTGTCAGTGATGGCCAGAAAGTAGCATTCGCCAAGGAAGTCGTGCCAACCATCGGTGCTGCCTGTTTCGAAGTCTTCCGCCCGATGTTTGAGTTTATCAAGTTGAAATGCCAGCCTGGGGTTCAAGAGGGGGAGGTTGCGCCATGACCAAACCCGAAAATTACCAGCCACCTTACACCATCACCCCGGCGATCGTAAATCTTATCGCCGAGATCGGCGAAACCATCGGCCGCTACACTGTACTGGCCGAGCAGAACCTGACCCCGCGCTTGCGCCGGGAAAACCGCATTCGCACCATCCAGGCCTCACTGGCAATCGAAAATAACACGCTCACCCTTGAACAGGTGACTGCCGTTATTGAGGGCAAGCGTGTATTGGGACATCCCCGCGAAATTCAAGAGGTGCGCAATGCTTTTGCCACCTACGAAGCCATGGAAGACTGGGAGACCAGTTCCGAGAAAGACTTGTTGGCAGCTCATGAGCTGCTAATGCTTGGGCTGGTGGATGAGACTGGTCGGTATAGATCCGGCGGGGTTGGCATCTATCGGGGCGAGCAGCTGGTACATATGGCTCCTCCCGCTGATCGTGTGCCCAGGCTGATGGCGGATCTCCTGGATTGGCTGGCAAACACGAATGAGCATCCATTAGTTGCCAGTTGCATCTTTCATTATGAGTTCGAATTCATTCATCCCTTTGCTGATGGCAACGGACGAATGGGACGATTGTGGCAAACCTTGATCCTGCGCAACTGGAAACATCTATTGGTCTACCTGCCTGTGGAGACGCTAATTCGTGAAAGGCAGGAGGACTATTATCACGCACTTTCTGTGGCCGATCAGCGGGCAGATGCTACTCCGTTTATCGAGTTCATGCTGGGCGCACTGCGCGATGCTCTCCGTGAAGCCGTGGTTACCGACCAAGTAACCGACCAAGTAACCGACCAAGTAGCGGAATTGATCTGGGCTATTGGCACCGGCGAATTGGGCAGCAAGGATTTGATGCAGGCTTTGGGGTTGTCGCACCGCCCCACGTTCCGGAATAACTACCTCAACCCGGCGCTGGAAGACGAGTGGATAGAGCGCACGCAACCTGATTCTCCGCGCAGCCCGACCCAGCGTTACCGATTGACCGGCAAAGGTCGACGATGGGTGCAGCGCCACACCGACGAGTAGAAGAGAAAACCTTGCAGCATTATGCCTGACGCTTGCACCGGGAACACGCAGACAAGCAGGGGAAGAACAGAGAAGAACAGGGCCAGGTTAGACTTATCGGCATATTAAGAGCTTCTTAAAACACTCCATAAACCAGCCTGACACCAAATTTTCCGATTTAAAGATAGCTGATAGGGAACACGCCTCTCGCAACCCATTTAAATGTCAAAATACCTACTATGTCAAAATATTATTCATTTTGATAGGGTGTTATGATGCATTGTTTTTAACAAACTGGAAAGAATTTGCCCAAACATTGGTTTCGTATCTTTATGGTTTGGTGAATCTTCAGGCCATTGCATAATATGAAGGATGGTCGTTTTGTGAAGTGCTTCACCCCAAGTTTTGATTCCGTCACTATCCGAGCCTAATAGTGATTTAAAATCCTCTATACTTTTTGAACCCTCTTCGACCTTCTTATTTTCTGAGTGAAACATGTAATTTATGAGGGTTGTCTGATATAGCAAATTCATATAATCAAGCTCGAAACCTTCATTATTTACTTGGCTATTTATATTTGTGATAACATAGAGGTTATATATGTTAATCAAAGGCAAATAATTTAATTGGGAGCTGTCTGGTTTGAGAGCCATTGTTAAACCGTTGTAGTCTAGAGCCATCATAGTAATACTGGAACTTACAGCAACAACTGATGTAAAAACGAATTCTTTGAGAGTTGAATCTGTTTTACCAGCTTGCATTTCCCCCAATTGATCTGTTAGAAAAGTTTTGCTAGTGTCAATTTCTTTTCCTGCACGCAATATGACCGCATTTGTAAAAGGTTTATCTTTTAAATTATAGGATAATGCTTTTTCATATTTTGATGTATTAGATGTCGTTTGTTTTTTCTTAAATAGATTGAACATGGCAAGCCTATATCAATAATATTTTAAAATTTATAAATTTAATTATTTATGACCAATTTACACTGTTACGTATCTCGACTTAAATATATCGAGTGGGGTCAAAATACACTAAAAAAAGTACGAGTCAACAGCCTAACCACCTGGAAGGGTTCTTGAGGGTGATGGAAATGGATGCCCTTTAGAACGTCTCTAGGCTAAGAGTCCGGGCTTGCGTGAATTAACGTGTTGGCCTTCGGCTGGAGTTTTTTTTGTGCTGGTTTTATCGGCTCTACTCAGATCGGTTTCGAATGGGTTGAAGCTCGCGCAAAATTTTGAGTTGCACGTCTTATAGCAGATATTATATTGCCGCTTGGCTTGATTGCCTATGAAAGACAGCCTCGATCGCATAGTCAACAAACACTCCAACTTCGTGTGTCTTCAGCTTTCGCGTGAATGGTCATGGCATGAATTATGGCAGAAACATTTTATCTGGACCCGGAACGTGTCAATGATAATGAAACTGGAAAAATTTTTACAAACGAGTTATTTGGCATTTGAGGAAAGGAGATTCGATTTATAGGTTGTTAGAGACAAAAATGACGGTATTTTTGACGGCATATCTCAAATTAATTTTCGCATAAATAATTAAAAAACAAATTGTTAATAACAATTTTTGACTCCCGCCGCCTCCACCATTTTGAAAAAGATAAACCCGTCTTTCCGGAGTCATTATCCGGGATGACGGGTTTTCTTTTTCTTGCAGGGCTTCATGGGACTTACTCAGCTTCGTTCTCGAAGCTGTTGAAACTCGAGCATAATTTTGAGTTGCACGCCTTATGGCAGATGTTATATTGGCGCATGATTATATTGGCCCATGTGTGTCCAGCATTATCCGGCGGGCAAAAGTTCGGAAGATCAGCATCAACAAGAGGTCTAATCCAATATGGCAAATCAGACATCTTTACAGGATTTATCCGATATCGTCCGGCAATTCTGTGAGGCGCGCGATTGGGACCAGTTCCACACTCCCAAAGATCTGGCCATC
>CAZOLK010000299.1:0-6587 GCA_964580325.1 uncultured Verrucomicrobiota bacterium | reverse complement strand
CGCTACCGCGAGGGCGGCGAATACATCGACATCCGCACCCTCGTGCCGGAAGTCAATATCAACAGTCGGCGGGACATCGAAAACCTGCCCCTGATGCGGCGCGGCGGTCAGACGCTGCGCGTGCGTGATATTGCCGACGTGCGCGCCGGCGTTGGCCCCGTGGAAATCACCCGCGAAGACCAGGTCAAGCAGGTTTCGCTTGACGTCGATCTGGCAGGTGGCGACCTCGCCGGAGGGGTCGCCCAATTGAAGCGCCTACTCGCCGATCTTGATTATCCCCCCGGCTACGAGTTGAGCTTCGGCGGAAGCGCGGAAATGATGACCGATATGA
The DNA here is from genome assembly GCA_964580325.1 of uncultured Verrucomicrobiota bacterium. GTDB lineage: Bacteria > Verrucomicrobiota > Kiritimatiellia > CAYTQP01 > CAZOLK01 > CAZOLK01. The sequence goes on along the minus strand of CAZOLK010000299.1, from coordinate 6,256 downwards.
AGAACACCGTGCTGTCCGTGCTCGGATTCGCGCTTTTCTTCTCGTTCATCATTCTGACCGTGCAGTTCAACAGCCTGAAACTGCCGACCCTCATTCTGGGCAGCGTCCCGGTCTGCCTGGCCGGCGTGGTCTATGCCCTCTATTTCACCGGGTTCCCGCTCGGGGCCACCGTGATTATCGGCGTACTTGTCGTGGTGGCGGCCACCATCAACGATGGCGTGCTGCTGCTGACCTTTGCTGGGGAATTGCAGGAGCGCGATCACGTTTCCCCGTTCGACGCCGTCATTAACGCCGCCAAAATTCGCCTGCGGCCGCGTATCATGACGACCCTGACCACGATGATGGGATTCCTGCCGTTAGCCCTGAACATCGGCGAGGGCGGCGACATGCTGCAACCCATGGCCATCGGCGCCATCGGCGGTCTGCTCCTTGAAATGCCCGTGGCACTGCTATTGATGCCCTGCATCTATACGCTGACCGCACGGCATAGTGAGTCGAAGATGAAGGAGCCCCAAACTTGCTGACGCTGAAAACCACATGGTGATTTCGCGCCGACTTAGGGAAGATCACATGAGTGCGACTGGTCAAATTATAAGGATGTAATATGAAGAAACATATGGGAATACGCATAATTGTAATTGCGGTTTTGCTGATAGCAATGGGCGTGTTGGTGGCTCGACGCAAGATGCATGCAAAACAGGCGGAAGCCTACGGCGTGCGTCCAATTTCGGTGCATGTAGCACCCGTGACGCAGCAGACGATGGAAAGTGCTTACAGCTATCTCGGCGTGGTCAAAGCTTGGCAAGTGGCTCGCGTCTCTTCACGTCTCTACGCCAAGGTCGATGCCGTACCGTGCGACGAAGGCGATTTTGTCAAGGCGGACGATCTGCTGCTGCAACTCGACGACAGCGATATTCAGGCGCAGATCAAGGCCGCCGAGTCCACCATTCAGGGATTGGAAACGAACCGTAATTTCTGGATGTCGGAAGACCGGCGCGACAGCACACTGGCCGCCGATGGCGTTATTTCCGCCGTCGAAGCCGACACCACGCATAATCGCTACGCGGAAGCAGTTTCTAAATTCGAAACCGCACAACGCAATCTCGATAGCCTGCGCAATCAATTGCTCTACACCAAGCTGACCAGCCCGTTCGACGGCCTCGTCACCACTCGCAATGTCGACCCCGGCGACTTAGCCGCCCCGGGACGTATGCTGATGGTGGTGGAAGACCATTCCGCACTCAAGATTGCCTTCGATGCGCCGCAAGAAGATGTGGTCTTTCTGAAGACCGGCTTGCCGGTTCGTGCCGAGCGCGGGAACAAGACGGTGACGCTGGAAATCACCCACATGTATCCCCGTCTCGATCACGGACACATGGTGCGCGTCGAGGTCCAGGCCACCGGTGAAAGCGGGTTCAAAATCGGTGCGTTTGTTCCGCTCAAGGTGATCGTACAGCGGCATGAAAACGCCGTCACGGTTCCTCGTGAAAGCCTGATGCAGCGCAGCTCCGACGAGTGGGTCGTCTTCACGGTGGTCGACGGCGTGCTCAAGCTGAATCCGGTTCAGAAAGTGATGGCGAGCGAGGGACGCGTGGCGATAAAAGGGCTTCAACCCAGCGCAGACGTGGTCACCAGTACCTTCCTCGGTTGGGCCAATTTGGCCGAAGGGCTCAAGGTTGAGGTGGTAAAATGAGTCTCACGCGTACGTCCATTAATAATCCGTATGGCATCATTGCGCTGTCGCTGGTTGTCGTGGCGCTCGGACTGTTTGCCTTTTTCCGCACACCGACCGATCTCTTTCCAGACACCGCGCCACCGCAGGTGACCGTGATCACCGTTGAGCCGAGCGCTTCGTCGGACGACGTGGCAGACAAGATTACGCAGATCATCGAAAAGGAACTCAACACAATTTCCGGTCTCAAGCGAATCCGGTCCATCTCGCGCGACGAGGTTTCCGTTGTGACCGCCGAATTTTATTATACAAAGAACATCGGTGAGGCAGTCATCGATGTCCAAAGCGCGGTGGCGCGCATTCGTTCGCTGCTGCCTGCCGATATCATGGAACCCCGGAACTATCGCATTACCGATGCCACCAAGCCGCTGATCACGCTCGCGCTTTCCCCGAAGGAAGGATCGCCAAAAAACCTGTCAGTGGTGCGCCTGCTGGCTGAGAATGAAATTATGGATGCCATGCTGCGGGTGGATGGCGTTGGCGATGTGGATGTCTTCGGTGCGAACCAGCCCGAGGTGCAGGTGCGGGTCGATCGCGATAAGCTGGCCGCCTATGGCCTTTCGATCGATCAGGTAATCGGGGAGATTGCACGCCAGAACGTGGCCGCGCCGGCTGGCACGGTCTACACGGAACATGGCGAATATCTTGTCCGCGTCAAGGGCGAGTTCGCCGACCTCGATGCAATGAACAATCTGCCGGTTAAGCGATCAGATGCCGGGCGGGTTTTATTGCGCGATGTGGCGCAGGTCGAGCTTTCCACGCTCGAAGCGCGTAGCGGTTATCTCGGCAACGGCAAGGAGGCCCTTGCCATGAATGTGATGAGATCCGAGGGTGGAAATACAATGCAGACCATCCATAACGCAAAGAAAGAACTCAAAAAACTCTGTTTGCGCTACCCGGACATCCACTTCCAGATCACCAACGATCAGCAGCCGATCATAGACCTGAACGTGCAAGGGATGCGTTCGTCGGTCTACCAGGCCATTCTGCTGACAATTTTCATTATTTTGATCTTTTTGGCTGATATCCGTGCCGCATTGGCGATCTCGCTCTCTATTCCAATGGCGTTTCTGACAGCGTTGGTGGTGTTGTGGTTCAGCCCCTATACACTCAACATGGTCACGCTCTCCGGCGTCATCATTGCCGTGGGAATGGTGGTGGACGCATCGATTGTGGTGCTGGAAATCATCTACCGCAAGTATAAAGAACAGCCGGACGTTCCGATCAAACAGGTGGTCATTGAAGGCGCTGAAGAAATTTTTCACGGTGTCTGCGCCGGGGTCTTCACCACCGTGGTCGTGCTGGTGCCCGTCATGTTTGCCGGCGGCTATACCGAGCAGGTGATGCGACCGCTCAACATGATGATTACCGCGACAATTTTATCCTCGCTGGTGGCGGCGTTCACGATTATTCCGCTGGTCGCGGTGCGTGTACTTTCCCATCCGGAACCGCGCTTGTTAAAGAGCATTTCAAAATTATTGCAACCCTTCAGCCGTTGGATGGATCGGCGGACGGAACGGGTGACCGAAATTACGACTTGGCTGCTCAAACATCGAGGATTGGCCTTATTGCTCTGTCTGCCAATCATTGGATTTTCCATGCGGGTGGTCAAACCGCTCAACGGCAGGGAATTGATGCCGCCGATGGACACGGGGATTGGGGTCATCAATTTCGACACGCCGACGCAATACACACCGCAACAAGTTCTTTCCGTGGCCAAGGACGTCGAAAAAATGGTGCGTGAAACCAGCGAAGGGTTGAAGTGGGTCTCGACGGTGATTGGCTCCGAACCAGGACAGCTTAGTTTTGGCGGCGGCGGTGCTACGGCCCAGTCGGTGGTCATGACGATCACACTGACCGACCGCAAACAACGCACCGATTCCATCTGGGAAATGGAATTGCGCTGGCGGGAAGGGCTGCGCAACATCGCTGGCGTTCGCACATTCGCTGTGACCGAATACGGCGCTACGCCGCTCTCGACAACCAAAGCGCCGCTCAATCTCGTGATCAGTGGGCCGGACACGCGAGTGCTTGATCGCTTGGCCGACCAGCTCATGGAACGCATCAAGGGCGTCAAGGGCCTCACCGATGTCCGCCGCTCTTGGTATATCGACAAGCCGGAACAGATTATTGCGGTCAATCCCGATCTGGCCCGGTTTTACGGACTAAATCCCGCCGACGTGGCACGCAGCCTGAAAGCCGCCGTAAAGGGAGTGACGGCCAGTTCCATGCGCCTCAAGGGTTCGCTTGATATCCCGATCACCGTACAATATGACCAACCGCAGATGAACCAACTCGCCGACCTGCAGAATGCACTCTTTTCCACCCCGAAAGGACCGGTGCCTCTACGCGCTTTCGCCAAGGTGTCCACCGAAAAGAGTGCGCCGTTCATCACCCGCGAGCGTCTGGCCAACACCATCGACATCACCGGCATCAACAGCGGTATGACGATTGCCCAGATCGGCGGTCAGGTGACGGCCAGACTGAAAGACTTCTCGTTGCCCGCCGACTACACCATCGAAATTTCCGGAACGCTGGACGATATGAAAACCGGAGGACAGGACATGGGTCGTGCGCTACTCATCGGCGTCGTGCTGCTCTACATCCTGCTGGTCTGGATGTACAAATCGTTTGTCCATCCGCTGACGATCATGCTCTCCATTCTCATTCCCGTTGCGGCGGCGATGTGGGGGTTGCTCCTCTTCCACAAGCCGATGTGCCAGCCCGCCATCATGGGACTGATCCTGCTGGCCGGCACGGTGGTGAACAATGCCATTCTGTTGCTCGACTTTATCCTGACGGCGCGGGCCGACGGCATGTCCAAAAACGAAGCCATCGCGCAGGCGGTGCGCCTGCGTTTCCGCCCGATCATCATGACGGCCGCTTCTACAGCCATCGGTCTCACTCCGCTGATCTTCGAACTGGCTGTCGGCATGGAGCGTATGTCGCCGCTGGGAATCGTGGCGGCCTTCGGTTTGATCATGGGTATTTTTTCCTCTACTTGGATTTATCCGGTTCTCTATTCGGTGTTCGACAGTGCAGCCGAATTCTTTAAAGGCCCGTCTCCCAAAACCGTTTCCACCGTGCTGGTAGCCTGCCTGATCGGGTGGGCTGGAACAGCGCCTGCTCAGACCAACGCTCCGGTACAAATGACGCTGGAGCAGGCGATTGATCATGCCCAACAGCACAGCCCGCTCCTGCATATGGCGCAGGCGGACACCGGCATCGCCAGGGGCAACTCCACCTCGGCCCGGGCCGGGCTGTTGCCGCAGGTCGATCTCGTGGGCCATGCACTTTATTCGCAGGAGGATCATCCGGTACTGGCCGGCCTGCCGCCCTCGCTGGCCCGTTTCAGCGACACCACGTACGATGTCGGCATCGAAGTGAAGCAGATAATATGGGACTTCGGTCAAACCTGGAACCGGATGGAGGCCGCCCGCAAGCTGGCGACTGCCGCCGACAAAAGCCTGGAGCGCACCCGCGACGAAGTGACGTTCCGCGTCACCGCGCTCTATCACCAGAGGCTGATGACCGACGATTTGATGAATGCGGCGGACGCCACGCGCAAGTCGTTGCAACTGCTCGTCGATAATCTTACAAAAAGATTGAAGGCGGGCAAGGCCACCCGGCTCGATCTGCTCAAGACGCGGGTTAAGCTCGCGGTCGTCGATAGCCAACTCGCCCAGCTTGAAGCGCAACAGGTGAATGTGCAGAGTGCATTGCGTACAGCCATGGGCTACGAGGGGGTTCCGATTCAATGGGTGCCATCTCCTTCGGCGCCACGCGTGTTCAGTTCAAATGTGGAACAGTTGATGAATGAAGCGTTGATGCAACGTGCAGATTTCCAGGCATTGGAAGCACTCGTTGAATCCGGTTTGGCCTCAGAAACCTCGGCCCGCCGCTCGCGCTGGCCGGGTGTCATGGCGTTCGGTCAATATGGCCAATACGGGGCAAGCGATCCCTACTCCTCACTCGATGCTGCCGGAAATCAGAGCGATGACTGGGATGACAACTATGCGGTCGGCCTTCAGGTGACGTTCCCTATATTCGATTCCGGCCTGCGCTCCGGCGCGATTGCCGCCGCATACAACCGCCGCCTCAAGGTTGAGGCACAACGCGAACAGCTCCGCCTTCAAATCCAACAGCAAGTGCGCTCCGCCGTCGCCGAATTCAAAAGCGCACAGATGCGTGCAACCGCATTCCGCCATTCGGTCGAGGAGACCGAACAGGCACTTTCCGACGAACAGAAAAAATACGACGCTGGAAAATCCACGATCAATGACCTGCTCGACGCCGAGGCTGCCAAACTCGTCGCGCATTCGGAATACAGCCGGGCACTCCACGAGGAGCAGATTGCGAGTGTAAATCTGCGGCTGGCCGCAGGGGAACCGCTGATTATTAAAGGAACAGATGATTAAATGGAAAGTAACGTGAACGTAAGCTATATCAACCTCGCCTGGCGGGAGCTATCGCGCCGCAAGACCCGAGCGCTGCTGTCCATCCTCGGGATGGGGCTGTGCGTGA
>CAZOLK010000298.1:0-6593 GCA_964580325.1 uncultured Verrucomicrobiota bacterium | reverse complement strand
GACATTGAATTGCAGTACGTCGGGCGTGGCCAGGTCCGGCGTCAAGTCGTCCGCAAAGGCTACTGCCGCGGTGATGTCCGGCGGCGAATACGCCCGCGGCAAACTGACCGCCATCGCCCGCCAGATAAACAGCGTCTTCTCCATGCCCGTCATGGTGCTCCAGGCTGTCCCGCATCATTTCCTTTGAGACAGGCCACGCGCATTCCTTCACGCGGCCCCATAGGTCTGGTCTTGGTAGGTATGGGTGGCGAAATACCAGTCCGCCACACATACTTATACAGGGTCCCATCGCATACTATTGCTGCTGGATAGGGCCAAAGCTGAAATCCATGTAGCCATCCTCGTCGTTGCCGATCCGGCCGACCAGGTTCTGACCCTGCCGGCGGCAGACGCAATTGCCCACGGTCATACCCTCCCGCTGTCCTGTTGCCGTGAGGGTCATGATTTTTTCACGACCCTGCAACACGAGCACATCGCTGCGGATCTGGCCGGCATAGGATTCCTCGACCCGGACATGGACCGGACCCATTTCCGTAGGTACATTGGCTTCGGCAATGCCGTAACCAGTATACCCCCCGTTATTGAGTTGCTGGATGGTCAGACGACTGGGGTAGGTGATGGTCTGGCCGGAATCCAGTGTTTCCGTGACCATGCCGCCCCAGGTCCCGGAATAAATATCGCCGACCGGTGGTTGGGCCGGATGCGCCGGATGAACCGGTTGTCTGGGTTGGGGCTGCTGTTGCTGGGCGGTATGCTGCTGTTGCTGTTGCTGGGGCAACAATTGGCGGATGCCCCAGCGGGTCAGAATGTCGGCCGGCAGTGTTTCCAACTCCGGATTGGCCACGCCGCGGGTCCACAGGTTCTGCACGTCGATCAGGTAGTAACGCCCATCTTTCAACACATCCTCCAACTCCTTGGTACCAAATTCGAGCGCCTTGTCGAACGGCGCCGTGCCGAACCGCAGACCACCGCCCACGCCAGTCACTTCCACGCCCACCGGCTGACCGCTGGGCAGCATGACCACCGGAAAGCAATGGCCCGGGATCAGGGCCAGCAGCGGTTTCAAGCCCACCGCGTTGACCATGGATGCGTAGAGGATGGCCAGGTCGATGCAGGTGCCTGACTTGTCGCGAATCACATCGCGCGGGAACTTGATGTTCTGGACGAACTTGGAGTCAAAGCTGACGGATTTATCCACCAGTGAAGGTGGATGCTGATAGGTGAAGTCGTTGATCTGCATCAATTCGTAACAGGCCTTGAGCACCATCAGCGCGTTCTTATCGTTGGAGCTGCCGCCCACGCCGGCCGCGTTCTTGTTGGCCATAGAGGCGAACTGCTTGATGACCGGATCGTTGCGACTGGCCCAGGCTGCGATCAACGATGCATTGTTGTGCTCCTCATGCCAGGTGCCGAAGCTCTCGCCGCGCACTAGGTTGCAGAAGACAAACTCGTTGACGCCCAGCAGGGTGATGCGCTTGCCGTCACTGTCTTCGTAAACGGCGCCGTCCTCGTCTTCGTAGCGCCATTCCACCAGCAAATTGGCCGGCGTATTGCTGCGCAGCTTGGCAATGTCGCGGTCCAACACCGGGTAGTACAGGCTAACTATGGTCTGGTTAGGCACGACTTCGGGGAACTTGTCCCACAGGCTCCAGTCGGAATAGTTGGAGAGCTTGTAGCGTACTTTCAGGTTGCGCATGACCTGGGCGCCTTTGTTCTGGATCACCATTTTAGCCACCCATTGGGCGGAAAAATCGGAGCCAAGACCGTAGATTTTATAAATGGCGGTCATCAACCGCATTTTGGCCATGAATTTATAGGAAAAGTCTGGTTTGCCGAATCCGCCTTTGAAGGGCAGCTTATAGCGGATGATGTTCTTGTTGTCGTCCCATTTGGCATCCGTAGCGCCACGCGGGAGCATGTAGCGCAATTGCCCGTTGTAGGGCAGGTTGTCGTTGAGTTTGCCGGATTCGTAGAAAAACAGGGTCGTACGACTGCCCGGACGCTCGACTTTATTGATGAAATCGGGCTGCGCCTCCATTTCGAACTCCCATATATCGTTGCCGCGGTTATGAATGGCGCCAAGTTGGTACATCCCAAGCATCACGGCCGAATGGGCATCGTCATAGCTGGCGGTGCAGCGTTCGAGTGCGATTTCGTAATCGGCACGGTTGGAACGGAAAGACCGCAGAAAATCGTAAGGGTTGGGATTTCGGGCCTTGATGGAGTTGTAATTCTTGGGGTGGAAATCCAAGGTCATATGCCCCTTGGCATCACCGTTTTCCATCATATTCACCGACATTGTAATCTTGATGTTGCCGATGCTCGGTTCATCGGCCATAATCGTCATGATGGCCGAGAAAAAGATCCCCATTGCTACACTATTGGCTTTCATTTCCTTTACTCCCATCATATAATAAAAAAAGAAGTTGTGATGTTAAGTGTTTGCTTAGATAAAGTATGGGAGTTGGGCGGGAATGTCAAGATTTCAGATTTCGGATTTCAGATTTCGGATTTCGTTTTTTTTCTCAATGTTTATAATGCCGCGTGCCGGTGAAGATCATGGCTGCGCCGTATTGGGTCGCACTTGAAAATGACCTGTTCGTCCATGGCGAAACCGCCCGATTGGACGATATGCCTGATTCCGGCTTTTAGCGGAACCTCGATATCGCCAGGCGTTGAAGGCGTCGAAGATCAGCACGCTGCCGGTGATCCCGGGTCCGCGCCAGGGCCAACCGTTCACAAGCATCACCACGGTTGGACTGACCCGCGCCCAGTCCGATAACGCCGAATGCATTGCACGATCACGATGGCGTCGGATTTGATGTGCTTGCACACGCGCAAGCCGAATACAGCCAGCTCTTTTTTCTTGTCGGGAAAGACATGTTCCGTGGGCGAGGCCCAGGATTCGTACAGTTTCGTATTGCGAGTCTGCAACGGTAAGCCGCCGCTGATCTGGCGCAGCAACACCTGGTCCCAGGCATGGGCCAGGGGCTGGGTCAGTTTGAGCAGCCGAATTCCGCGGTTATCATGGGTCAGGATGCGCATGGCGTCCTGGCTGTAATCCGGTGCGATCAGCACCTGGATAAAGCAGGATTGCATGAGCGTGGCTGTGTTCGCGTCCACGGGCGCGATGACCGCGACCACCGTGCCCATACCGGTCAAGGGGTCGCCGGCCCCGGCTGCTTTGAAAGCGTGCTCGAGCATGGGTCCGGTGGCGCAACCACAAGGCGTATTGCGGCGCACAACGACCGCGGCCGGTACATCGCTCACTTCACAACACAAGTCCAGGGCCGCATCACTGTCGACATAATTATTGTAGGACATCTGCTGCCCATGCAACACTCCGGCCTGGGCAATGCAGGCTTCGGTCACCACCGATTCACGGTAGAGCCGCACGGTCTGGTGCGGGTTTTCACCATAGCGCAGGGTATCACGCAGGGTACCGCCGCGGGCATAGTCTTTGACGAACCGGTTCGGTCGTCTTGTCGTCCGCCGGCGTGTGTCTGGACAGATATGCGGCAATGGCCGCATTGTACTCGGCAACCCGAACAAACACCTTCTGGGCCAGTTCCAGACGCAAATCGCGGGTTGTGGCGCCTTCATTATTACGCATGCAGGACAGCACGCGCTGGTAATCCGCCGGATCCGTGACCACGGTTACGCTATGCATGTTCTTGGCAGCGGAACGGATCATGGTAGGGCCGCCGATGTCGATATTCTCGATCGCCTCTTCAAAGCTGGTTTCCTTGCACGCCGTGACCGATTCAAAAGGATACAGGTTGACCGCAACCAGGTCGATCGGGCCAAAGCCCTGCTCGCGCATGGTCTGTTCGTGTTTCTCGTTGCCACGCATGTAGAGCAACCCAGCGTGCACCTTGGGATGCAAGGTTTTTACCCGACCGTCAAGGATTTCGGGAGATCCGGTATACTCCGCGATATCCACCACCGCGATGCCGGCTTCGCGCAAAGCCTTTGCCGTGCCGCCCGTGGACAAAATCTTCACGCCCATGTCCACCAGACCGCGCGCAAAATCGATCACGCCTGTTTTGTCCGATAAACTGATAATCGCCTGTTCGATCTTTTTCATAAGCACCCTCGTTATCTTTTGTCCTTATATAGCGTGTTCCTGGATCGCGAAAAAGAGAAAATTTGGCGCTTCCGGGTTTGTAGGGGGATTTTTCATTGAGCGGACAGCGTGGCCATGCTCAAGCCACCGAAGTGGAAGAGCCGATAAAGCGTGCGACGAAGTGTGGGAGCTAGTAGATGTCATCCCTGACCACCTTTGAGAGTTGTCTGAGCATGGCTGCGATTCATCTGAGCAGGTCGCGCCCCTCCTCTACGGGGGATAAGGCTGTCGGGCAGGAATCGGCGGCGGTCAGATCTAACAGTGCCGCGAGGATTGCACGGTTGCCCTGTAAGTAAGCGATGCCCGGGAACCTAGCTTGGTCCTTCCCGAAGAAACGGCCATTACCCTCCGCCGTATTCAGAATGATCGACGTTGTGGATTTGTCCAGTTTGGACAACAGATCTGAACTGCATGTGAACTGCGATGACATGCGCTCCAACCAGGCGATGAACCGAAGCTCCGTCTGGTACACGTCCAAGTCCTCATGACTGAACAAGTTGCCCCCTTTCGTACGATAAGGGGTGTTTCCCAAGTACACGATTCTATCCCAAGAACTACTGGCGTGGGCAATATTCAACAGGATGCTCTCGACTCCACGGTCAAGGTGATCGCACGCCGCAACGCGCCGGGGCAGGGCATCCAGTAGCGTCTTGCGCATGGACGCGAACTGCCTGCCTTTGCCCGCACGATACCCGACACCCGGCTATTCAGCCCATCTCGATCATGCCTGGACCACCCCCCCCCACACACAAACCTGGAAGCGCCGAAATTTTTCGCGCTTTTGCTGCAATAATTCAGTGCGGCTCCACGTTATTTGCTTGTAAGGCAAATAAAAGAAGCGGGAAAAAGATGAGTGATTTAGAGGACATCGTAAACCAGCAACGACAGGGGATTCAGCCTCTTGCTGAATAGTTATGGATTTTTCTTGTAAGGGAACGTATGCTTAAGGAAATTTACACTATAAGAAAAAAGTGTTTTTATGTAACTGGAGGGTTGATATGTATTTCGTTTTTTCGAGTAAGGCCATGTTTGTGCTTTGTCTTATGTCATCCATAATGGCGGGAGCTGGGGATTATGCGATCAGGACTGGATCCTGCGGCGCCGGCGGGACCATGACCGGCGGTGCCTTGACTTTGCGTGGCGCGCTGGCACCCGCGGCCCTCAACACAACAGCCCATAGTACCGATCTTCATCTTACAGGAGGTTCTCTCAGCGTGATCACGGCCCCGGCCGGCGCGGATCATGACGGAGACGGATTGGCCGATATATGGGATGTTGATAACGATGGCGATGGACTGGACGATGGCGACGAGGTGCGCGGCACAGCTTTTGATCCAGCCACGAGCACACAGGTCAACCAGGCCGATTCCGATGGCGATGGCCTTTCCGACGGCCAGGAAGCCCTGGCCGGCACCAACCCAACCGATGCGACACACCGTTTGACCATCCTGGACATGCGGTATCAAGACGGTTGGATGACGCTTTCCTGGTTTGCGCGCGGCGGAACAGCGTACAAGGTGCGGGCTGCCCAATCCCTTGACGCTGTGGCATGGCATAAGGCGACCAACTGCGTTGAATCGGGCGGCTTCGGCGCCTGGAACGTGCGCACCAATGCGGTCAGCCTGAGGCTGTCCGAGGTCTGCCGTTTTTATTCGATTGCTGTTGAAGCTGATTAGGAGAAACCATGAAATACCGCATTTTCAGCTATATCATAAGTTCTTATGTCCTGACGCTGCGCATTTCAGCCCAGCCCCCTGAACTGTTGACCTACCAGGGGCGGTTGGTTGACGGCACCAACCTGGTAAACGATACCGTTGCTCTGACCCTGTCGCTCTATGCCGACGAAACCGGCGGCGAACCGCTCTACCACGATGTGAATCCGGCTGTGGTCGTGGTGGACGGTCTGTTCACCACATATCTCGGAGATCAGACCATGACAGGATCTCTGCAGCAGGCCTTGTCGCAATCGGCGGTGTATTTGGAAGTCAAGGTTGATGAAGAAACCCTGGCCCCGCGCGAAAGACTGACCAGCGCCGCCTATGCCCTGGTCACAGGTCCGCGTGGCAGGTATAACCAGGAGCAGGGCGGCTATGCCCTGGTCGTCGGCGGGATCAGCAATACCGCAATGGGTTATGCGGCCACGGTCTGCGGCGGCCATAACCAGGGGGCGCACGCCGATTACGCCACTGTTCCGGGCGGCTATGAGAACCTAGCCGATAATTATTACAGCACAGTGGGCGGCGGTTGCTGGAACCTGGCTTCGGGTGGCGGTGCCGTGGTGGCCGGTGGCGGCGGCTATTCCATTATCGTCACCGGCCTGGTCGGCAATGCCGCGCGCGCCGATTGCAGCGTCGTGGGCGGCGGGATCGGTAACGACATCTCCACCAATGGATTGTATGCGACCGTGGCTGGAGGCTATTACAACAAGGCCGATGCGCCCAGCGCGGTGGTGGCCGGCGGCAATTAC